>DAIDJQ010000085.1 GCA_027451305.1 Cellulomonas sp.
GAAGATCCGGTAGCGCAGCTTCTTCGGTTCCCATCGGCGGGCCTCGGAGTCGGCGAACGCGAGCATCTGCATCCAGGCGGTGATCTCGGCGGCCAACGCGACGACGGCGCACCAGATCCGGTTGGCGGCGAAGGAGGCCAGCGGCAGGTTGGTCAGGCCGGTGTCTTTGGCGATGCGGATCCGGTTCTCGCAGCGGGCGCGGCGCCGGTGGCGCAGCTCCAGGTCGGGCAGCTGGCCGCGGACGGTGTTGGTCGCGAAGGCGGTGATCCGCATGCCGTCGACGTCCTCGAAGCGCAGCTGAGCTCCGGGGTGGGGGCGTTCCTTGCGGACGATCACGCGCATGCCCTGGGGCCAGGAGGTCAGGTCGAGCAGGTGCGTGAGCTCGGCGACCCAGGCGCCGTCCCGGATGGTGTCGTGGGCGTCGTAGGCCGGTGTCCAGACCTTCTCGGGGATGCGCCTGAGCAGGTCAGGGGTGTTCTCCGGGAGCGTGAACCCGACCGAGTAGGCCAGTCGGCGCCTGGTGAGCCAGGCGATGACCTTGTGGGTGGACCCGGCCCCGTCGATGCGCACCAGCACCGACTTGCCGGCCCGGCCTGCGGGCAGTTGGGCCAGCGCGGCGCTGATGACCGCAATGTGGTCGGTGGCGGTGTTCGACCCGGCGTTCCCGGGGCGCAGCGCGATCGCCAACGGTTCGCCGGTCCCGGCCGCGCCGTGGTCGACGAACGCGCACAACGGGTGGAACCCGAACCCCTTCTTGAACGTCGGCTTGGCGTTCTCCTTCTCCGAGTGCGCCGTGACCAGGGTGGCGTCGACGTCAACGACCAGAGGATGGCGGGCGTCGACGCCGTGGTCCGGGCCATGGGTCCCGGCCGCGGCCCAGACCCGCGCCCGGGCGGCCGCGCGGGCCCGGTCGATCGCCGGCAAGACCTCGTTCACGTCCGCCGCGAGCCGGGCGATCGTGCGCGAGAGTGTCGGGTCCGAGGCGACCGGGCCGAAGACGGCCGGCTCAGCGCGCACCACCGCGAGGTCTGAGCAGGTGTCCCCACCCAGGGCCAACGTCAACGCCAGGTCCAGCAGGATCTTGGCCGGGTCATAACTCGCCCCGGCGGGCCGCCATCGCGCGAGCTGTGTGGACAGCCCGACGTCCAGACCGGCCGTGCGGACCGTTGAGGTCAACAGCACCCCGCCGGCGTGCCCGACCGCCGCCCGGCCTCTCGTGTCGACGCTGGGCTGCGGATAGAGCCCGGTAGTCTTCTTCACCTGGAAGGTGCTCCTCGACCTGGTCTGATCTGTCCCTCGCAAGACACATCATCCCAGGTCAGGAGCACTTTTCACATCTCCGGCACGCAGCGCCCGTGAAATGCCCGGGCTAGGCTGGCGCGATGCCCGCCACCGCCGGTCCCGCGCCGACAGCCGCCCAGCGCCGCCGCTGGCGTCGCAACCTGGCCGACGAGCGTGCCGAGGCCGCCGCCTACCGCGACCTCGCTTCGCGCCGCACCGGGGAGGAGCGGGACATCCTGCTCGCGCTCGCGGAGGCCGAGCGGCGTCACGAGGCGCACTGGCTGGCCCTGCTCGGCGGCGACGGGGGGCGTCCGCAGCGCGGTGACTGGCGCACCCGCTCGCTGGGGCTGCTCGCGCGGCGGTTCGGCTCGGTGTTCACCCTCGCGCTCGCCCAGCGCGCCGAGATGCGCGGGGCGGCCGACCTCGACGCGGACGCCACGGAGGCGATGGGTGCGGACGAGCGCATCCACGTGGAGGTGATCCGGGGCCTGGCCACGCGTGGCCGCAACGCCATCTCCGGACGGTTCCGGGCCGCGGTGTTCGGTGCCAACGACGGGCTGGTCAGCAACCTCGCGCTGGTGCTCGGCATCGGTGCGAGCGGCGTGCCGACGGGCACGGTGCTGCTGGGGGGCCTGACCGGCCTGCTGGCGGGCGCCCTGTCGATGGGCGCCGGGGAGTACGTCTCGGTGCGCTCGCAGCGTGAGCTGCTCGAGGCGTCCCGGCCCGCGGCGGCGGCCGGTGAGGCGCTGCCGCTGCTCGACGTCGACGCGAACGAGCTGGCGCTGGTGTACCGGGCGCGCGGCCTGGACGCGTCGGCCGCCGCCGACCGGGCGGCCGTGGTGCTGGGCTCGTTGGACCGGTACATGGCCGAGCAGCCGCTCGACGGGTCGCTGCTGCGCTCCTCGACGGCGCTGCCGGGCGACCGTCCCGAGGTGTCCGGGTCCGGGCCGGCGCCGGCCGGCCCGGTCGACGAGCACGAGACCATCGGCACCGCCTGGGGCGCCGCGGTCGCCAGCTTCTGCTTCTTCTCGGTCGGGGCCGCGATCCCCGTGCTGCCCTACCTGCTCGGCGCCACGGGCCTGCGGGCCGTGCTGTGGTCCGCCGGACTGGTGGGCGTGGCCCTGCTCGGCACCGGCTCGGTGGTCGGGGTGCTGTCCGGCGCCTCGCCGCTCAAGCGGGCGCTGCGCCAGCTGGCCATCGGGTACGGCGCCGCCGCGGTGACCTACGCGCTCGGCTCGCTGTTCGGCACCTCCGCCGGCTGACCGCAGGCCGTCGCGGCGCCGGCCGCCCGTCGGACGAGAGGGGTGCCCCGGGTCGCCGGTGGCACGGGAACGGCGACCCGGGACGGCTTGTGCGGCGGTGCGGGGGTGCGGGGTCTCGGGTCACGCCGGGACGACGGCGTCCCGCGCCAGCCACCGCGCCGCCGAGGCTGCGAGCACAGGGGCCGGCGGGGCCACGTCGAGCACCACGCCCACCTCGTCGCCCTCGAGCGGCTCGAGCGTCGCCAGCTGGCTGTCCAGCAGGGACGACGGCATGAAGTGGTCCGGCCGGGCCGCCATCCGGGCCGCGAGCAGCTCGCGGGAGCCGTGCAGGTGGACGAACACCGTGCCGGGTGCCGCACGCCGGATCACGTCGCGGTACGCCCGGCGCAGCGCCGAGCAGGCCATCACGGCACCGCCCGGCTCGGCGGCGAGCCCGGCACCGACCGCGTCCAGCCAGGGCCAGCGGTCCTCGTCGGTCAGGGGGATGCCGGCGCGCATCTTGGTGACGTTCGCCGCCGGGTGCAGGCCGTCACCGTCCACGAACGGCACGCCCAGCTGCCGGGCGAGCAGCTCGCCGACCGTCGACTTGCCGCAGCCGGACACGCCCATCACCACGACGCGGGGAGCGTTCACCAGTCGTGCACCGTCCCGTCGGCCAGGCGGTTGTAGGGCAGGTACGCCCGCTCGTAGGGGTAGCGGCCGGCCTCGTCGAGATCGAGCTCGACACCCAGGCCCGGCTGGTCGCCCGGGTGCAGGTACCCGTCCGTGAACGTGAACGACTGCCGGAACACCTGGTTGGTGCGCTCCCCGTGCTGCATGTACTCCTGGATGCCGAAGTTGTGGATGGCCAGGCCCAGGTGCATCGCGGCGGCCATGCCGACCGGCGACACGTCGGTGGGCCCGTGCATGCCGGACTTCACCTGGTACTGGGCGGCGTAGTCGAGCACCTTGCGCAGGTGGCTGATGCCGCCGGTGTGCGTGACGGCCGAGCGGACGTAGTCGATCAGCTGCTCGCGGATCAGCGTCTGGTAGTCCCAGACGGTGTTGAAGATCTCGCCGATGGCCAGCGGGGTGGTGGAGTGCTGGCGCACCAG
>DAIDJQ010000086.1 GCA_027451305.1 Cellulomonas sp.
TCCACGTTCGGGCAGGTCAGAGGCCGCTTCTCCGGGTGGAGAGGCGGCCTTCTTGCTTGTCGATGGACAGAAAGTGGACACAAAGCCCCCTGGGAGTGGTGCGCCATGGGGCGCGGGTGAGGCCGCGACCTGGGTCGGCGCGTCGCCGTTGGCATGGACGAGTTGACTCCGGAGAGTGCGCGTCTGGGGTTCGAGTCTGCAGACGCGCAGGCCGGAGGCCTGAGGCTCGAGTCCTGCGGCAGGTCGCCGGTTCGAGGCTCAGGCGGATCGGTGACGTTGCCGGTGGACGATGCCTTGCCGCGCGGAACCTAGGGAGTCGTGTTCGCAGCGGCGAGGAGTAGGTCGGCTGGTCGCGGTCAGACCACAGCGGCGGCGGTCTGGGATGCCGACCAGGCCTGAGTGGCGACCTGGACGGCATCCCACGGCGAGCCGAGGGGCGGGGTGTAGGACAGGTCGAGCTCGCTGACCTGCTCGACGGTCAGTCCGGCATAGATGGCGGTGGCGTAGGTGTCGACGCGCTTGGCGACTTCGGTGCCGCGGCGACCGACGAGCTGGGCGCCGAGCAGGCGGCCGTCGCGGGTGTCGCCGGTCACCCGGAACGAGATCGGGTGTGCGTCGGGGTAGTAGCGCTTGTGGTCGTCGGCGGCGGCTGCGGTGGTCACGGGGCTGTAGCCCGCCGGGCTCGCGTCGCGCTCGCGCAGGCCGGTGCGGGCGGCGACGAGGTCGAAGACCTTGACGACCTGGGTGCCGACCGAGCCGGCGAAGGCTCGGTCGCCGCCGAGGGCGTTCTCTCCGGCGATGCGGCCCTGCTTGTGTGAGGTGGTGCCCAAAGGCAGGTAGGTGACGCCGAGGAGGCGGTGGTGGGTCACGACGCCGTCGCCGGCGGCCCACACGTGCGGCAGGCCGGTGCCCATGTGGTCGTCGACGAGGATCGCACGGCCAGCACCGAGCGAGGCCCCGGCACTCTCGAGGAGGGCCGTGTTGGGGCGCACGCCGACGACGACGAGCACGAGGTCGGCGGTGGCCTGGACCGGCTGCCCGGCGTGCGTGCCGCTCACGGTCAGGCCGGCGGACGTCTTGGCGATGGCTGTGATCGTGGTGTCGAGGACGACGTCGACGCCGTGGCCGACGAGCTCGTCGTGGACCAGTGCGCCGAGTTCGGGGTCGAGGGTGGACAGCACCTGCGGGCCGCGCTGGAACTGGGTGACGCGCAGCCCGCGGACGGTCAGGGCCTCGGCCATCTCCAGGCCGACGTAGCCGGCGCCGACGATGATCGCGCTGCGGGGCGCGCGCTCGGCCAGCTGGGCGTCGATGGCGAAGGTGTCGCCCATGGAGTGCAGCACGTGCACGCCGTCGTCCGGCCCGAGCGCTTCGAGGCCGGCGATGCCGGCGCGGGAGGGCAGTGCGCCGGTGCCGACCATGAGCTCGTCGTAGGCGATCTCCTCGGTGGCGCCGTCCGGCGTGCGCACGGCCAGCCGCCGCCCGGCGACGTCGATGGCGGTCGCGAAGGTGTCCAGCCGCAGCTGCATGCCGGTCGCCTCGAGATCGGCGGCGGTGCGGTGGGCCAGGGACTGCCAGGGGCTGACCTCGCCGGTGAAGTAGTAGGGGATGCCGCAGATGGAGAAGTTGGGGTAAGAGTCCGCGACGACGACGGTGACGTCGGTGGTCCGGTCGAGCTCGCGGGCGCGCAGAGCGGCGGACACGCCGGCGTCGCTGCCGCCGACGATGACGAGGTGGGTCATGCCAGAGCCTTTCGGGGAGAGGGGAACAACAGCAGGAGCAGGCCAAGGCCGACAGTGCCGCCGGCGAGCTGGGCGACGACGAACCAGGCCGCCGAGCCGGGCGCGATGCCGGCGAAGGAGTCGGTCAGGACGCGGCCGATCGTGACGGCGGGGTTGGCGAAGGAGGTTGAGGAGGTGAACCAGTAGGCGGCGCCGATGTAGGCGCCGACCGCGGGCCCGACGATTCGAGTCCGGTCGGTGCGGACCAGGGCGAAGATCAGGAGCACCAGGCCGGCGGTGGCGACGACCTCACCGAGCAGCCGCCCGGTATCTGTCCGGTCGGTGGTCGCGATCGAGGTGGGTACCGCGAACATCGCGTTGGCCAGGACGGCGCCGCCGCACGCGCCCACGAGTTGGGCGGCGACGTAGGTGACCAGCTCCGTGGCCGTGGCCCGGTCGCCGAGCGTGCGGTTGACGAGGGTGACGACCGGGTTGAAGTGGGCCCCGGACAGTGGCTGGAAGACCACGATCAGGACCGCTAGACCGAACGCGGTCGCCATGGCGTTCTCGAGGAGCGCCAGGCCGGTGTCGTTGGGCGACAGCCGTTGGGCGGCGATGCCGGAGCCGACGACGACCGCGACGAGCAGTCCGGTGCCGAGCAGCTCGGCGAAGGCCCGTCGCCACAAGGGTGGGGAGGTGTTCATCGCGGCAGATCTTGACTCGGTCGAAGTAACTCAGTCAAGATTGCGGCAATGAACAGTGAGCAAACCCAGTTTCGGTCGCGGGTCGCCCGCCACTCGGCGCTGGCCGACCAGGCCCGGCTGAGGATCATGGACCTGCTGGCCGTCGGTGACGCCGCACCGGTCGAGCTGCAGGCCGCACTGGGCATCACCTCGAACCTGCTGGCCCACCACGTCGCCGTCCTGGCCGAGGCGGGTCTGGTGACCCGCACGCGCTCGCACGGCGATCGGCGCCGCACGTACCTGCACGTGGCGCCCGACGCGCTGGACGACCTGCTGCCCAGCGCGCGGATCACCGTCCGGCGGGTCGTGTTCGTCTGCACGGGCAACTCGGCCCGCTCGCAGATCGCAGCGGCCTTGTGGAGCGAGGCCAGCGATATCCCGGTCGCCTCGGCCGGCACGCATCCGGCACCGGCGATCGAGCCGGCGGCCGTGACCGCGGCGGCCCGCCACGGGCTGACGCTGACGGCCGCCGCGCCGCGTGCCGTCGCCGACGTCGTGACCGACCAGGACCTCGTCGTGACGGTGTGCGACAACGCCCACGAGGAGCTTGGCGGTGCCGGCCGCCTGCACTGGTCGGTGCCCGACCCGGTGGCCGAGGGCACGGACGCCGCCTTCGACCACGCCGTCGAGGAGCTTGCCCGCCGCGTTCACGCCCTGGCCCAGCACACCACCGTCGCCGCCTGATCACCCGCCGGCGACGACTGCCACATCGCGGGCCCGAATCCGATCAGGCGTGGGTCGAGACCTCCAGCTCGGCCAGCAGGCGCAGGACCCGACGCTCGATCTCGTCCCGCACGGGGCGCACGTCCTCGACGGACTTGCCGGCCGGATCGTCCAGCTCCCACTCCTCGTAGCGCTTGCCCGGGAAGATCGGGCACGCGTCGCCGCAGCCCATGGTGATGATCGCGTCGGCGGCCCGGACCACCTCGTCCGTCCACGGCTTGGGGTATTCGCGGGAGATGTCGATGCCGCGCTCGGCCATCGCCGTCACCGCCGCCGGGTTGACCTCGCTGGCAGGCTCCGACCCGCCCGACCAGGCGATCGCCGCGTCGCCGGCGTAGTGCTCGAAGAAGCCCAACGCCATCTGAGAGCGACCGGCGTTGTGCACGCACAAGAAGAGCACGACAGGCTTGCCGTCGCGTGCCTTGCCCTCGATCCGCGCCAGCGCCGTCAGGCGCTGCTTGGCGAACCGTTCGGCCAGCAACGGCAGGAAGCTGGTGACATGGGCCCTGGGGGCGAACTGGTCGTAGGACGACTGCAGGAAACGATCGATCGTCTCCACCCCGAACGTGCCCTGGAACTCGCCCTGGAGCCGGGTCGCGGCCGTCCGGAGCGCAACCTGCTGGTCCAGCGTGATCTGCGGACCGGGGTCGGTGGCGGTCATGGTCCAAGCCCTCTCTCGATCTCGTCACTGAGACCCGTCACGTCTCTCGCGCTCCGACGTGTCCCCAGTCACTCAACGCACGTTTAGGCAATATGTGCTGAGCGATTGACGTTTGTCAAGACTGGGGCCGCCGGGAGAGGCCGCAGCCGGTCGGGCAAACGCCTTCCGGAGGTCTTCCGGTCAGGTGGCGGTGGCGGGCCGGTGCGGGCCAGAGCGGTTTCGGACAGCCATAGGTGGCGCCGACGGTCCCATGCGGCGGACGGCTGCAGCGAAGCCGCCGCCAACGCGGGTGGTGGCGCAGCTAGAGCAGGTCCCCGCCGAGGACGTCCCGCAGGCTGTCGAGCGCGCCCGGGACGAGCCTGTAGTGGACCCAGGTGCCGCGACGCTCGCCGGTCACCATTCCGGCCTCCCGGAGCACCTTGAGGTGGTGCGAGACGGTCGGCTGGCTCAAGTCGAGCGGCTCGGTCAGGTCGCAGACGCAGGCCTCGCCGGACTCGTGCGCCCCGATCAGGTACAGCAGACGCAGCCGTGCGGGATCGGCAAGTGCCTTGAAGCGGGATGCCAGGTCGACGGCGACAAGCGGCTCCATGGGGGCGCGGACCAGCGGCGGCGAGCATGCGTTGACGTCGGTCAACGGCAGGACGGCGGTACTGCTCATTGCACCAGTATGCGGGCCTGGATTGACTGCTGTCGATCCAACGTTGATAGTCTGCATCGAAGGACGTCGATTCAGAACGGCGCAGTCCGAGGAGCGGTGCAGTGACGACGATCGAGGTGTTTGAGCCGGCCATGTGCTGCAGCACGGGCGTGTGCGGTCCGGACGTGCCGCAGGAACTGGTGACGTTCTCGGCCGACGTGGACTGGGTGCGAAGCAGCGGGGCCGAGGTCCAGCGGTATAACCTCGCCTCGACGCCGGCTGCGTTCACCGCTCGTCAAGCGGTGCTCGACTTCATGAAGGTGTCCGGCTCGGCGGGCCTGCCGCTGGTGCTGGTCGACGACGTCGTGGCCATGGCGGGTCGCTATCCCGACCGGACCGAGCTTGGCCGGTGGGTCGGCAAGCCCGTTCCGGCTGGTGCCGTGCGCCTGTTGCCGCTGGCCGGCGCGGGGGGCAGCTGCTGCGGCGGCGGCTCGTGCTGACGTCCCGGGTGCTGCCAGGCTTCCTGGTTGATGCGCCGCGCTACCTGTTCCTGACGGGCAAGGGCGGCGTCGGCAAGACGTCGGTGGCGTGTGCGTCCGCGATCGAGCTGGCGCGCGCGGGCAAGGCGGTGCTGCTCGTGAGCACCGACCCGGCCTCGAACGTCGGGCACGTGTTCGGCATGAGCATCGGGGACGTCGTCACCACCGTGTCGTCCGTGCCTGGCTTGTCGGCTCTTGAGATCGATCCCGAGCAGGCCGCCGCGGTGTACCGGGAGCGGATCGTGGCTCCGGTGCGCGGCTTGCTGCCGGCTGGCGAGGTCGCGCTCATCGAGGAGCAGCTGTCCGGGGCGTGCACCACCGAGATCGCGTCCTTCAACGAGTTCACCGCCCTTCTGACCGACGAGGTGAGTGGGTTCGACCACGTCGTGTTCGACACGGCGCCCACCGGTCACACCATCCGCTTGCTGCAGCTGCCGACGTCGTGGACCCAGTTCCTGGACGCGGGCAAGGGCGATGCCTCATGCCTGGGACCGCTGGCCGGCTTGGACAAGCAGCGGTCGACCTACGCATCGGCGGTCGACGCGTTGGCGGACAGCGCCAGGACACGGATCGTCCTCGTGACGCGTCCGCAGCGAGCCGCCGTGGCGGAGGTGGCGCGTACCCACGAGGAGCTCGCAGCCCTCGGGATGAAGCGCCAGCATCTGGTGGTCAACGCCGTGCTGCCACGCCCGGAGGGAGCCGATGCGCTGGCCGGTGCCGTCTTCGCGCGGGAGCAGGCGGTTCTCGCCGACCTGCCTGCGGAGCTGGCGGAGCTGCCCCGGGACGAACTGAGCCTGCGCCCCTTCGACCTCGTCGGCCTGGAGGCTTTGGCGGACCTGTTCGCTTCCCCGTCGCCTGGCGGCGCGGTGACCCCGAGCGGAGCCGGAGCTGGGGCTCCGCTCGCCGGCGGCACGCTGTCCTCGCTCGTGGACGAGCTCGCACGGCAGGGACATGGCCTGGTGATGACGATGGGGAAGGGCGGAGTGGGCAAGACGACCGTCGCGACGGCTATCGCGGTCGCGCTCGCCGACCGTGGTCTGCCGGTTCTGCTCTCGACGACCGACCCCGCCGCGCACCTGGACCAGACCCTCGCCGGTTCCTTGCCCGGGCTCAGCGTTTCGCGGATCGACCCGGTCGCCGAGACCGAGAGGTATCGGGCCGCGGTCCTTGCGGCGAAGGGTGCGGCGCTCGACGACGCGGGCAAGGCAAGCCTCGAGGAGGACCTGCGGTCGCCGTGCACCGAGGAGATCGCCGTCTTCCAGGCCTTCTCGCGGGTCGTCAACGAGGGTCGGCGCACGTTCGTCGTGCTGGACACGGCCCCGACGGGTCACACCTTGCTGCTTCTGGACGCCACCGGCTCCTACCACCGTGACGTCACGAGGCAGCTTGCCGGTGTGTCCGGCACATTCACGACCCCGCTGATGCGCCTTCAGGACCCTCTCCACACGAAGGTGCTGATCGTGACCCTCGCGGAGGCGACGCCTGTGCTCGAGGCCGAGGCCCTGGCGCAGGATCTCGAGCGTGCTGGCATCCATCCGTGGGCCTGGGTGATCAACGAGTCGCTGGCGGCGGCTGAGACCGACGACCCGCTCCTGCTGCGTCGTGCCGCCAATGAGATTGCGCAGGTCGAGCGGGTGCTGCGGCGCGACGCCGTTCGTTGCTCCTTGGTCCCGCTGCTGGCCGATGAGCCGGTGGGCATCCCGGCCCTGCGTGGGTTGGTCGGTGCGAGCCGGCAGACGCCTGTCGGTGTGTGACGCAGGCAGGGGCCGGCGTTCCCCTCCGGCGCGCACTGGCGCGCGGGGGGCCGCGGCCGCTGTTGTGCCGCTGGCCCAGGGCTTGTCCGGCGCCGAGGGTGCGCGCCGGGCGGCGTGGTTGTGGACCCGGGTCTGGTCGACGGCCAGGCCGGCGAACAGGTGGACGCGTAGCGGCCGACGCGTGGTGATCTCGATGCCGACCAGTGGACCTCAGCCGGTGAGCAGGGTGACCATCTTCACGGCGGTCATGACGACGATGAGGACGCCGAAGACCCGCTTGAGGACAGGCCCCGAGACGAACTTGCTGGTGAGCCTGGCGCCGAGGAAGGCGCCGACGGCGCCGACGACGACGAGGACGGCGGCGAGCGACAGGTCGACGCGTGCGGTGGCGATGTGGGGGATGAGGGAAGTGAAGGACGGCAGGGTGACGGCGACGGCGTTGACGCCGGCCGCGAGCTTGGGTTCGTAGCCGGCCAGGATGAGCACCGGCATGAGGAGGAAGCCCGGCCCGACGCCGAGTAGGCCCGCCAGAATCGAGATGGGTACCGCGAGGGCGAGCGCGAGGCCGAGCCTCGGGTGCGGGGCTGCGTCCGGCTTGGTGGCCGAGGGCCGGAACATCTGGGCGGCGAGGTAGACGACGGCCAGGAGGTAGATGCCCCACAGCCACCCCTGGGCGACGTACTGCGCCAGCCACGCTCCGACAGGTGCGACCGTGGCCGTGACGGCGGTGAGTAGCAGTGCCGGGCGCCAGGCGACCAGTCGGCTGCGGGCGAATCCGAAGGCTGCGAACAGTGCGGTCACGCCGTTGAGGAAGAGGCTCAGCGGCTGGACCTGGTGGACCAGGTCCGGCAGGAAGAAGCCGAGGAACGGCACGGCCGCGAACGCCACGCCCAGGCCGAGCATCCCGGAAGCGACCGAGAGGGCGAACAGCCCAACGGCGATGACGAGGGCAACAGCGGTCATGCTCGCTCCTCCAGGTGCGGGTGGGACGGCGGGGG
>DAIDJQ010000087.1 GCA_027451305.1 Cellulomonas sp.
CCGTCGATGGGGCCCTGGTGCGAGGCTGGGAGATGACCCTGCACTCACCGGTGGTCCAGCGCCGCGGGCAGTTCTACGTGACCTACTCCAACCAGATTGCCGAAGAACGCGGGCAGATTACCGGAGGCTTCGCCTGCTCCATTCCCACGGACCCATCCTGCAACATCGGGCAGGCCTATGTTCCGGTGGATCACGACCAGCGCAACACCCTCAACACGGGTTTCACGCTGCAGCTACCTGCCACGGCATGGATCGGCTCCAACGTATATTACGGCTCCGGTCTGCACAACGGCCTGGCTGGCGCCAACATCGGGCCATAGAACGCAAACTATCTGCCCGCACACACCACCTTCGATCTCTCCGGCGGAAGAAACTTCGGGGATCGCTGGCGCGTCTCCGCCACCATTGTCAACGTGACCAACCATCGTGTGCTGCTGGATAACTCCGTCACCATCGGCGGTTTCCACTACAACGATCCGCGCATGATCTACGGAGAACTGCGCTACAGCTTCCACTTCTGAGCGCACAGTGCGAAGGCGTTCTAACTCAACCCGTGGAGATGATGATTCAGCACGTCTCCCGCTATCATCGCCAATGTAATCAGGGAGCTGTAAAGCTGGATTCTCTGCGTGAACCGTTCGCGCGCCGGTAGCGGTCGCATCCGCCAGCGCGCGGCGGGAGCCAGCCTTTGCCGCCTGGCATAGAAGTACATGGTCAGGTTCAACACGGACAATGCAATGGCAATGGCATAAAACGTGAATCGGATTGTCGGCTGGTGATAGTACTCAAACGGCCTGGCACAGGTGGCGGCAAAGACTGCCAATCCGCCAATCGCAATCCGATATCCGCTCAGCGCGATGAAAAACGCACAAGGAACCACCTGCGTTGCCGTGGCCACGATCGGGCACCAGGCCAGCAGGCTACGCAGCTTCTGCCGGTTGGCTGCGATCGGGGGATCTCCCACCAAAGTCGGGTTGCTTTCCATTTCGGAATGGTCCATGTCTGCTTCCCTGTGCGCCTTACGTCTGCGCTGTTTTGCCATGCTCTACGCCCGGGAACGGGCTGCCTCGCAAAATATACAACATCCCTCGGGACAAAATCATGAATCAGGATTCATCCGTGAAGCCTCCCGCAACGGCATCGCCTCAGGGCAGCAGCAGCAGCTTGCCCGTGGTGCGCCGCGAGGCAATGTCCATCAGCGCCTGTCGGGCATCCGCCAGCGGGTAACTGTGCTCCATGCGCAGCGTGAGTCTGCCCTCAGCCACAGATCGCAGCACCTCGTCCGCGCGCCACTCCAGTTCCTCGCGGGTCTGCACATAGTGCGCCAGCGTTGGACGCGTCAACGCGTGCACCTCACCCACGACACACCTCATGTTCTCGCGGATGCACGAGATTAGATCACGGTGCGGCTCTACTGGCAACTACATGAGATGGCTTGTGGTTCGCTAGGCTGACCTCTGTGCCGATGGCTCCTCGCCGACCTGGCGACCAGTCCTATGACGGGCTGCTCGTCCAGGACGACCTGCCCGCCGGCTGGTACCTGCCGGACCGGTTCCCCGGCGAGCGGCCCGACGACGCCAGCGCACAGCTCGACGCCGCACTCGGCTACGACGACCAGGTGCTCACCGACGAGCAGCGGCAGGGGCAGCTTGGCTCCGAGCAGAACGAGACGATCGGCGGCCGGTGGCGCTACATCGAGCACAACCCGACGCACACCCGAGTGTTCCTCCGGCTCCAGCGCCAGCTCCTCGCAGTCCCCGAGGAGGTCCGCATCACCGGAGTCGTCTACCTGCCGTGGCGACCCGGCGACCCGATCACAAGCCAGCTCCTGCGCGAGCTGCCCACCGCCCGCATCGAAGCGGCCATCAACAAGCGCCTGTTTGCCATGAAGCGCACCAGCACCATCACCGGCGGCAAGATCGAACTGCCTTCCGGGCGCAAGATCGCCGAACGCGACCTGCTCAAGCCCCTCGGCGACCCCAAGCAGACCCCCGACTTCTACGAGCTCGTCGCCCTCCAGCACGGCCGACTCGCCGCCAGCGGCGACACCAACCCCTCAGCGACGATGGCCACCATCAGCGGCGTCGCCTTGTCCACCGCGCAAGGCTGGGTCGCCAAGGCCCGTACCCGAGGACTCCTCCCAGCCGGACGACGCGGACGGGCCGGTTAGCGACGCGGCGACCGGCGAACTGAGGCCGACGGCCAGGGCGCGCTCGAACGGTGGCCAGGTCCCGTGGCTGACACTCGGGAGCCCACATCCCCGAGTGCGTGCCACGGCTCGCACTCCACCGACGACACGACCGGCTCAACACCCGCACTCCGGCCGCTCCCAACATCGTGACGCCACAATCCCGGCGCGGCGCCCTTGGGAGTCCTGAGGAAGATTCCTCCGAGCCAAACCAAGTCGCCATCATCGGGCGACGCTAGAACGGGCTAACTAAACACATGTCTGTCTCGGACGTCCGACTAGTTCTGTTGGCGTAAGTATATGGACGTCCAACTAAGAGCGGCGAGCGGTGCAATCTCGACCTCCGAATCGCTTCCCCTGCACCCGGCGAACGGCTACGTTGTTCTCAGCGCGGCGCAAGCGACCATACCGCAGCGAGATGGGGGGTGGAGGTTCTGCGGAGCAGTCGCGCGCTATGTTGGCGTAGCGGACGGTATTGCCTTTGACTGCCGCTGTTCCCTCCTTGGCCGCAGAGACGACCGCAGGTTGGGTGGGCATCGACCGACCGCACTTGCGTCGGGCACGAAATGTCTGTGCGGGAGTCCCGCGTCGTCTTCCAGGGCAGCCGGATGGGCGGAACCACCGCCGCAGTGTCCGACGAGAGGAGGGGCGCAATGCGAAGGGCAATAGCAAGAAGGTTTATCGTCGCCGCGGCGATGGTCAGTCTGTTCACGGTCGGCGTGACGGCCCCGGCGCAGGCATACAACCTGACGGGGGCGAAATGGTCATCGGGCAACATCCCGGTACAGATCAGCGCCACCTATTCTGGAACTGCATCCGCCTGGCTTAATTCCATCGACGCCTGGAACTACACCGACGTCAACATGACCCGCCCAGTAGGCAATCAGCCGTTCCAGATGTACGACGTCAACTTCAGCGACGTCACCTGGGATGGACTGACAACATGGTCGCCAGCCACCGGAACGCTGCAGTCGGTGGGCTCGGAACTCAACTACTACTACACGAAGAACTACGCCGCGACCACCACCCAGGGAGTTGCCGCCCACGAGATCGGTCACGGCCTAGGCCTGGCACACCGCAGCGGCTGCTATCTCATGAATCCATACACGTCGGAGAGATGCGGCATCTACAACCCGACAGCGGACGAGGTGGCTGGTGTCAATGCGCTCTACTAGGAAGGCATTCACTGTTGTTGCTGCTATCGCCACCGGAGCGCTTGCCCTGGCCGGTGGCACCATGGTCGGTGTGGCACATGCGCATGCCGCCCAGCCGGCGAGTCTGTCAGCCCCGTACTCACCTGGGGACGTCGTGCCCATCCACCTGAGCTACGCGCTAGCGGCCACATCAGTCGCCCAACTCGCCGACCAGGCACAGGTCGTCGCCGTCGGAACAGTTCGCGACGTGAACCGAGAGTTCGCAAGGGACGGCATCCCGTTCACCGACTTCGACTTCACCGTGAACACGTGGGGATCCAAATCTCCAGCGACGAAGTCAATCGTCGTGCGACAGACTGGCGGGCCCCTCAACGGCTACCGCTACGAGGTCGACGACGACCCGCTGTTCGTCGTTGGCGACTCGTATGTCTTGTTCCTGCGAGAAGCCGAGCAGGAGCCGGGGATCTACTTCGTGGTCGCCGGACCCAGCGGTCGGTTCCACGACCAAGCCGGTACAGTCGCGCCCCTGGCCACCGGGCAAGTGGCAACCGGCCTGCCCGCCTCGGTCAACGACTTGGTGACCCAGGCGACCACATCGATGGGGGTCGCACGCGCGGACGTGACCACCAAGTAGCACGACCAGCAGCGGGAGGGTCCGGATCGTCGCCGGCCCCTCCCGCTGTCGATCTCTGCAGAGGAGCATGAACAGCGTGAAGCCGCGAACGCCCGTCCCACAGCTCCTAGCCATCGCCGTGCTGGTGGTAACCAGTGTCCTCGGTGGATGCTCCAACACCGCAAGTAACGGCTGCATTCCACCGAGCCTGTCGCTGACGCCTTCGGCCACGACCGCTGGCACCACGGTGACGCTGACCGCCGACGGCGCACAGTGTCAGGCGGGCAGCGGCCGGCACTACCAGGTCAGCATCAGCGGCAACGGCGAGCGACGAGGTGTCGGCGAGGTCACACCTCGTTCGAATGGCTCCTTTGAATTGACATTCGCGATTCCGGGCGACCTTCCCGCAGCCAACTACGAGATACTCGTTTCGGGATCGGCTCTTGACGACTGCACACCCGACTCGCGCGCCACCTGCGCCCAATACTCGACAGTCTTGACCATCCAGGACACGAGCACCGGATGACGGTCGAGGCCGGGCGGTCGCCAGGTTCGGCGTAGGTGTAGACCGCCGGGTCGACGGCGCCGGCGGCCGCGGAAGGGCCTCGGAGTCAGCCCCATGTACATCGTTAACGTCACCACGTCGCCTACGTCGAGGTTGCCGGGGTCGAGGCGGGCCATGGTGCTCTGGTCTGTCGGTCCTCACGGCTCCGAGTGAGCGGAAGACGAACTAGCACCCCGAGGCAGCCAGTACTCAGTTCGGCCGGAGCCTTGTCCCTCAGTGACGCGGAAACCGCACTTGATCCGGACAAGTGCCCAGGCCATATCCCGACCGGCATCCCGATGAGCCCACGCTGTAGCACCACCCAGCCCGGTCGCCCCTCCGAATGAATGGACGTATGCTACCTCCGGTAGTTGCAACTACACGCGGTGCGGGGGTGGGTGATGCGGGGCGGCGTGATCCTGTTCCGGGGCTCGGGTGCGGATGCGCGCCGTTACCTGGAGTCGGATCGTTCGCGTGCTGATGAGTACTACCTGGAGGGCGGGACCGCCCTGGCGGAGTTCGTCGTGGTCGACGGCGACGGGACGGTGGTCGGCGAGGGTGCGCTGACCCCGGAGGAGTACGCGCAGTGGGTGGACTGGATCAACCCGTTGACGGGCGAGTCGATGGGCATACCCCGGCAGCCGGGGCAGAGTCGGCGGGGATCGCCGCGGTTCGCGGAGATGGTGGTCAACGCGCCGAAGTCGCTATCGATCGCGGCCGCTTTGCACCCGGAGGTGTCGGCGGCGCTGGATGCGGCGCAGCGCGACGCAGTGAGCGAGATCCGGTCCTGGTTGGGGCAGCACTCGGTGACTCGGGTTGGCCCGCGGGGAGCGCAGGAGGTGGTGCCGGTCGCCCAGCTCGAAACGGTCTCGGTGGTCCACAAGACGTCGCGGGCCGGTGACCCGCACCGGCACATCCACCTCCAGATCGGCACCCGGGTCTGGGCGGCCGGCGCCTGGCGTGGGTTGGACACCGCGGCCCTGTTTCGCCAGCAGGGCGCGATCCGCGCCCTGGGCACCGCGGTCATCGCCGCCCACCCGCAGCTCGCCGCGGTGCTGGACGCCCACGGGCTGACACTGGACCCGGTCACCGGGGAGGTGGCCGAGCTGGCGCCGTACAACGCGGTGATGAGCAAGCGCGCGGCCCAGGTGACGGCCAACCTGGCGATGTTCGAGGCGCAGTGGCACGCCGCCCACCCCGGCCAGGAGCCCGGCCCGGTGGTCTGCGCCCGGTTGCAGGCCAAGGCGTGGGACCACGAGCGTCCGCACAAGAAGCCCACGCAGCTCGGGCATGAGGCCGCCTGGCGCGCCGAGCTGCAGGACGCCGGGTATCGGCCGAACCCGCCGCGGGTGCCCGTGCCACCCGCCGTGTCGCTGGACGACCTGCGCGTGCAACAGGTCGCCAGCCGTGCCCTGGACCGGTGCGCCGCACACGCGTCGACGTGGACCGCGCACGACATCGCCGAGCACGTCACCCGGATCATCACCGAGACCGGCGTGCGCGCGCAGCACGACGAACTGCGCGAGCTGATCGCGATGACAACGCGGCTGGCGGCCGACGACTGCCTGTCGGTGCTACCGCCCGGCGCCGTGCAGCCCGAGCACGTCGCGCACCTGACCACCCTGCACGTCGTCGCCGTCGAGATGCGGCTGCGCGACCTGCTCGCCGCACGCGCCACGGGCGATGTGCACGCGACACCGGACGTGTCGCACGTTGCGCGCCGGCGTGGGCTCGACCCGCAGCAGGTCCAGGCCGCTGCCGCGATCGCATCGAGTGATCCGCTCGTGGTCGTGGAGGGCGCGGCCGGCGCGGGCAAGACCACCATGCTCGGCGCCGCCATCGAAGCCGCCGCGACGCAGGGGCGTGCGGTCCGGGTGGTGACGCCGACGAAGAAAGCCGCCGACGTCGCCGGCCAGGAGCTCGGCGTGCCGACCGAATCGGTGGCCAAGCTCGTCTACGAGCACGGCTGGCGCTGGAACGCCGACGGCGTGTGGACCCGCCTCGCCGTCGGCGACACCGACCCCCAAACCGGCGCGGCCTACACCGGTCCGACCAACCCCGCGCGGCTGATCCGCGCGGAGCGGATCGTGGTGGACGAGGCGGGGATGCTCGACCAGGACACCGCCCTGGCCTTGCTCACCCTCGCCGACGAGGCCGGCGCGACCCTGGCCCTGGTCGGCGACCGTGCGCAACTGTCCGCGGTGGGCCGCGGCGGCGTGCTCGACATGGCCGCCCAGCTCGCACCGCACACGCTCGACATGAGCAGCGTGCACCGCTTCACCGACCCCGACTACGCAGGCCTGACCGTACGGATGCGTCGGGGCGAGCACCCGGCACGGCTGTTCGACCAGTTGCACGCCCTGGGCCTGGTGGTGCTGCACGAGAGCACCGAGGACATGCACGACGCGATCGCCCGTGGCAGGCGCGACGGGGACGCGATCACGGTGGCGACCAACGACGAAGCCCGTGAGCTGAACGCGCGCATCCGCGACCAGCGAGTATGCGCCGGCCAGGTCGACGACCACAGCACGGCAACCGGCAGCGACGGGCTGAGCATCGGCCGCGGCGACGTGATCGCGACCCGCCGCAACGACGCCGAGGTGCAGGTGGCCAACCGGCAGACCTGGACCGTCCAGCAGGTCAGCACCGACGGCACCGTGTGGGCCAGGGAGAACGGGACCGGCCGAAGGCGGCAGCGCACCGTCCACCTGCCCGCGGCCTACGTGGCCGAGCACACCCACCTGGCCTACGCCACCACCGCCTACGGCGTGCAGGGCGCCACCGTGATCGCCTCGCACACCATCCTGTCCGACGCGCTGGATGCCTCCGGCCTGTACGTCGGGATGACCCGCGGGAAGGACACCAACCACCTGCACCTCGTCGCCGCCGACCTGGACGACGCCCGCGCGCAGGTCATCCTCGCGCTCGAGCGCGACCGCGCCGACCGGGGCCTGGCCGCCGCAACCGTGGCCGCTCGCGAGGCGGTCGCCGGGCTCGTCGCCGACAGTCCGGCACGCGTGGTCACCGCCGAGCGGGCCCGGCTGGCCGAGCAGATCGAACACGCCGAAGCTCAAGCCGCCCGCTGGCAGGACGCCGCGACCGCGCTGGAGCACCAGGCACGCCAGCACCAGGCCGAGGCCGACCAGCAACAGACCATCCTCACGACCGCCGAGGAGACCGTCGACCGAGTGCGGGCCGAGGTCGCCGCCCCGCTCATCGCACAGGCCGCCGGCGACGCCACCGCCTACCTGGCCACCAGAGACCGCCTGTGGCAGGCCTCGCAGACCCACCGCTCCGCGCGCGGGCTGCGCAAACGCGCCACCGCCCGCGCCCTGACCTCCGCCAGCGACGAGCACGACGCGGTCGAGACCACCGTGCGGCGACGCTGGGGCAGCCTCCCAGTGACCGGCACCGGCGTGCAGCTGTGGGCCGACGCCGTGGCCCACCAGCAAGCCGACCACGACCCCCGCGTGGTCCACGCCCGCGACCGGCTCGACGAGGCCCGACAGGAGGCGCAACGCACAGCCGCACGACAGGTCAACGAGCGCGCGGACCTGCGCCGCCACGTGGCAGGCGATCAGCCCGTCACCAGCGCGCCGGCCCAAGCGGCCCGGTGGCGCACCCGTGCCGAGTCCGCGCGCCGCGACCTGGCGACCATCGAGGCCATGCCCCTCGCCCAAGCCGCCCACCTCATCCGCGACCGCGCCGAGCAGGCCGCCGCCGCACAAGCCGTGATCGACGCCGCGGCAGCCGCCCGCCACACGCAGGCGGCCGAGTGGACTTCACCGAGCCCCGCCCGCCTACCCGACCACGACCGCGACCTCGGACCCAGCCGGTAACCGGCTGCCCCAGGCGCCGATGGGTCTGCACCACAGTTACCTCTGGACGCCACTGGCGGGCAGTGGGAGTCTGGAAGCCGAAGCCTCGCCGTGGCCCCCCTGCGCGCCGGGGCTTCGCCACGTCCGGGCTTCGATCGCCTCCACGTGGCTAACCCGGACTGCCCGGCCGAGCCGATGAATGCGCACATCTGGGTCTCGGCAATGGCCGTCTCTGCCGCCGCGAGACGGCCAGGCACGCCGCCCGGCGCCCGCGGTGGTGTCGAATCGACACCACCGCCGTCGCGGCCACTTCCCGCGTCCGCACCTGGCGGCATCCGCCGCTCGACTCGACAGCGCGAACCTAGAACCCGGCGGCGTGGTACAGCGCGAGCACCCTGGCGGGGATGCGGCCACGGGCCGGCAGGGCGATCTTGCGCGAGGCGGCCCAAGCTCGCACTGCTTGCGGGTCGTAGGACCGGGCGGCCGTCACCGCGCGGGTCGAGACGCGTCGACCGGCACCACCCACCCGGCGGCCCGCAGCCACGAACGGCTCGATGACCGCGCGAAGCTCACGGGCGTGCGCGTCGTTCAGATCGATCTCATAGTCCTGGCCGTCCACGGCGAACCGGACGGTCTGCGCCGCGCGGCTGCCGTCCACGTCGTCCACCAGCTCCACCACGGTCCTACGAGCCATACCGTCCCCCCACCGCCAGCACCACCAGCACTGCTGCTCACCTGCCTAGGCACCCTACTGCTGGCACGACAACGCCGGGCGCTCCCGGCGGTCCCAGGTGCAGGCCATGGACGCGTCTCCTGCGGTCCGCGACCAGACATGCTCAGGCCGGTGCTCCCGAGGCGAGGGCCTCACCCATGGAGTGACAAACCAGCGAGCGTTCCCTAGCTGATGCCTGAGACCTCGACCGTGACGACCGTGCTGCCGGGGTGTGGGCGCGCTAAGTTGCCTCCGTCGTCTGTGTCTTCGACGCGGTCGGACACAGCAACCCGGACATAGGTGTCCGTGGTTGACCCGATGAACATCATCACGAGCGGATCGTGGGCGTCTTGCAGTGCGTACCTCGCGCCGTAGGCGCTGACCCAGGCGTCGAGCGCCTCTTGCGATGTGACCTCGACTTGGTAGGCGACGACGACGTAGGCGGAGACGTTCGGCAGGCCGACGCCGTACTGGGACTGGCGGGTCGCCCGGCCGAGCTCGACGGCGTCGATCGGAGCCGTCAGGATCGGCTCCTGCTCCACCTGCGCCAACCGGGGTGAGGGGCCGGTGACCGACGCGACGATGTAGGTCGCCGGGACCGCAGCCACGACCAGGCCGAGGATGGCGACCACCCACGGCCATCGACGACGTCGCCGCGGCACCGCATCGATCACATGGTGTCCTTCGTGGTCAAGGTCGCCCGGCTGAGGGTGACGGCGCCGGACGAGGAGAAGCAGCCGGTGTCGATCTGGGCGTTCATGGCGGCTGTCCCGTTGATCTGCACGCGGCCGGTGGTGAGGATCTGCACGTTGGTCTGCGGGTCGGCCTGGATGCCGTTGCTGACGGTGACCGACGCCGGGCCGTCACTCTTCGACGGCACCAGGACCCGCAGCTCAGGCACCCTACTGCTCTAGCGCCACGCCGGGCGCTCCCGACGGTTCCAACGGTCCCAAGTCTGCTCGAATTCGGTCCGGTCGAACGGTGAGGCGTGATCGGTGAACACGGTCACGGTTCACGCGGCAAGGTCGACCGTCTGTGCTTGTCGCGATGTCGAGGGCACCGGCGTCCTAAGCGGAACTGGACGCCTGTCTATTTTGGACGTCCAACAAACAACGCGCTGCCACGATTGATTCGGACGTCCAACTCACACGTGCCTGAACGGATTCTTGGGGACAAAAGGACGAACGTCCCTCCCGCTGGGTCTCGGGCGCGACGAGCGTCGAACGTGAGCTGGCGCCCCGGCAGCACATGAGCAGCGGCCGTCCGCTCTCCTAAAGGCAGGAAGGGGGTGCACCAGTGGCCGAGATCGAGTTCCAGGTGATCGATGAGGAGCCGCGCGATCTGATCGCGCCGAACGGCAACCACCACGCCGTCACCGTGACGACGTTCGAGTGGGCGTGACCTTCAGCCCGTTGGGGTCCGTCGGGAAATGACGGGCCCCAACGGGGCACATCGATAGTGCGCGTAAGTCAGATTGAGGGGGCAACAAGTGTCGACGTACTCGTTGGAGGACGAGCCTCGCCGGTCGGCGTACATGGAGCTGTATCCGCTCGGCGATGCGCGCACGCTGGTCCTGACCGAGGGACACGTTCGGGTCGAGGCCAAGGCAGACCTCGACGACGTCGCCGCGCGACTGGTCGCAGACCCGCCTGATGCCCTTCGTGCGGGAGTGGAAGGCGCTCTCCAGGAGGCGGCGCCGGCCCCTGATCGAGTCCCTGCCGCCACATGGGTCGTGCTCGGATCGGGGCGGCTGGCGGAGGTGCTCGCTGGCCTGGACGCCGTCCCCCGAAGCTGGCCGGATGTCCTGGGGTCGCTGGAGCCCGGTACCACGTACGTGGTGCCCGAGGTCGCGTGGTCATCCGCTGACGCACCCAGGATGGAGGACTGGACGTCGAAGGTGCGCTGGCTTCCGGCCAGGCTCTTCAAGGGCGTCATCGAAGTCGGCCCGCTGCTAGGACCCGGCGCGCAGTGTCGGTACGCCGACCTGCTCGGGCGCCGACGGGCAGCCGCGTACAGCTCCCTGCACGATCAGGCGCTGGGGGAACCGGCGAAGGTACTCAACGACTATCCGGCGGAGCACTACCACCGCGCCTACGCGGTGTTGCGGCGCGCGCTCGAGGAGAGCGCGGCCCGCCCCGGCGAAGCCGAGACGACCGTCTACTGCGCCGAGATTGGTTCCGGCTGGGTACGGCGTCGACCGATCCACGCGTTGCCCGATGCGAAGGTGCCGCGACCGCGCCGTGACCTTGCCTCGCTCATCGACGAGGAGCACGGGCTCATCCTGCGTACCCGAAGAATCACCCACCACCGTTCGGCGCCGCCGACACTGGTCACCGTTCAGGCAGATGTCGGGATGACCAGCCGGGTCTATCCGTTCGCGAACAACTCGAACTGCCAAGGAAGCGTCTTCGGCGACTACGAGGCGGCCCGTATGGGCGCGATCGGTGAGTCCGTCGAACGCTACTGCGCCAACATGCTCGACACGCTGCCGCGGATCACGGCCTCATGGAACGACCTGGCCTCCGCCGGCGTGCGTGCCATCGATCCCGATCAGCTCGTCCTGCACTCACCGGAGCAATACGCCACGCCCGGCTTCCCGCTGGTTCCCTTCACCCGTGAGTTGCCCGTGTCGTGGGTGCCCGGATGGTCCGTCACGACCGACCGGGCCACCTGGGCGCCGGCGAGCCTGGTCTACGTCAACTACAAGCTCGGCCCGTACGCCCAGGAGCCACCGACCAACATCGCCAGCTACCCGGGCATCGCCGCCGGTTCGACCCGCGAGCAGGCGATCGTGTCCGGCATCGAGGAAGTCGTCGAGCGTCACGCCACGATGATCTGGTGGCACAACCGCCTCGAGTTGCCACGGCTGCAACTCCCGGACTCGGTGGCGCAGGTGTGGAGCTACCCGGGATCGCAGGTCCAGAGCTGGTCGGCCCTGCGCTTGCCCAACGAGTTCGACATCCCCGTGGTCGCCGGCATCGTGGAAAACACACAGGAAGAGCTCTTCAACATCGGCTTCGCGGCCCGTCCACGGTTGGCGCAGGCCACATTGAAAGCCTGGACGGAAGCGCTCACTCTTCAAGAAGGCAGCCGCGACCTGCTCAATCCGAACGGCGCCTACCGCCAGGCGTTCTTGAACGGCAAGCTCAGCGGCAAGTCGATGAAAGAGCACCGAGACGATCGGCTCTACATGGACTCCTACCGCAGCGACTTCCGAGACATCAACGACCTGATGTGCCAACAACAGTTCTATCTCGACCCGCGGGCGCGCCAGGCTGTCGCCTTCTTGGTGGACACGCCCCAGACTGCACGATGGGAGCCCGAACGCGACCTCGCCGTCCGGACGCTGCAGGAGTACCGGCGCCGTATCGAGCCGCACGGCTACGAGATCATCGTCGTCGACGTGACAACCCCGGACGTCGCGTCGGCCGGCCTTCACGTGGTTCGCGTGCTCATCCCGGGCCTGGTCCCCAACTTCCCCGCCGGCTTCCCGATGCTCGGACGAGAAGCCCTGCAGATGGCACCGGTTCGACTCGGTCTGCGTGACCATCCGCTCAGCGCGGGGGAACTGCACTACTTCCCGCTGCCCCATGCCTGAGGGAGCACGATGACCGAACAGGACATCACCGTCCAGGCGGCCGACGCCTCGCCGTCGCTGCGCGCCTTGGTCTCGACCCGGATCGGCATCCTCGCCTTGGCTCTGCTGACGATCGAGGCGATCGCTGGCATGCAGGCCTCCGTGACCGCCACGGTGACACCACTGATGGCCGCCGACTTCGACGCGCAACGCTTCTACGGGTTCGTCGAAGGTGCGCCCCTGGCGGCGACCTTCTTGACGATGCCGTTGGGCTCACGCCTCCTCGGCCGCCTGCCCGCGGGTCGACTGCTCGGCATCTTCACCGTGGTGACCGTCATCGGCGGCGTCATCTCAGCACTGGCACCCGACGTGGCAGTCTTCGCAACCGGCAGGGTGGTCAGCGGCCTGGCGGCCGGCGCCCTCGCCACCGTCTCCATGTCGGCACTGATCACCGCCATGCCCCGCCAGTGGCGACAGATGGTGCTGGCCGGTTACTCCGCGATGTGGGTCATCACCTCACTGATCGGCCCCGCCTACGCCGCCTGGATCTCCGGCACCGTCGGCTGGCGCTGGTCCCTGGTCGCCTACCTGCCGATCCTCGTCCTGGCACGCCTCGTCGTCGCCCACCAACTACCACGCCATCCGGTCGGTCGCCCCGACGACAGCTTCGGATTCCGCGGCGCCGTCGTGCTGGCAGCCGCCGTGGCGGTCACGACACTGACCGCACTGCTGCCCACGCCCTGGAGCGTTCTCATCGCCCTGGTCGCGCTCATCGTCGGCGTCCTGGCAGCAGCTCCGATGCTTCCGGCTGGCGTGCTGCGCGCCCAACCCGGCCGACCAGCCGCCATCGCCGTGCTGGGCCTGCTGACCGGCGCCTACTTCGGCGCCAGCGCCGTCGTGACGATCCTCGCCCACGACCTGCTGCACTTCACCGTCGGCCAGATCGGTGTGCTCCTGCTCGCGGGCGGACTGGGCTGGGCCGTCACCGGCGTCTTCACCGCACGCTGGCCCGCCACCGGCCCCACCTACCGGCGCCGCGGCCTGCTCGGGATCACCCTGCTGGTCGTCGGCCTGATCACCATGTGGAGCGCCGTCGCGATCCACGCCAGCATCCCCGGCCTCTACATCGCCGGATGGACAGTGACCGGCGTCGGCATGGGACTGATCTACCTCGACACCATCAACACCATCGTCGAGGACCCCCCCACCCCCGACGGCATCTCACCCGTCGCCGCAGGCTCAGCCACCGTCGTCGTCGAACAGTCAGCCACCGCACTGGCCGGCACCGCCGTCGCCACCGCCGTCGCAGCGCTGATCACCAGCCACGCGGCCCCCGGCATCACCGCCAGTCCGCTCCTCTTCCTGATCGCCGCCGCCCTACTCATCGCCATCGCCCTCACCAGAGCCATCAGACCGCCAACCTCCGGCGCCAAACAACCCTCAGGCCCATCCGGATGACCCGGTCAGCTCCGTCAGCTCCGCCAGTCGCGGCCGTACCGCACGCGGGGCCAGAGGTACAGTCGACGGGTCAGTCCGTCAAGAGCGGGGGTGGGGTCATGGCGGCGGTGCAGACGGTGTCGCAGGCTCGGGTGCGTCGTCAGGTGGCCGCGATGTTGGCCGGCCAGCGGATGGCCGGCGCCGAACCCTCTGCGGCGGACCTGGAGATCGCCCGTCGGCACGCAGCCGGGCAGATCAGTGCCGAGCAGGCGGTCGCCGAAGCGATCGCGGCCGCCCGGGCCAGCGTGCCCCACTCCTGACCAACCATCGGGTGTGCGGTGCCTGACCACTACACGTACCCGGGCACCGAGGTCCTGGTCAACCGGCTCGGCCTGAGCGATCCGGTCGAGTGGAAGGCCGTCGAGACCGCGGCGATCGGCCAGCGCATGATCGAACTGGCCCGCACCCCGGTGACCGGCGCGTTCGACCTGGCTCACCTGCAAGAGATCCACCGGCGGCTGACGCTGGACCTCTACGACTGGGGCGGTCGGCTGCGGGACACCGACACCGGCCCCGGCGGCACGCCGATCGCCCACTGCCGGCCCGCGTTCATCCCCGCCGAAGCCCACCGCATCTTCACTGCCCTGGCCGACACGAACCAGTTGCGCGGACGCGACGCCGACGCCTTCTCCTCAGGGTTGGCCTGGGTGTGGGGCGAGACCACCGTGCTGCACCCGTTCCGGGACGTGAACACCCGCAGCCAGTTCGTGTTCTACAACCAGCTCGCCGAACACGCCGGCTGGGTCATCGACTGGACCCGGATCGACCCCGACCTGTTCGCCCACGCCCGCACCATCGCCATCGTGCGCGACGCGACCGGCATCGACGCCCTCCTGCGCCCCGCCCTGCTCCGGCTCGACCAAGCCACCCGACAGGACGAGCTGCGCGACAGACTCACCCAAGCCAGCGCCTCCTTCACCGTCCCACGCCCACCACGCACCCGCCGCCAACTTGACGCTGCACTCGCCGCCGCCCTCCAGCAACGCAGCCGCACCCTGAGTGCGCCACCACCGCCCACCACCAGCCAACAGCCACCAGGCCGCTCGATCGGCCTGTAGCCAGCCATCCGGTTGTCCACCCCTCGCTCTGTCCGGTCACGCCCCGGGGTCGGCCCGCTCGCACGTCAAGGCTCATCCACCGGCGCCCCGCCGAGACACCGGCACCGGGCGCATTTACCACTAGCCGGGGAACCGGCACGTGACGTCGCGCACCTCCACCGCGCGGCGGAGGTCCTCCGGGAGCCGGTACCTGTCACGACCCACGGACAGGACGGCGCCCGTCTCGGGGTGCGTCAGCACCCGCAGGAACGACGGCGCCTTGGCCGCCAGCAGCCCGGCCGTCTCGAGGTCGATCGGTCCGACACCCTCGAGCGTGGCCGGCTCGTCCGATCGGCCCAGGAGGCTCAGCACGGGGACGGTGAGCACCACCTCGGCGCGCACCCCGGCCACCCACGCGGGCAGGCCGCAGGCGTCGTGGTCCGCGGCGGCGGACCTGACGTCCTCGTCGGCCGCCGGGCCTCGTTCGCGTGAATCGCCGAGGTGGGCGTCCGGGGCGGGAGTGGTCGCGGTCACGGCGCCCGGAACCAGGAGCAGGTCGACGAGGACGTCGGCGCGGACCTGCTGGCGGTTGCGGGGCTCGTCGGGCCCCTCGACCGCGGCGGCGACCTGGTCCAGGCGGGCGTCGATCGCCCTCGCCTGGGCGGCCGGGATGAGCGCCGTCAGCCAGCACAGGTCCTCGTCCGCCGGGCTGACGTCGACCCGCCGGTCGGCCAGGTTGGCCCGGCGCTGCTCGTCGCTGCGCGGCACGTGCCGCTCGCGCCAGCCGCGGGCGCAGGCGCGCAGCTGCGGGGCCGTCATCCGCTCGGCCCGGGCCGCCAGGAACTGGTCGGCGCGGGCCAGGACCTCCGCATCCACCACGGCCCGGAAGACGTCCAGCACGACGTCGACGTGCCAGGCGGAGACGCCGCCGCGTCGGTGCGCCTCGGAGAGCTGGGGCAGTGCCTCGAGCCGCGTGAGACGGGCCAGGCGCCGGGCCAGCGTGGCCTCGGGAAGCCTCAGCGCCACCGCCAGCTCCGCCAGCATGCCGCGCGCGCCCCACCGGCGCCGGTCGCGCTCGTCGCGGTCCCCGGACCGGCGCGCCAGCTCGGCCGCACCCCACAGGTAGCAGGTGACCAGCCGCGCATCGGCGCGGGCCTGCGCAGCGGTCGCGGTCCGGGTGTCGAACGCCACCTGGGCCACCTCGCCGAGCAACGGGTCGCACCACTCGTCGACGACGAGGTCGCCGAAGCGCGTCAGGAGCGCGGTCACCGCGGTGCCGTCCGCGGCGGCGACCGCAGGTGGCGGGACAGGTTCGCCGGTGGGCAGCGGGACACCCGTGACGTCCCACCCGGACCCGACCAGCACCTCCCGCATGCCCCAACTCCACCACCGACCACTGACATCGCCGCAGGTCATGCCAGCAGCCCACCCACCGCGAGGGTGGCGACGGCGCGTGCTGAGCGCGTGGCCGCACGCCGCTGCCGGTGGTGGCCGAGCCCCCGCGCCCCCCCGCTCCCGGTGACGGTCAGGCGCCGGCGCCCCCGCGCCGTTCCTGCTCCTGCCTCCGGCGCGGCTCGGCGTCGTCGCCGGGCGCCTCGGCGCCGTCCAGGCGCGCCGACGCGGCGCTCATCGCCCGGCGGGCGAGCCGGTCGACCTCCCGCAGCGCGGCGGAGCGCTGGTCCGACTGCCAGAGGTTGACCGCACCGCCCTCGTCCTGCGCGGCCAGGTCGACGATGGCGCGCAGCCGCGCGGCCTGCTGCAGCACACGGACGCGCTGGGGCGATCCGGCGAGCTCCCGGGGGAGGCGTGCCGTCGGCAGCGCGCCGTCGCGGATGGCGACGATGCGTTCGGCCGCGTCGGGCCGCCACCGGGCCACGTCGAGCTGCACCAGCGCCTGCGTCGCGAGGACGAGGCCCTCGCGCAGGCCGCGCTCGGCGTCGTCCAGCGACCCGATCGCCGCCTGGAACGCGGTGCGCCAGTCCTCGACCTCCCGTGTGTGCCACACCACGGTGGCGCCGGGTTCCAGCGCCGACCCGAACCGGTGGATCTCCGGCACGATCGCGAGGTCGGCGCCCCCGGCGTCGTCGTGCACCAGGACGCACTCGCCGGCGGCGGTGGCGCCGCGAGGACCCACGAGGGGGTCGCCCGGGGCGGGCAGCACGGCGGTGACCGAGCCGCGGCCGCCCAGGCCGGCGAGGAGCGCTCCGAGGCCGTCGTAGCGCCCACCCGCGACGCCGTGCGGCTCGTCGTCGCCGACGACGCGTGCGACGTCGGGGGCGCCGGCCTGCAGCCACAGGGCCAGGATCACCGAGCGCGGCAGGTCGAGGGAGGTGGGCACGCCCTCCACGGTACGTGGCGCGTCGCGAGGGGAGCGAACGGGTCCGCGGGGCGCGTCAGCCGACCGCGTGCACCGGTGCCGGCAGCGGTGCGCCCGACATGTCCCGTCGCTGGTCCACCTCGGGGAGCGCGATCGCCTGGCCGCCGGACCCGACGGCGCGTGCCGGTGCCGGCCCCACCCAGGCGAGGATCACCGCGTCCTCGCCCTTGAGGAATCGATGCGCCCGCACCCCGCCGGTGGCGCGGCCCTTGCCCGGGTAGGCCGCCAGCGGCGTCACCTTCACGGTGCCGGCCTGGGTCCCGGGCAGCGCCGACGACGAGCCCGCGACGGTGACGACGAGCGCGTCGTCCGCCGCCTGCGGCACCACGTGGAAGGCCACCACGACCGCCCCCGGCGCCAGCTTGATCCCTGCCATGCCGCCGGCGGGCCGGCCCTGCGGCCGCACCGTCGCGGCAGGGAAATGGAGCAGCGAGGCGTCGGACGCGACGAAGACCAGCTCGTCGTCGTCGCCCGCCGCCGCGGCGCCCACCACCTCGTCGCCGTCCCGCAGCGCGACGACCTCCCAGGCGTCCCGGTTGCCGGGCACGTCCCCGGGGGCGACCCGCTTGACCGTGCCCTGCGCCGTGCCGAGCGCCAGCGGGGGAGCCGCCGGGTCGAGCGACGCCAGGGCGACGGCGCGCTCACCGCGCTCGAGCTGCACCACCTCGCCCACGGGCACGCCTCCGGACAGGGACGGTGCGCCGTCGGTGGGCGGCAGCCCGGGCAGGTCGAGCACGGAGAGCCGCAGCACGCGGCCGCGCGACGTCACGAGGCCCACGTCGGCGCGCGCGCTGGTCGTCACGGCTCCCGCCAGCGCGTCGTGCCGGTGCCGGGCGCCGTCGCGCACCACCGGCTCGTCGGACGCCGTGCGCGCGAGCAGGCCGGTGGCCGAGAGCAGCACGTGGCACGGCGTGTCGGCGATCTCGAGCGGCGCGGCAGCCGCGCCCGAGCGCGTCGGGGCGGCGGCCGCGGTGGCGGTGCCCCCCGCCGACTCCAGGAGGATGGTGCGGCGCGGCGTGCCGTAGGCGGCCGCCACCTGGGCCATCTCCTCGGACACCGTGGTGCGCAGCAGGTGGTCGTCGGCCAGCAGCGCCTCGAGCGCGGCGATCTCGGCGAGCAGCTCGGCCTGCTCGCGCTCGAGCTCGATCTTGGAGAACCGCGTGAGGCGCCGCAGCCGCAGCTCGAGGATGTACTCCGCCTGCACCTGGGACAGGTCGAACACCTGCATGAGGCGGGCGCGGGCGCCCTCGGCGTCGTCCGACGTGCGGATGACCTGGATCACCTCGTCGATGTCGAGGATCGCGACGAGCAGGCCCTCGACGAGGTGCAGCCGTTCGCGGCGCCGCGCGAGGCGGAAGGCCGACCGGCGGCGCACCACGGTGAGCCGGTGGTCCACCCACACGGCCAGCAGCTCGCGCAGGCCCAGCGTGCGCGGCTGGCCGTCGACGAGCGCGACGTTGTTCATCGCGAAGGAGTCCTCGAGCGGCGTCGCCCGGTACAGCTGCTCGAGCACCGCCTCGGGGTCGAACCCCGACTTCACCTCGACGATGATCCGCAGCCCGTGCGTGCCGTCCGTGAGGTCGACCGCGTCCGAGATCCCCGAGATCTTCTTCGCCTTGACGCCCTCGGAGATCTTCTCGATGACCTTCTCGGGCCCGACGCCGAACGGCAGCTCCGTGACGACGATGCCCTTGCGCTTGGCCGTGACGTTCTCGATGCGGGCCGTCGCGCGCGTCCGGAACTGGCCGCGCCCGGTGCGGTAGGCCTCGCGCACACCCTCGAGCCCGACGATCTTGCCGCCGCCCGGCAGGTCCGGCCCGGGGACGAACCGCATGAGGTCCTCGAGCGTCGCGTCCGGGTGCATGACGAGGTGGCGCGCGGCCGAGACGACCTCGACGAGGTTGTGCGGCGCCATGTTGGTCGCCATGCCCACGGCGATGCC
>DAIDJQ010000088.1 GCA_027451305.1 Cellulomonas sp.
ACGAACCAGCGCCTGACCAGCTCCACCCGCGCGTTCAGCTGCTCCACGTCGGCCAGCGCGACCTCGGGGCCACCCGATCGGCGCCGCAGCTCGGCGTGCACCTGGGCGTGCGTCTGACCGCTGCGCCGCGCCCATGCCGAGACGAGCCGGGACAGCTCGCGCCGCAGCTCGGAGCGCTGCCGGTGGTCCCCGACGGGAGGTGCCGCGGCACCGGCGGCCCGGCGCGCGCTGAGCTGGTCGGCCTGTCGCTGAGCCAGCAGCGCGGACACCTGGTCGGGGTCGAGCAGACCGGGCAGCCCGAGGAAGTCCAGCTCCTCGTCGGAGCCCACCTCGGCGCCGGTGCCGAACTCGCCTCCGTCGAACAGCACGCGGTCGAAGGAGGCTTGCGCCTCCAGCGCCTGGAAGGCGCCGGCCAGCCCGTCGGGCCCCACGGCGTCGGGGGTGCTGCGCTCCGTGTCCGCGGCGAGCAGCAGCGCGGCTTCCGGGTCGTCGGTGGCCGAGGTGGGTCGGTCCAGGGCATGGTCCCGCTCCACCTCGAGCGCGGCGGCGAGCGCGAGCAGCTGCGGCACGCTGGGGAGGAACACCGAGGCGGTCTCGCCGCGGCGCCGGGCCCGGACGAAACGGCCGACCGCCTGCGCGAAGAACAGCGGGGTCGCGGTGCTGGTCGCGTACACCCCGACGGCGAGCCGCGGGACGTCGACGCCCTCCGACACCATCCGCACCGCGACCAGCCAGCGGGCGGTCCCGGCGGAGAACTCGTCGATCCGGTCGCCGGACCCTGCGTCGTCGGACAGCACCACCGTCGGGGACTCACCGGTGAGCCGGGCGAGGTGGCCGGCATAGGCCCGGGCGTCGTCCTGGTCGGTCGCGATCACCATCGCACCCGCGTCCGGGACCGTGCGCCGGACCTCCGTCAGCCGGGTGTCGGCGGCGGCCAGCACGCTGCCGATCCACTCCCCCTGCGGGTCGAGCGCCGTGCGCCATGCCTGCGCGGTGATGTCCTTGGTCAGCGGGTCGCCGAGCCGGGCGCTGACCTCGTCGCCGGTCCGCGTGCGCCACCGCATCGAGCCGCTGTACGAGAGGAAGATCACCGGCCGCACCACATGGTCCCGCAGCGCCTCGGCGTACCCGTAGGTGTAGTCCGCGAGGGAGCGGCGGATCCCCTGACGATCGCGCTCGTACGTGACGAACGGGATCGCTGCCGTGTCCGAGCGGAACGGCGTCCCGGTCAGGGCCAGCCGCCGGGTCGCCGGCTCGAACGCCTCCCGGACCGCGTCGCCCCAGGACAGCGCGTCACCGCCGTGGTGCACCTCGTCGAGGATCACCAGGGTCGGAGCGGCATGGGTGCGCGCTGCGTGCAGCGCGGGCCGGCTCGCGACCTGGGCGTAGGTCACCGCGACCCCGTCGAACGAGGCGCCGTGCCGACCCTGGGCGTTGGAGAACGTCGGGTCGATCGCGATGCCCACCCGGGCGGCCGCATCGGCCCACTGCTTCTTCAGGTGCTCGGTCGGCGTCACCACCGTCACCCGTCGCACCACCCGGGCGTGCAGCAGCTCGGTGGCCACCCGCAGGGCGAACGTCGTCTTCCCGGCGCCCGGCGTCGCGACCGCGAGGAAGTCCCGTGGCGAGCGGGCCCGATACGTCTCGAGCGCCTCCGCCTGCCACGCGCGCAGCCGTCCCGCGGTTCCCCACGGCGCACGGCCGGGGAACGCCGGCGGCAGGCTGGACGCCGCCGACGGCGAGACGTGCGGGCTGTGCGGGGACGGCTCCGTCCCCGCCGTCACTTGCCGGAACCCCGACCGAAGCCCCACCGACGGCCGGAGCCGCCCGAGCCACCCGAGTCCCCGCCCGACGAGCCGTTGCCCGGCCCGTCCTGCGGTGCGCGCAGCCCCTCGTAGATCTCCTTGCACACCGGGCACACGGGGAACTTGTTCGGGTCGCGGCCCGGCACCCAGACCTTGCCGCAGAGCGCGATGACGGGGCTGCCGGAGACCGCCGACTCGAGGATCTTCTCCTTGCGCACGTAGTGCGCGAACCGCTCGTGGTCCCCCGGCTCGAGCTCCTCCTGCTGCTCCGTGCGCTCGAGGACGGAGGTGCCGGCGGCCTGCTCGCCGACCGACCCGGGCCCGAACGGGTCGACGGGACCGGTGGGGGGCAACGGCTCGCTCATGGGGCCCATCGTACGTTCCGGGTGCGACACGGCCCCGGCGCGGCCGTCCTCCCGGACCGACCCGAACGGCACGTCGGCGTGTCGCCGACGACTCGTGCCGCGACCGTCGGGAGGCGGGTCACGGACCCCGCCGTGGGGGCCTGCCGGCGTGGGTCTCGCGGCAGTGACCGCCGGCCACCCGGTGCGGGCCGCGGCGCGGCGTGCCGTCCAGCAGCAGCCCGGCGGCGACGCCGGTGGTCGGCGCCACGTAGGCGACGACCTGCACCGTCGAGCCTGCGGCCGTGCAGCGGTCGTCCGGCGATTGACGGGACGTCCCCGCAGGTCAGCGCATGGCGCGCGCCGCCACCCAGCCGAGAGCACCCGCGTGCCGGCACGACTCGCTCGCCACCGGCACGGCGGCCCGCAGCGCCGCGACGGCGTCGAGCCCGCGCGCGAGGCCCGCGCCGATCGCCCCGTGCAGAACGTCACCGGCACCGAGCGTGTCGACCACGTCGTCCCGGGCGAGCAGCGGCGGGACCACGAGCACGTCGCCGTCCGGCTCGTGCTCGCCCTGGGGCCGATCCCCCGCGCGGCGCACCCGCACGCGCACCGGACCTGCTCCCGCCGACCGGGCGACCGCCCGCGGCCCGTAGCCGGCGACCGCCGCGAGCACGTCGGGCGCCGCGGCACCGGGTCGCGGACCGGCGTCGCTCCCGCTGCCGGGCCGGTCGGGTACGGCGAAGTCGGCGGACAGCACCGCCACGTCCACGTCCGCGAGCAGCCGGTCGAGGCCGGGCTTCCAGCTGCCGCCGTCCAGCAGCACCGGCAGCCCGCGGCTGCGCGCCGCGCGGGCGAGCTCGAGGGCCGCCGCGAGGTGGTGCCCGTCGACCAGCAGCGCGGTCGATCCGTCGAGCACCGCGGTCGCGGCCCGTGCCGCCGGGCCCAGGTCGTCCGCCCGGCCGGTGGCGTTGGTCGAGACGACGGCCCGCTGCCCGGTCCCCGCCGTGACCAGGACGGTCGACACCGCGGGGTCGCCGGGCTGCCCGGCCAGCAGGTCCACCACCTCGACGCCCGCTGCACGCAGACCGTTGCGGACCAGCCGGGCGACGGAGCCCTCCCCCAGCGCCGTGACCAGGACGGTCGGCACGCCGAGCGCGACGGCCGTCGCGGCGGCGTTGGCAGCGGGACCGCCGAACGACACCCGCAGGTCCCGGGCGACCACCTTCTGGTCGGCGGCGGGCACCGCGTCGACCACCTGGACGACGTCGAGGGTGGCCAGGCCGCAGCAGACGAGCCGGGGCGTGCGCTCGGTGTCGTCGTCGGGCACGGCCGTCACTCTACGGTCGGTGCGGGCGCCCCACCGTGCCCCGGACGTGCGGGTCCCGCGGCCGTCCCGGTCGCCCCACCACCGGGACGCAATACGGTGGGACGGTCCTCGTCGCGTCTCCCGGGAGCAACTGTGTCCACGTCGCCCATCGACCCCACCACCACCGCCGCCTGGCAGGCGTTGTCGGACCACGAGAGCACGCTGCGGCCCGACCTGCGTGCCTGGTTCGCCGCCGACCCGGCCCGCGCGCGCCGGCTCACCCTCGAGCTCGGCGACCTCACGGTCGACCTGTCGAAGAACCTCGTCACCGACGAGACCCTCGCGCTGCTCACCCGCCTGGCCGACGAGGTCGGCGTGGCCGACCGGTTCACGGCCATGCTCCGCGGCGAGCACATCAACATCACCGAGGACCGCGCGGTGCTGCACACCGCCCTGCGTCGCCCGGCCGGAACCAGCCCCGAGCTCGTGGTGGACGGCCAGCACGTCGACCACGACGTGCAGGAGGTGCTGACCGCGGTCTACGGGTTCGCGGACAAGGTCCGCACCGGCGCCTGGACCGGCGTCACCGGCGAGCGCGTGCGCACGGTGGTCAACATCGGCATCGGAGGATCCGACCTCGGGCCGGCGATGGCGTACGAGGCGCTCAAGCCCTACGTCCTCGACGGGCTGACCGTCCGGTTCGTGTCCAACATCGACCCGACCGACCTCGCCGAGAAGGTCAAGGACCTCGACCCCGCCACGACGCTGTTCATCGTCGCCTCCAAGACGTTCGGCACGCTGGAGACCTTGACCAACGCCCGGCTGGCGCGCGCCTGGCTGTGGGAGCGCCTGGTGGCCGAGGGTCGGATCGAGGACACCGAGGAGGCCCGCACCACGGCTGTCGCGCGGCACTTCGTCGCCGTGTCCACCGCGCTGGACAAGGTCGCGGCGTTCGGCATCGACCCGGCCAACGCGTTCGGCTTCTGGGACTGGGTGGGCGGCCGCTACTCGATGGACTCGGCGATCGGCCTCTCGCTCGCGATCGCGATCGGCCCGGACGGGTTCGCCGACCTGCTGCACGGCTTCCACGTGGTGGACGAGCACGTGGCACGCACGCCGTTCGCGCAGAACGTGCCGGTGCTGATGGGGCTGCTGAACGTCTGGTACGTCAACTTCCTCGGCGCGCACACCCACGCCGTGCTGCCGTACGCGCAGTACCTGTCCCGATTCCCCGCCTACCTGCAGCAGCTGACCATGGAGTCGAACGGCAAGTCGGTCCGCTGGGACGGCACACCGGTCAGCACCCAGACGGGTGAGGTGTTCTGGGGCGAGCCCGGCACCAACGGCCAGCACGCCTTCTACCAGCTGATCCACCAGGGCACGCGGCTCATCCCGGCCGACTTCATCGCAGTGGCCAACCCGGCGCACCCGCTGAAGGACGGCGGCACCGACGTGCACGCGCTGTTCCTGGCGAACTACTTCGCCCAGACCAAGGCCCTGGCGTTCGGCAAGACGGCCGACGAGGTCCGCGCCGAGGGCACTGCCGAGGCGATCGTCCCGGCCCGGGTGTTCTCCGGGAACCGGCCGACCACGTCGATCCTCGCGCCCGCGCTCACGCCGTCGGTGCTGGGCCAGCTGATCGCGCTGTACGAGCACATCACCTTCGTCGAGGGCGTGGTGTGGGGCATCGACTCGTTCGACCAGTGGGGCGTGGAGCTCGGCAAGAAGCTCGCGACGGAGATCGCCCCGGCGGTCGAGGGCGATGCGGCGGCCCTTGAGGCGCAGGACCCGTCGACCCGCGGGCTGATCGAGAGGTACCTCGAGCTGCGGCACTGAGCTCGGGCCGGCGGCTCGCGGCCGCCGCTGACCGGACCGGCACGGGCCGGGCGGGACCACCGCCCGGCCCGTGGCACGCTGGGGCGGTGCCGGATCAGCTGGCCCCGCAGGTGCGGGCGCGCGTCGACGCGTGGACATGGGCCGTGCGGCTGTACCCCACCCGGTCGGCGGCCGGAGCGGCCTGCCGGGGCGGGCACGTGCGGGTGAACGGTGAGCGCGCCAAGCCGGCGACGATCGTCGTCCCGGGCGACGAGGTGCACGTGCGCGGTGCCGAGCGGGACCGTGTGGTGGTCGTGCAGCGGACCATCGTCAAGCGCGTCGGCGCGGCCGTGGCTGTGACCTGCTACCTCGACCGCTCCCCCGCGCCGGTGCCGAAGGAGCACGTGGCTGCCCTCGGGGTCAGGGACCGCGGCGCCGGGCG
>DAIDJQ010000089.1 GCA_027451305.1 Cellulomonas sp.
CTCTGCGGCGGTGTCTCGCAGCTGATCCAGTACGGCTTCGAGACGCTGACGGAGGCCGGCTACCAGCCGGAGATCGCCTACTTCGAGGTGCTGCACGAGCTGAAGCTCATCGTCGACCTCATCTACGAAGGCGGCATCACCAAGCAGCGCTGGTCCGTCTCGGACACCGCCGAGTACGGCGACTACGTCTCCGGCCCGCGCGTGATCGACCCGCACGTGAAGGAGAACATGAAGGCGGTGCTCGCCGACATCCAGTCGGGGGCGTTCGCCACGCGGTTCATCGCCGACCAGGACGCCGGCGCTCCCGAGTTCAAGGCGCTGCGCGAGAAGGGCCAGAACCACCCGATCGAGCCGGTCGGCCGCGAGCTGCGCAAGCTGTTCGCGTGGGTCAAGCCCTCGGACGCCGACTACACGGAGGGAAGCGCGGCGCGCTGACCGCAGGTGGGGGTCGCCCGCAGGGCGGCCGCCGCCGGAGGTCAGGGCAGAGCGCTTCCCGACGACGGGTGGCGCGGGTTCGCGCGGCGCGCCGACCGCAGGTGGGGGTCGCCCTTCGGGGCGGCCCCCACCGCGCACGTCCGGGGCGAGGCGGCCACGATGGCCTCATGACGGACGAGCAGCTGGTGCCGGGTTCGGGCGAGTCGGGCGTGCCGGGCGACGTCGACGGGGACGGGCTCTCCGACGTGCCCGCGGTCGGCGGGGACGTGCAGGAGGACGACGCCCTGGTGGCGTTCTGGCAGGCCGCCCAGGCGCACCTGGGCCTCGGCCGGATGGACGTGGTCATGGGGCCGGGCGGTCGCGAGCTGGTCGCGCCGCCGACGTGGTCCTTCGGGGACAGCCCCCAGCTCGCGGACGAGCTGTTGGCGCTGGTGCTGGCGGGACGCAAGACGGCGACGGCCGGCGCCGTGCGCGACTACGAGGCCGCGGGCGAGGCGCTGCCGCAGGTGGGAGACCTGTCGGTGGTGCGGGACGGCTCCGGGACGCCACGGGTGGTGCTCCGGACCACGCAGGTCGACGTGGTGCCGTTCGACGAGGTCGGCGCCGAGCACGCGGCGCTCGAGGGGGAGGGTGACGGCTCGCTGGAGTCGTGGCGCCGCAACCACGAAGCGGTGTGGCGCCGTAGGCTCGGCGCCGAGCAGCTCGACCCGCGGATGCCGATGGTGCTCGAGCGCTTCGAAGTCGTCTACCCCACCGAGGGCCCGACGCCGGCGGAGTGACGCGCGACCACTTGGTGAGACCGGCATCCCGAGGAGTGGGACGGGCCGGTAGCGTGGCACCCATGTCCGACGCTGCACCGCAGGTGCCCGCCCTCGCCGACCCGACCGTGATCGACCTGGCGGTGGTGCCCGGTGACGGCATCGGCATCGAGGTCGTCGAGCAGGGGCTGCTCGCGCTCGAGGCCGCGCTCGGCCCCGACGGGCCGGTGCTGCGCACCACGCAGTTCGACCTCGGCGCACGCCGCTGGCACGCCACGGGCGAGACGCTGACGGACGACGACCTCGCGGCGATCCGCACCCACGACGCGATCCTGCTCGGCGCCGTCGGCGACCCGACGGTGCCGTCCGGCGTGCTCGAGCGCGGGCTGCTGCTGCGCCTGCGCTTCGCGCTGGACCACTACGTGAACTTGCGGCCCGGCCGGCTCTACGCGGGCGTGCGGTCGCCGCTCGCCGACCCCGGTGAGATCGACTTCGTCGTGGTGCGCGAGGGCACCGAGGGGCCCTACGTCGGCAACGGCGGCGCGCTGCGCGCGGGTACCCCGCACGAGGTGGCGACCGAGGTCAGCCTCAACACGGCCTTCGGCGTGGAGCGGGTGGTGCGCTACGCCTTCTCGGTCGCAGCCGCCCGGCCGCGCAAGAAGCTCACGCTGGTGCACAAGCACAACGTGCTGGTGCACGCCGGCCACCTGTGGCGCCGCACCGTGGACGCGGTGAACGCCGAGTTCCCGGACGTGAGCGTGGACTACGCCCACGTCGATGCCGCGACGATCTACCTGGTCACCGACCCGGGCCGGTTCGACGTGGTGGTGACCGACAACCTGTTCGGTGACATCCTCACCGACCTGGCGGCTGCGATCACCGGCGGGATCGGCCTGGCGGCCTCCGGGAACGTGAACCCGGACCGGACCTCGCCGAGCATGTTCGAGCCCGTGCACGGCTCGGCACCGGACATCGCCGGTCAGGGCAAGGCGGACCCGACCGCCACGGTGCTGTCCGTCGCCATGCTGCTGGACCACCTCGGCCTGCAGGAGGCCGCCGCGCGCGTCGAGCGTGCCGTCGCCGCCGACCTGGCCGACCGTTCCGGGCAGCGGCGAGTACGGTCGACGGCCGAGGTGGGTCAGGACCTCGTCGCCCGCATCGCCGGGTCGACCCCCGGGTCGCACTGAGACCCTCCTGCCGCTCCGGCCGTCGTCACCGGTACCGTCGTCCCCGACCCTGGTGAAAGGCCTGACATGAGCACGACCAAGCCCGACCTGTTCGAGATCCACCCCAGCGCGCACCCGGTGCCGGACGCCCAGCGCGAGGCCGCGCTCGCGTCACCGCGGTTCGGCACGGTGTTCACCGACCACATGGCGCGGATCACCTGGTCCGCCGACGCCGGCTGGCACGACCGCCGCGTCGAGCCGTACGGCCCGCTGCAGCTGGACCCCGCGACGGCGGTGCTGCACTACGGGCAGGAGATCTTCGAGGGCCTGAAGGCGTACCAGCACGTCGACGGGTCGGTGTGGACCTTCCGCCCGGAGGCCAACGCAGCGCGTTTCGCCCGCTCCGCCCGGCGCCTCGCGCTGCCCGAGCTGCCGGCCGACGACTTCATCGCGGCCATCGAGGCTCTGGTGGGCGTCGACCGCGCCTGGGTGCCGACGGGTGACGAGACGAGCCTGTACCTGCGCCCGTTCATGTACGCCTCCGAGGCGTTCCTGGGGGTGCGCCCGTCGAGCTCGGTCGAGTTCCTGGTGATTGCCTCCCCGGTCGGCCCGTACTTCGCCAGCGGGGTCAAGCCCGTGTCGATCTGGGTGGCCCGGGACTACTACCGTGCCGGCCCCGGCGGGACGGGCGCAGCCAAGTGCGGCGGCAACTACGCCGCCAGCCTGCTGCCGCAGCAGGAGGCCTACGGCAAGGGCTTCGACCAGGTCTGCTTCCTCGACGCGGTCACGGGGACCCAGCTGGAGGAGCTCGGCGGGATGAACGTCATGGTGGTGCACGCGGACGGTCGCGTGACCACGCCGCCGCTGACCGGCTCGATCCTGGAGGGCGTCACCCGCAGCTCGATCCTGCAGCTGCTCGGGGAGGCGGGCCACCAGGTGTCCGAGGAGACCGTCCTGCTCTCCGACCTCGCCGCCGGCATCGCGGACGGGTCGGTCACCGAGGTGTTCGCGTGCGGCACCGCCGCCGTCATGACCCCGATCGGGCGACTGGCCTCGGACGACTTCGACCTGACCGTCGGCGACGGCAGCGCCGGGCCGGTCACCATGGCGATCCGTCAGCAGCTGACGGACGTGCAGTACGGGCGGGCCGCCGACCGGCACGGCTGGTTGCGCCGGATCGTCTGACGTCGTCAGCGGGCCCGCCGCCGGCCGCGCGTCGGCGGCGCGGGTCCCGTCGACCCCCGTCGCCGCTCGCCGTGGACGGCACTGCCGACGCGCAACGTGCCGTCCACGGAGCGGACGGGGTGTCCACCGAACGTGACGTGTGCCACCATGAGCCCGTGACTCGGTCCCACCTGATCATTGGCTAGCGCGTCGGCACCCACCCCCGCCGACGCGCAGACCTCCCGACCTCGGGGGGTCTTTTTGTTGTCCAGCCGACATACGCGGTCACGTCGGGCACCACCCCCGCCCGCGCGGCCGCACCACCCGGCACCACCCATGGCCGGTCCCGCACCGCACGAGCAGGAGAGCCCACGTGAGCACTGCCTTCCAGGTGTACGACACCACGTTGCGCGACGGCGCCCAGCAGGAGGGCATCGCGCTCTCGGTGGCAGACAAGCTCGCCATCGTCCCGCTGCTCGAAGAGCTCGGCGTCGGCTACATCGAGGGCGGTTGGCCGGGCGCGGTGCCGAAGGACACCGAGTTCTTCAAGCGTGCGGCCAAGGAGCTGGACCTGCGGCACGCGGTGCTCGCGGCGTTCGGGGCCACGAGGCGGGCCGACGGGCGGGCGGCCGACGACCCGCAGGTCCGCGCGCTGGTGGACGCCGAGACTCCGATGGTGACGCTCGTCGCGAAGAGCGACGTCCGGCACGTGGAGCGCGCGCTGCGGACCACGCCGGCCGAGGGCCTCGCGATGATCTCCGACACCGTGCGGTTCCTGGTCCGGGAGGGCCGGCGCGTGGTGGTGGACGCCGAGCACCTGTTCGACGGGTACCGGTTCGACCCCGGCTACGCCACGTCCGCCGTGCTGGCGGCCTTCGAGGCGGGTGCCGAGGTGGTGGCGCTGTGCGACACCAACGGCGGGATGCTGCCGGCCTGGGTCACGACGGTCGTCTCCGAGCTGCGCGAGGCGGTGGGCCCCGGCGGCATCCTCGGGATGCACGCGCACAACGACTCCGGGTGCGCGGTGGCCAACACGCTCGCCGCCGTGGAGGCCGGCTGCGCCCACGTGCAGGGGACCGTCAACGGCTACGGCGAGCGCACCGGCAACGCCGACCTGCTGACGGTGGTGGCCGACCTGGAGCTCAAGCTCGGCCGGCCGGTGCTGACGCCCGTGGAGGGCGGTGGGCTGCGTGAGCTGACCCGCATCGCGCACGCCATCAGCGAGATCACCAACATCTCGCCGTTCGCGCGGTCGCCCTACGTCGGCGCCAGCGCGTTCGCGCACAAGGCGGGGCTGCACGCCTCGGCGATCCGGGTGGACCCGGACCTGTACCAGCACGCCGACCCCGCGGCCGTGGGCAACGACATGCGGATGCTCGTCTCGGACATGGCCGGCCGGGCGTCGATCGAGCTCAAGGGTCGCGAGCTGGGGTTCGACCTCTCGAACAGCCCGCAGGTGCTGGCCGCCGTGACCAACCGGGTCAAGGACGCGGAGGCCAACGGCTACACCTACGAGGCGGCCGACGCGTCGTTCGAGCTGCTGCTGCTCGAGGAGGCGGGCTCGGGACGGCCCGCCTACTTCACCGTGGAGTCGTGGCGCACGATCATCGAGCGCCGCGGCGGCCGGGGCACACCTGCGACGGCCGAGGCGACGGTGAAGCTGCTGGCGGGCGGCGAGCGCATCGTGAGCACGGGTGAGGGCAACGGCCCCGTCGACGCGCTCGACCACGCCCTGCGGCACGCGCTGCTGCGGGTGTACCCGGAGCTCGAGGACTTCGTGCTCATCGACTTCAAGGTGCGCATCCTGGACTCCCAGCTGGGTACGGACGCGATCACGCGCGTGCTGATCGAGACGACGGACGGCAGCTCGTCGTGGAGCACGGTCGGCGTGGGGCCGAACCTGATCGAAGCGTCGTGGGAGGCTCTGACCGACTCGGTGATCTGGGGCCTGTACAAGCGGGGCGTGCCCGCGCGCTGAGGCGCGGCGCGCCTCGTCGAGGGGCCCGGGACCGGGGTTCCGGCATCGGCGGGTTCCCGACGGCCGGGCTGCGACGGCCGACGGACCTGAGCTGGTGCGCACCTAGAGTGGCCGGGTGCACGGTGCGTACAAGGTCCCCGGGGGCAAGCTCGTCGTCGTCGACCTGGAGGTGCGGGACGGTCGCCTGACGCGCGTGGAGCTGAGCGGCGACTTCTTCGTCGAGCCCGACGAGGCGCTGGACGTGCTGCGCGGCGCGCTGGAGGCGATGCCCGCCGACAGCACGGTGACCCGGCTGACGCACGCGATGACGGAGGCGCTCGAGGACGCGCGGCTGCCCGGCACGGTGGCGATGATCGGGTTCGGCGCCCGGGACGTGGCCGTGGCGGTGCGCCGGGCGCTCGGCCTGTCGACCACGTGGCAGGAGCACACGTTCGAGCTCCTCGACCCCGGTCCGCTGCCGCCCGCGATGCACACGGCGCTGGACCAGGTGCTCACCGAGGAGCTCGCGGCGGGACGCCGTGGGCCGACCCTGCGGTTCTGGGAGTGGCGGACGCCGGCCGTGGTGATCGGCTCGTTCCAGTCGCTGCGCAACGAGGTCGACGCCGAGGCAGCCGAGCGGTACGGCGTGCAGGTGGTGCGGCGCATCTCCGGCGGCGGTGCCATGTTCATGGAGGCGGGCAACTGCATCACGTTCTCGCTGGTGGTGCCGGAGTCGCTGGTGGACGGGCTCTCGTTCGAGGAGTCGTACGGGTTCCTCAACCAGTGGGTGCTCGGCGCGCTGGCGGACGTCGGGGTGGAGGCCGGCCTGTCCGGGCTCAACGACATCTCCTCACCGGCGGGGAAGATCGCGGGCTCGGCGCAGAAGCGGATGGTCGGCGGCGCCGTGCTGCACCACGTGACGATGGCGTACGACATCGACGCCGACAAGATGAACCAGGTGCTGCGGATCGGCCGCGAGAAGCTGTCGGACAAGGGCACCGCGAGCGCGGCGAAGCGGGTCGACCCGGTGCGCTCGCAGACGCGGCTGCCGCGCGAGGCCGTGATCGCGGCGTTCACCGAGCACTTCAGGTCGCGGTACCCGACCGTGGAGGGCACGCTGCGCCCGGCCGAGCTGGCGCGTGCCGCCCAGCTCCAGCACGAGAAGTTCGAGAACCCGCTCTGGACGGCGCGCCTGCCGTAGCCCGTGCCGGTCGCGGTCGCGGTCAGCCGCGGGCGCCGAAGACGGCGGTGCCGATCCGCACCACCGTCGCACCCTCGCCGATCGCCGTCTCCAGGTCTCCGCTCATCCCCATCGACAGCTCGACCGCCCCGGCGGTGCCGGGGGCGCCGGAGCTCAGCACCCCGTCGCGCAGCCTGGCCAGCACCGCGTAGCCGGCACGGACCGCCGCGGCGTCCGACGACCTGGCGCCGACGGTCTGGAGGCCGATCAGGCGCAGGCCGGGCAGACCGGCGACGGCGACCGCGGTCTCCACCGCGACGGCCGGGTGGACGCCGTGCTTCGTCGGCTCGCCGGAGACGTTGACCTGGACCATCACCTCGAGCGGCCGGTCCCGACCTGCGCACCGGTCGGACAGCCGTCGCGCCAGGTCGAGAGACTCCACCGAGTCCACCGCGTCGGCGAACCGCAGCGCGGCGTTGACCTTGTTCGCCTGCAGCGGTCCGATCAGGTGGAGCGGAAGTGCGAGCTCGGCGAGCTCGGGGCCCTTGGCGACGAGCTCCTGGACCCGGTTCTCGCCCAGCAGCAGCCTGCGGGTCACGCCGAGCGCGCGGTGCGCGAGCACGGCGGCGCGGACGGTCCCGGCCGGCTGCGTCTTGGTGGCGAGGAGCAGCGCGACGTCGGCGGGGGAGCGCCCCGCGTCCTCCGCCGCCCGGTCGATCCGTGCGTGCACCGCCGCGAGCCGCACGCCGAGGTCGTCGTCCACGACCTGGAACGCTAGCGCCTGGTGCGCGGCGACCGGGTCGACCGCCGTCGAGCGGAGTCGCGGTTCTCGGGAGCCGGCGTGGCAGCTGGACGCGTCCCAGGATCGCCAGCGCCTCCGCCTGCAGGGTGTCGGCCCCGGTGCGGTCCCGGTCGCGCCCGTTCCACCTCCCGACGAGGTGCACGCCGCGAGCGCCAGCACCCCGGCCGCCAGAACCGGCACCGTGCGCCACGTGGCCAACCACCGTGCTCGGGCCGAAGAACCGGACGATCCGTTGCTCGCGCCGTCAGGTCCGTCCGCATCCGAGAGGACCGGTGGACGGACGTCGACGTGCACGAGGAGAAGGAGCACGGTCCGGCGACGGGACCACGGACCGGGACAACCGTTCGGTGCCCCGGGGACGACCTCAGGACGCGGCGATCGCTGCCACGGTCGCCGCGGTGAGTCGCACCAGGTCCTCCGGCGCCAGGCCGACGTCGAGCCCGCGCCGTCCACCGCTGACGTACACGGCGTCGTACAGC
>DAIDJQ010000090.1 GCA_027451305.1 Cellulomonas sp.
GGTGCGGCGGGGGACAGGTGGCCCGACGGTGCGGCGCAGGCGGTCGCGGCGTGCCTTCTCGGCGGGCGGGGAGCCGTCGTGGTGGTTCCGGACGGGCGGGACGTCGACCGTGTGATGACGGCGCTTGCCGCCGTCGGCGTCCCGGGGTGGACGTCTGGCGTCGTCGGCGGTGCGGTCCGGCTCACGGCCGAGGACGGTCCCGCACGCCGCTACCGGGCGTTCCTGGCGGCCCTGCACGGGGACGCCCGGGTCGTCGTCGGGACCCGCGCCTCCGCGCTCGCCCCGGTCGCCGACCTCGGGCTGGTGGTGTGCTGGGACGACGGAGACCCGCTGCACGCCGAGCCACGCGCCCCCTACCCGCACGTGCGCGAGGTGCTGGCCCTGCGGGCGGAGCTGGCGGGCGCCGCCGCGATCTTCGGGGCGCACGGTCGTTCCGTCGAGGCGCAGGCGCTGGTTGACCGCGGCTGGGCCGCGCCGCTGGCGGCCGACCGGGCGGTGCTGCGGGCCCGGACGCCCCGGGTCCGTGCGTTGACGTCCGTCGAGCTCGCTCGGGAGGGCGCCGCGGCGGCCGCACGGCTGCCGGCGCCGGCGTTCACGGCGATCCGCGCGGGGCTGGAGCGGGGCCCTGTGCTGGTGCAGGTACCGCGCGCCGGGTACGTGCCGGTCGTGGCATGCGGACGCTGCCGGGCCGCCGCCCGCTGCGTGGTCTGCACCGGCCCGCTCGGGCTGAGCGGAGCGGACGCGGTGCCTGCCTGCACCTGGTGCGGGCGGCTCGCGACCGGGTGGCGCTGCCCGGAGTGCGGGGGGAGCTCCGTCCGCTCGGTACGGGTGGGCTCGCAACGGACGGCCGAGGAGATCGGGCGCGCCTTCCCCGGGGCGACCGTGCGGATGTCCGGGGCGAAGGCTGCCGGCGGAGTGCTGGCCGACGTCCCGGACCGGCCGGCGATCGTCGTCGCGACGCCCGGTGCGGAGCCGGTGGCACCGGCCGGATACGCGGTCGGCGTGCTGCTGGACGCGGCGGTCGCCAGCGCCGGCGACGGGCTCTCGGCGGAACCCGACGCCCTGCGGCGATGGCTCGCGGCCGCGGCACTGGTCCGGTCCGCCGACCAGGGGGGCGAGGTGCTGCTCGTCGGCGACGGCGCCGTGCGGCCCACTCAGGCGCTGGTGCGGTGGGACCCCGCCTGGCTGGCCGCTCGCGAGCTGGCCGAACGTGCCGAGCTGGACCTGCCGCCCGTGACCCGGGTGGCGACGGTCTCGGGCCCCCGCGACGCCGTCCAGCTCGTCGTCGACCGGGTGCGCGTGCCGGACGTGACGGTCTGGGGCCCCGTCGTCGTCCGGTCCGCCGCGGGCACCCCGCTCTCGCTGGACCCGGACGTCCGGACGATGCTCCGGGCGCCCCGGGCGCGGGGTGGCGAGCTGGCACGAGCGCTGGCTGCATCGCTGGCCGTGCGGAGCGCCCGCCGCGAGGGCGGTCAGGTACGGGTGCAGGTCGACCCGGCGGACGTGCTGTGACCGTCCCTGACACGCTGCTGCTCGACCTGGGCAACGTGCTGGTCCCGTGGGAGCCGCGACGGGCGTTCGACGGGCTGCTGAGCCCCGACGAGGTGCAGAGGTTCTTCGACGACGTCGACTTCCCCGAGGTCAACCGCGCGCTGGACGCCGGCCGGGACTGGGCGGACGTCCGGGACCAGCTCGCCGCGCTGGGCCCGTGGTACGCGCACACCCTCGACCTGTACCTCGCGAACTTCCGCCGCACCCTGTCCGGCACGGTGCCCGGCATGGCGGACCTCGTCAGCGAGCTGCACGGCCTCGGCATCCGGATGCTCGGGCTGACCAACTGGTCGGCTGCGACGTTCCACCACGCCGTGCCGGCCGCCCCGTCGATCGCTCTGCTGGAGGACGTGGTGGTGTCCGGGCGGGAGGGGCTCACCAAACCCGACCCCAGGATCTTCGCGCTGGTGGTCGAGCGGTTCGCGCTGGTGCCGGCGCGCACGCTGTTCGTCGATGACGCGCCCGCGAACGTCGCCGCCGCCCGTGCCCTGGGGATACCCGCCGTCGTGTTCACGGGCGCGCAGCCGTTGCGCGCAGACCTGCGCGCGCGGGGCCTGCCGGTGGCCGCCGCCTAGGATCGCTGCCGTGCGCCTGCTCTTCGCCGGGACCCCGGCTGCCGCAGTCCCCTCCCTCGAGGGCCTGCTCGCCTCCCGGCACGACGTGGTGGCCGTGCTGACCCGCCCCGACGCCCCCGCGGGGCGCGGCCGCACGCTCACCGCGAGCCCGGTCCGTTCGCTCGCCGAGAGCCACGGTGTCGAGGTGCTCACCCCCCGTCGCTTGAGCGACGAGGCTTTCCGCACCCGGTTCGCCGAGCTCGGCGTCGACGCGGTCGCGGTCGTCGCCTACGGGGCGATCATCCCCGTCGACCTGCTCGCCGCCGTGCCGGACGGGTGGACCAACCTGCACTTCTCGCTGCTGCCGGCCTGGCGCGGGGCAGCGCCCGTGCAGCACGCGGTGATCGCCGGCGACCAGGTCACCGGCGCCACCACGTTCCGGATCGAGGAGGGGCTGGACACCGGCCCGGTCTACGGCGTGCTCACCGAGACGATCCGGCCCCGCGACACCGCCGGTGACCTGCTCGGCCGCCTGGCGCAGGCCGGTGCCGGGCTGCTGGTGCGGACGATGGACGGGATCGCCGACGGCGTGCTCGTCGCCGTGCCCCAGGAGCCGGACGGCGTGAGCCACGCACCGAAGCTCGGTCCCGAGGACGGCCGCGTGCGCTGGACGCACCCGGCGCACGCCGTGGACCGCCGCGTACGTGGCTGCACGCCGGAGCCGGGCGCGTGGACCACCCTGCCCGACGGCACTCGCATCGGCCTGGGTCCCGTGGTCCCGGTCGACGAGGTGCTGCCCGCAGGCGTGCTGGACGTCCGTCGTTCGGAGGTGCTGGTGGGCACCGGCAGCACCGCCGTCCGGCTGGGGACCGTGTCGGCCCCTGGCCGGCGGGCGATGCCGGCCGCCGACTGGGCGCGCGGTGCGCGTCCGGCGCTCGGCACGGTGCTCGGGGGTGCGGCGTGAGCGGCGAGACGGCCGGCGGCGCCCGCGGTCCGCGCGGCGGCGGCGAGCGGCGGTCGGACCGTGACCGACGCGACGCACAGGGCCGCCAGCGCGGTGCGGCCCGGGCCGAGGGTCGGACCAGCAGGTCCACGGCGGCACCGTCGCAACGCGCCCGTAGCGGGGACGCACCCCGCGCCGCCGCCCTGGAGACCTTGCGCGCGGTCGCCGAGTCCGACGCGTACGCCAACCTCGTGCTGCCGCCCCTACTGCGCCAGCGCCGGCTGCACGGCCGCGACGCCGCGTTCGCCACCGAGCTGACGTACGGCACCTTGCGCCTGCGCGGCCGGTACGACGCGGTGCTGGCCCAGGTGGTCGACCGCGACCTCGACCGCCTCGACCCGATCCTGCTGGACCTGCTCCGGCTCGGCGCGCACCAGCTGCTCGGCATGCGGGTGCCGGTGCACGCAGCCGTCTCCGAGACCGTCGCGCTCGCCCGTGAGCACGCCGGCGCCGGCTCCGCCCAGCTCGTCAACGCCGTGCTGCGGAGGGTGTCCGAGCACCCGCTCGACACCTGGCTGCAGCGGATCGGCGACGCCGCCGATCCCACCGGGGAGGACGCGGCAGCCCGCCTGGCGGCCGTCGAGAGCCACCCGGCCTGGGTGGTGCGGGCGTTCCGCGAGGCCCTCGTCGGGCACGGGCGGACCGCCGACGAGCTGGTGGCCGCCCTGGAGGCCGACAACCGCGCCCCTGCCGTGACGCTCGTCGCCCGTCCGGGTCTCGTCTCGGTCCCCGAGCTGACCGCTCAGGTGACCGACCTGGCGCCCGGCACCCTGGCGAGGACGGCGGCCGTGCTGCGGGCCGGAGACCCGGGCGACGTCCGCGCGGTGCGCGACGGGCTCGCCGGCGTGCAGGACGAAGGCAGCCAGCTGGTGACCCTGGCGCTGGCCGCAGCCCCCGTGGAGGGCCGCGACGAACGCTGGCTGGACCTCGCGGCCGGTCCGGGCGGCAAGGCCGCCCTGCTCGCGGCGCTGGCTGCGCAGCGCGGCGCCCGGGTGGTCGCGAACGAGGTGCACCCGCACCGCGCGGAGCTGGTCCGGCAGTCGCTGCGAGCGGTCCCGCCGGCCGCGGTGGAGGAGGTCCGGGTCGGCGACGGCCGCGAGGTGGGTGACCAGGAGCCGGCCGGCTACGACCGGGTGCTGCTCGATGCGCCGTGCACCGGGCTGGGAGCGCTTCGGCGGCGCCCGGAGTCGAGGTGGCGACGCACCCCGGCAGACCTCGCCGCGCTCGGCGAGCTGCAGCGCGCGCTGCTGGTCTCGGCCCTCGAGGCGGTGCGCCCTGGCGGTGTCGTCGCCTACGTCACCTGCTCGCCGCACCTCGCCGAGACCACCCTCGTCGTCACGGACGCCCTCCGGGCGGCCGCACGTGCCGGCACCCCGGCGCAGGTGGTCGACGCCCGCAACGTGGTGCTCGGCCTGCTCCCGGCCGACGCTCCGGCGCCCGACCTGCCGGAGCGTCCCCAGGTGCAGCTGTGGCCGCACGTGCACGGCACGGATGCGATGCACCTGACGCTGCTGCGACGGGACTGACGGCGAGCACCTCCTACGCTGGCCACGTGGCCGTGCGCATCAACCCCAGCATCCTGTCCGCCGACTTCGCCAACCTCGAGCGCGACCTCGGCGCGATCGCGACCGCCGACTACGCCCACGTCGACGTGATGGACCAGCACTTCGTGCCGAACCTCACCCTCGGCCTGCCGGTGGTGCGCCGCCTGGCACAGGTGTCGCCGGTGCCGCTGGACGTGCACCTGATGATCGAGGACGCCGACCGCTGGGCCCCCGAGTACGCGGCCGCCGGCGCCGCCTCCGTGACGTTCCACGCCGAGGCCGCCCAGGCGCCCGTGCGCCTGGCCCGCGAGCTGCGCAGCCGCGGCGTGCGGGCGGGCATCGCACTGCGCCCCGCGAGCCCGGTGGAGCCGTTGCTGGACCTGCTCGACGAGTTCGACATGGTGCTGGTCATGACCGTCGAGCCCGGGTTCGGCGGTCAGTCGTTCATCGAGGGCACGCTGCCCAAGCTGCGCCGGCTGCGGCAGGCCGTCCGGGGCGCCGGAGCCGATACGTGGATCCAGGTGGACGGCGGCGTCTCCCGGGACACCATCGGCCGCATCGCCCGGGCGGGGGCGGACACGTTCGTCGCCGGCTCGGCGGTGTACGGCGCGGAGGACGTCGCGACGGAGATCGCCGCGCTCCGGGAGCTCGCCGAGCCGTCGATCCAGGTGTGACCGCGCCTGTGGCATGATCGACGCAGCAAGTCGATTACGCACACGTGCTCCGGGGTCGGTGCAATTCCGAGCCGGCGGTGACAGTCCGCGACCCGCGAGGTCCTCATCAGGACCGGACGGTTGACCTGGTGGAACTCCAGGACCGACGGTGAAAGTCCGGATGGGAGGAGACGTGGCGGCGCGCGGCCGGTCCGCACGCCGTGCGGTTGGGTGAGCCCTGCCGTCAACCCCGGAGCCGTCGAGGCACCGGGAGGTGGGCATGGCAGGCAGCGCCGAGACGACGACGAGCGACGTGCTCTCCTCCGACGTGACACCCACCGAGCTCGAGGCCATGCGTCGTGCGCTCGACCTCGCCCGTCGCGGACCCGCCCACGGGCCGAACCCTCGCGTCGGTGCCGTGCTGCTGGACGGGCGCGGGACGGTGCTCGCCGAGGGCTGGCACGCCGGCGCCGGCACGCCGCACGCGGAGGTCGCCGCGCTGACCGCAGCCGTCGCGCACGGTGCCGACGTGCACGGCGCGACAGCCGTGGTGACCCTGGAGCCGTGCGACCACACCGGCCGAACCGGGCCGTGCAGCCTCGCACTCATCGACGCAGGCGTGGCTCGTGTGGTCTACGCGGTCGCCGACCCGAACCCGGTCGCCGGCGGGGGAGCGGCCCGGTTGCGGTCCGCCGGCATCGACGTGGTGGAGGGCGTGCTGGCGGGCGCCGCACGCGAGCTGCTCGGGCCGTGGCTGCCCGCGGTGCGGTCCGGGCGGCCCTACGTCACCCTCAAGCTCGCGACCAGCCTGGACGGGCGCGTGGCGGCCGCGGACGGCACCAGCCGCTGGATCACCGGGTCGGTGGCGCGGCGCCACGCCCACGAGCTGCGGGCGGAGGTGGACGCGATCGTCGTCGGCACGGGGACCGCGCTGCAGGACGACCCGTCGCTGACCGCACGGACCGCGGACGGTGCGTTGACCGAGCACCAGCCGCTGCGCGTCGTCGTCGGCCACCGGCCCCTCCCGGCCGGTGCGCGGCTGCACGGCCCCGGCGGTCCGTTGGTCACCGTGGCCACGCACGACCCTGCCGAGGTGCTCGCCGAGCTGGCCGCCCGCGAGGTGCGGCACGTCCTGCTGGAGGGCGGTCCGACGCTGGCGGCCGCGTTCCTGCGTGCCCGGCTGGTCGACGAGGTCCACGCCTACGTCGCCCCGGTGCTGCTGGGTGCCGGCCTGCCTGCCGTGGCCGACCTCGGCATCTCGACCGTCGACGAGGCCCTGCGCCTGCACCCGCGTCAGGTGCTGCCGCTCGGCCCGGACGTGCTCCTGGTCGCGGACGCGGCCTGGGAAGGACCGGAGGACTGATGTTCACAGGGATCGTGGAGGAGATCGGCACCGCCGAGGCCCTCGAGCTCGGCGAGCCCGGACCGGACGGGCAGCGCGGTGCGCGGCTGACCGTCCGGGCACCCCTGGCCACCTCGGACGCCCACCTCGGCGACTCGATCGCGGTGTCCGGCGTGTGCCTGACCGTCGTCGACCTGCCAGGTGACGGCACGTTCGCCGCCGACCTGCTGCCGGAGACGCTGCGACGGTCGGCTCTCGGAGACCTGGCGCCCGGCGACCCGGTGAACCTCGAGCGCTCGCTCCCGGTGGGTGGCCGGTACGGCGGGCACGTGGTGCAAGGGCACGTGGACGGCGTGGGCGTGGTGCGCACCCGCAGCGCCGGACCACGCTGGGACGACGTGGTGATCGGGCTGGACCCGGCGCTGGCCCGGTTCGTGGCCGAGAAGGGAGCGATCGCCGTCGCGGGCGTCTCCCTGACGGTGACGGCCGCAGGGGCCGACGAGTTCGGCGTCTCCCTGATCCCCGCCACCCTGGCGGCGACGACCCTCGGCCGGCTCGAGGCCGGCTCCCGCGTGAACCTGGAGGTCGATGTGCTGGCGAAGTACACGGAACGGCTGCTGTCCACGGCAGGGGTGGCCCGGTGACCGCCGTCGTGCTCGGCACCGTCGAGGAGGCCCTGGCCGAGCTCCGTGCCGGCAAGCCGGTGCTGGTCGTCGACAACCCGGACCGGGAGAACGAGGCGGACGTCATCCTCGCCGCGCAGTCCGCCACACCGGAGTGGGTGGCCTGGACCATCCGGCACTCGTCCGGCTACCTCTGCGCCCCGATGCCGGCGGCGCGGGCCGACGCCCTGGACCTGCCGATCATGGTGCCGCACAGCCAGGACGCCCGCCGCACCGCCTACACGGTCACGGTCGACGCGGCCGCCGGTGTGAGCACCGGTATCTCGGCCGCCGACCGCGCCAGGACGCTGCGGGTCCTCGCGGACCCGGCGTCCGGCCGGGGTGACCTGATCCGGCCCGGTCACGTGCTGCCGCTGCGGGCCGTGCCCGGAGGCGTGCTGCACCGCGGGGGCCACACCGAGGCCGCGGTGGACCTGTGCCGGCTGGCCGGCCTGGAGCCGGTGGCGGGCATCTGCGAGGTGGTGAACGACGACGGCTCGATGGCCCGGCTGCCGCAGGCTGCGGCCCTGGCCGCCGAGGCGGGTCTCGTCATCATCACCATCGAGGAGATCGTCGAGTGGCGCCTGGCGCACGACGACGGCATCGAGGCGGTGCCCGAGCCGCTGCGCCCCCGGGTCCAGGCGACCGAGAGCGCGTTCCTCCCGACCCGGTACGGCGACTTCCGGCTGCACGGCTACCGCGACCTGCGCACGGGGGACGAGCACGTCGCCCTGGTGCCCGTCGCCGGGCTGTCCGAGCAGCCGGTGGTCCGGGTGCACTCGGAGTGCCTCACCGGGGACGCGTTCGGCTCCGCACGGTGCGACTGCGGCCCGCAGCTGCACACGGCGCTCGAGCTGGCGGCGACCAGCGGCGGTGCCGTGGTCTACCTGCGCGGGCACGAGGGCCGCGGCATCGGCCTGCTCGCCAAGGTCGCCGCGTACGCGCTGCAGGACGAGGGTCGGGACACCGTCGAGGCGAACATCGACCTCGGCTGGCCCGCGGACCGGCGCGAGTACGGCGCCGCCGCCGCGATCCTCACGGATCTCGGCATCGAGCGGGTCACCCTGCTGACCAACAACCCGGCAAAGGTGGCGGGGTTGCGGGCCCATGGGATCGACGTCGTCGAGGTGCGCGGTCTCGAGGTCGGCCGGACCCCTCACAACGCCGCCTACCTGCGCACCAAGGCGACCGCGATGGGACATCTGCTGAACGGCGTGGACGGCACGGCCCCACAGGCACGAGTAGAGAAGGACGCCCGATGAGCGGTGCCGGAGCACCCGAGCTGCACGTGGACGGCACCGGGCTGCGCGTGGTCGTCGTCGCCGCCAGCTGGCACACCACGGTCATGGACGGCCTGCTCGCAGGTTCCCTGCGGGCGCTGGCGGAGGCCGCGGTCGGCGAGGTCGACGTGGTCCGCGTCCCGGGCTCGTTCGAGCTGCCCGTCGCCGCACGCGCGGCCGCGATGTCCGGTGCGGACGCCGTGGTGGCGCTCGGCGTGGTCATCCGCGGCGGGACCCCGCACTTCGAGTACGTCTGCCAGGCCGCGACGAGCGGCCTCACGCAGGTGAGCGTCGACACCGGGGTGCCGATCGGGTTCGGCATGCTCACGTGCGACGACGAGCAGCAGGCCCTCGACCGCGCCGGCCTCCCCGGCTCGCGGGAGGACAAGGGTGCCGAGGCGGCCCAGGCCGCGGTGGCCACGGTCGTGGCGCTGCGCGCCCTGGACGGCTCGCGGTCCGGCGCCTGGTGACAACTAGGCTCACCGCCGTGAAGACGTTCGAGTCCCTGTTCGCCGAGCTCTCGCAGAAGGCGGTCGACCGCCCCGAGGGCTCCGGTACGGTCGCCGAGCTGGACGGCGGCGTGCACACCATCGGCAAGAAGGTCGTCGAGGAGGCCGCCGAGGTGTGGATGGCCGCGGAGCACGAGTCCGACGAGCGCACCGCCGAGGAGATCTCCCAGCTCCTGTACCACCTGCAGGTGCTGATGCTGGCCCGCGGGCTGACGCTCGACGACGTCTACACCTACCTGTGAGGACCCCGTGCTGAGGATCGCAGTCCCCAACAAGGGCTCGCTGTCGGAGCCCGCCGACCTGATGCTGCGGGAGGCGGGCTACCGCCAGCGCCGCGACGCGCGCGAGCTGGTTCTGCCGGACCCGGAGAACGACGTCGAGTTCTTCTTCCTGCGACCCCGAGACGTCGCCGTGTACGTGGGCGCCGGCACGGTGGACGTCGGGATCACGGGCCGCGACCTGCTGATCGACTCCGGCTCCGCCGCGACCGAGCACCTGCCGCTCGGGTTCGCCCGCTCCACGTTCCGGTTCGCCTCGACGGCCGGCCGGCTGACCGACGCCGCGCAGGTCGAGGGGCTGCGGGTCGCCACGTCCTACCCGGTGCTGGTCGCCCGTCATCTCGCCTCGCTCGGCGTGCAGCCGGCATCGGTGGTCCGCCTCGACGGCGCCGTGGAGTCGGCCATCCGGCTGGGTGTGGCGGACGTGATCGCGGACGTCGTCGAGACGGGCACCACGCTGCGCGCGGCCGGCCTCGAGATCTTCGGCGAGCCGATCCTGCGCTCGGAGGCGGTGCTGGTGCGCCGCGCCGACACCGACGTGCCCACCGGCCTGGACGTGCTGACCCGGCGGCTGCAGGGCGTGCTCACGGCTCGCGAGTACGTGCTGATGGACTACGACGTGCCGCTCTCGGCCGTCGAGCGCGCGGTCCGGATCACGCCGGGCCTGGAGTCGCCGACGGTCTCGCCGCTGCACGACAAGCAGTGGGCCGCGGTCCGCGCCATGGTGCCGCGCGCCCAGACCAACAAGGTGATGGACGACCTGTACGACGTCGGCGCACGCGCCATCATCGTCACGTCGATCCACGCCTGCCGGTTGTGACGGAGCTCTACTCACCGTTCCGTCCGCGGCTGGCCCGCGTGGTCACCCTTGCTGTCGCCGGGGTCGTCGTGCTGCTCACCGTGGCGCTGCTGCTGGCGCTGCCCGCACTGCCTGCCCTGGACAAGTCCGGTTTCGCCGGGCTCACGGTGCTGCTGGTGTGGTTCTGCTGGCGGCAGGCCACGGTGGCGGCGGTGCCGGACCCGCAGGGCCTGACGGTCCGCAACCTCCTCCTCGAGCGCCGGTTGAGCTGGGCCGACATCGTCTCGGTCCGGTTCGGTCAGGGACGGCCGTGGGTGCAGCTGGACCTGGCGGACGGCGACACCCTGGCCGTGATGGGGATCCAGCGCGCCGACGGTCGCTTCGCCAGCCAGGAGGCGCGGCGGCTGGCGACCCTCGTCGCGCACCACACGGCCACCGGCCGCGACGACTGACGCGCGGGCCGTGAGGCCGGCGGACCCCGCCGTGGTCAGGGTGCGACGAGGCTCGCGGCGTGGACGCCGGCCACGGCGGCCGCGAGGAACGAGCCCGGGTCCTCGTCGAGCCCCCGGCCCATCGTCGTCAGCCGCACAGGACAGCCCCGCAGCGACGCGAGCAGGTCGCCGTCCGCGGGGACGTCGACGAGGCGGTGCCGTGCGGCCAACGCCTCGACCTGGGCCTGAAGGGTCGCACCGAGCCGGTCCAGCTCGGGGCCGAGCCCGTCGAACACGGGCACCGGCACGTCGGCCGCGGCCAGTGCCACCCGCCCGTAGGCCGTCAGCGAGTGGTGGGAGACCCCCCGGTGCCGGGACCGGGCGTCGACGCCGGAGACCCGGAGGGAGGCGACCGGTCGACCGGCCAGCGTCGCGGCGGCGTTCACCGCGTCGCCCGCGAGCACGCCGGAGAAGCCCCACCGCGTGTCGGTGCCGAGGTTGCCCGGCCCCTGGGTGACCACCGCCAGGTCCGCTCCGACCACCAGCCGTGCAGCCAGCAGGCCGGTGTGCACGCTGACCGCCTCGAGGTCGCCTCCGTACGCCTGGCCCGCGGTGATGCACGCCGCGAGCCAGCCCTCCTCCCGGAGCGCGGCCACCGTCCGGGAGAACGCGGCCGGCAGGGCGCCCCCGTCCGTCATCACGTAGGCGATCCGCGGTGCCGGCCGGCCGGCGAGAGCCGCGGCGTGCCGTGCGCCCGCCACCACGGCGGGCAGGGCCGAGTGCAGGTCGGCCGTGACCACCGGCAGTCCACCGAGGTCGTCCGCGTCCTGCAGCAGCGCGTGGTGCTCGGACTCCTGGTCGTCCACGCCGAGCACCACCACCTGCTGCGGCGTGTAGCGGGCCTTGACCAGGTGACCGGGTCCGACCGGCGGATCGGCGGGCAGCACATCCGTCCGCGCCACGACCAGGGCGTAGCCGCCGGTGCCGAGTCCCCGGTCCAGGGCTGTGACGTTCAGCAGCACCTGGGCACCGACCTCGAGCGGCCCCACCACGTCGTCGTACACCAGCCCGAGGACGGGCTCACCGGCGACGTCCGCCACCACCTCGCGGGCACCGGACCAGCTCCTGCCGAGCGACACCACCGTCCCGGCCCGCCACGCGATCACCGTCCCACGCTACCGGCCACTACGGTGGTGGCCGATGGCCGCGCAGATCGACCCCGCCGAGCGCCTGCTCAACCTCGTGATCGCCCTGGTCAACACCTCCGGGCGGATGACGAAGGAGCAGGTGCGCCGGTCCGTGGCCGGCTACTCCGAGGCCCCGTCGGACGACGCCTTCGAGCGGATGTTCGAGCGGGACAAGGACACGCTGCGCGAGCTGGGCGTCCCGGTGCTGACCGTCACCGACCCGCGCCACGGCGACGACATCGGCTACCGGGTCGACCCCGACGCCTACGCCCTCCCGCCCGTGCAGCTGACCGCCGGGGAGATGGGCGTGCTGGCGCTGGCCGCCCAGCTGTGGCAGGACCGCTCGCTGCGCACCGACTCCTCCCGCGCGCTGACCAAGCTCCGCGCCGTCGGCGACGCGCCGGAGGCCTCCGACCTGGTCGCAGGCCTGGCCCCGCGGGTGCGTGCCGGCGGTGATGCGTTCGGCCCGCTGCTGGACGCCGTCCAGGCCCGGCAAGCCGTCCGGTTCACCTATCGCGCCGCCACCACCGGCGAGGTCCGCGAGCGTGAGGTGGAGCCCTGGCGGCTGCTGGCGCGCCGCGGCGGCTGGGTGCTCGTCGGCCGGGACCGCGACCGCGGGGCCACGCGTTCGTTCCGGCTCAGCCGGGTCGAGGGTTCGGTGCGGCTCGTCGGGGTCCCGGGCGCCTTCCCGCCCCCGAGCCCGGACGAGCTCGCCGAGGCGCTGGCGACGTGGACCGCCGGCACCGAGCGGCTCGCGGCGCTCGCCGTGCTGCCCGAGCGTGCCGGCGCGGCACGCGCCCGCGCGCTCACCACGGGCCCGGACACCCCGCCGGCCCCGGACGTGTCTGCTGTCCCCGGTGCCGAACGCCTGCTGTCCACCCGGGACCTGGTGCACGTGCCGTACCGCTCCACGCACGAGCTCGCGGAGGAGCTGGTGGCGTACGGCGACGCCGTCGTCGTGCTCGGCCCCGCCGAGCTGCGCTCGGCGGTCCTGCGCCTGCTGCGCACTGCGGCGACCCTGGACGAGGGGCGGGTCCATGGCTGAGCGGGCGAGCGACCGGCTGCTGCGGATGCTGGGCATGGTGGCCTACCTCGACCGCCGTGAGGGCGTGCCTGTGGAGGAGATCGCCGAGCAGTTCGGCGTGACGCCGCGGCAGGTGATGGCCGACGTCGACACGCTGTGGGTCACCGGCACCCCGGGCTACCTGCCCTACGACCTGATCGACTTCGACGCGACGGCCTACGAGCAGGGAGTCGTGCGGCTGACCGAGTCCCGCGGCCTCACGCGCCCGTTGCGGCTCGGCGGCAGGGAGGCGGTCGCCCTGGTGGCCGCGCTGCGTGCGATGGCCTCGGCGCTGGGCCCGCTGCTCGACGACGAGCAGGCCACCGTGCTGCGGTCCGCGTTGGCCAAGGTCACCGCGGCGACGGGCGACGCGGCCGCGGCGGTCGACGTGCAGCTGGCCTCGGCGGCGGCTCCGCAGGTGGCAGCCGCGATCGCCGAGGCGCTCGCGCGGCATCGTCGGCTGCGGATCCGCTACGTCAACACCCGGGACGAGGCGAGCGACCGTGAGGTCGACCCGATCCGGCTGGTCAGCGAGGACGAGCGCTCCTACCTGCTCGCCTGGTGCCGCTCGGCCGACGGCGAGCGGCTCTTCCGGGTGGACCGGGTGCTCGCGGCACAGGTGCTGGACGACCCCGCGGAGGACCACACCGTGCCGGAGGCCGCCGGGGTGTTCCAGCCCGGTCCGGAGGGCGAGCTGGTGACCGTCCACCTGGCCAGCCAGGGTCGCTGGGTGGCGGAGACGACGCCCGCCGAGGCGGTGCGGAACCTGCCGGACGGCTCCTTCGAGGTCGACCTGCGGGTGGTGCAGCCTGCGTGGCTGCGGCACCTGCTGCTCCAGGCCGCGCAGGACGTGATCGAGGTCCGCCCGGCCCGGGTGGCGCACGAGGTGGCCGAGGCCGCACGTGCCGCGCTGGCGGCCTACGGGCCGGGGGAGGGCTGAGCCGTGTGGCCTCTGGTGTGGACGGTCCTCGTGCTGGCGGCCGCGGCGGGGGCGGCCTTCCTGGCGCGGCGGCTGTGGCGGCAGGCGGTGGCTCTCGGGCGTGCGCTGGCGGCCGCGGGAGAGGCGGCCGGCGCCGCGGCCGAGCGGGCCGAGGAGCGGGCGGCGGCCCTGGCACGGCGGCACCCCGTGCCAGCACCCGCGCTGGCCACCGACCAGGCCGTGCTCCGCGCACGGCTGGCCGCGACCCGGGCCGCCCGTCGCCTTCGACGCGAGGCGCGCGCCGCCCGGCACCGGCGCACGTACGAGCAGTGGCGCGAGGTCTGGCGCTGACCAGCGGCGACGGGCTGCCACGGCGATCATCGCCGTGGCCTGCGTACACTCGCCACGTCGTCCACCGAAGGAGTCGTCGGTCGTGTTACGTGGCCTGTTCGAGGGCTGGCACCTCGTCCTCGTGCTCCTCGTCGTGCTGCTCGTGTTCGGCGCGAACCGGCTCCCGGGCGCGGCCCGCAACCTGGCGCAGGCGCTGAAGATCTTCAAGCGCGAGCTCGAGAGCGGGAACGACGAGCCCGCCGGGCCTCCGGCCGCACCGGCCACCCCGCCGCCGCCTGCGCCCCGGACGAGCACCACGCCGACCGCGGACGAGCCCGACACCACCCCGCCAGCGGCTGGTCCGGACGCCACGCCGCCGGCGGGCGGCACCGCCGCGCGGGCCTGACCCGCACGTGAGCGCCCGGTCGACGAACCGGGCCCCGAACGGCCGGATGCCGTTGCGGGCCCATCTGCGTGAGCTGCGGCGCCGGCTCTTCCTCGCTGCGGTCGGGGTGCTGCTCGGCGCCGTCGCAGGCTGGTTCGCCTACACGCCCGTCTTCGAGGCGCTGATCCGGCCGCTGCAGCAGGTCGCGACCCAGCGGCACGAGATCGTGGCGATCAACTTCAGCGGCCTGGTCGCGTCGTTCGACATGCAGGTGCAGGTCGCGCTGTTCCTCGGCGTGCTGGCGTCCAGCCCGTGGTGGATCGGCCAGCTGTGGGCGTTCGTCACCCCGGGCCTGACCCGCCGCGAACGCGTGTACGCCGTCTCGTTCCTCGCGGTCGGGGTGCCGCTGTTCCTGGCGGGGGCCGCCCTGGCGTGGTGGGCGCTGCCGAACGCCGTGCGGTTCCTCACCGCGTTCACGCCGGCGGGGGCCACCAACCTGATCGACGCCCAGACGTACATGTCGTTCGTGATGCGACTGATCCTGGCGTTCGGGCTGGCGTTCCTGCTGCCTGTGGTGATGGTGGCGCTGACGCTGGCCGGCGTGGTCCGTGCGCGCACCTGGGTGGGCGGCTGGCGTTGGGCGGTCGTGGTGATCTTCGTGTTCGCAGCCGTCGTCACGCCCACGCCCGACGCCTTCACCATGCTCGGGATCGCCCTGCCGATGACGGCCCTCTACGGCGCCGCGATGTGGGTCTGCGTGGTCCACGACCGGCGGGAGGACCGTCGCCGGGTGGCCGCGGGCCTGCCACGGCTCGACGGGACGGTGCCCGGTGACGCCACCGGCGGACGGGGCGGCCCCCGCCCGCCGGTGGCGGACGCGTGAGCCGCCTCGGCGTGATCGTGAACCCGGTGGCGGGGCTCGGACGGGCCGTCCGCACGGGGCACCAGGTGCATGCGGCACTGCGGTCCGCCGGGCACGTCGTCGTCGACCTCTCCGCTCCGACGCTCGCGCAGGCGACCGACCGCGCCCGCGGGGCCTCGCTGTCCAGCCTCGACGCGCTCGTGGTGGTGGGCGGCGACGGGGCCGTGCACCTGGCCGTCAACGTGGTGGCCGGTACCGGCATCCCGCTCGGCGTGGTGCCCGCCGGGTCCGGCAACGACATCGCGCGCAGCCTCGGCCTCCCGCACGACGTGCACGCCGCCGTGGCCGGCATCGGACGCTCGCTCGCGGGAGAGCCGCGCATCGTCGACGCCGTGCAGGTGGGGCCCCCGGACAGGGAGGCCGTGGAGTGGTTCGTCGGGGTGCTGTCCTGCGGTCTGGACGCAGCGGTCAACGCCCGGGCCAACGCCTACCGGTGGCCCAGGGGGCACGCCCGCTACGTGCGCGCCGTGCTCGCCGAGCTCCCGCGGTTCCGCCCCTACGGATACCGCGTGACGCTCGACGACGGCGTCTGGGACTCGTCGGGCACCCTCGTCGCCGCGGCGAACGTGCCCTGGTTCGGCGGCGGCCTGCGGATCGCGCCGGACGCGCGACCGGACGACGGGCTGCTGGACGTCGTGGTCGCCGGCGCGTTCACACCGGCCGCTGCCGCGGGGATCTTCCACCGCCTCTATGCCGGGACCCATGTGCGCCACCCGCGGATCGACGTGCACCGATCCCGGTCCGTGCTGATCGAGCACGCTCCGCAACGCGGCGGGCACCCGCCGGTGGCGTTCGCCGACGGCGAGCGCATCGGTCCGCTGCCCTTGCGGGCGACGGTGGTACCGGGGGCGTTGCGGATCCTGGGCTGACCGACCCCGACGTCTCAGGACACGATCGGGCGGACCCGCGGATCATCGCGGGTCCGCCCGATGCGGTGCGGTCCTCCTGCATGGCGGACCCGGACCGTCGCCGGCCCGTCCCACCACGGGCGTGCGTCAGTGCGCCAACGCCGGCTCCGCTGCGATCACCAGCCGCTCCGCGACGTGTGCCGCCCGGGTGCCCCGTGACCGGAACAGCGTCGCGCTGAGCAGCGCACCGAGCAGGAAGATCCCCGCCGACCAGGTGTAGGCCGTCGAGAAGCTGTGCAGCGCCGCCGCGGCGAGCACGTGCGGGTTGACCGGCGCGTGGGCGGTCACGTAGCCGGTCGCGGCCGTCGCCGCCAGGGTGTTGAGCAGCGCCGTGCCGATCGCACCGCCGACCTGCTGGCTGGTGGAGACCATCGCCGAGGCGGCACCGGCGAGCCGGCGGTCCACCCCCAGGGTCGCGAGCTGGAACGACGCCGGCATGATCGACGCCATCCCGGCCCCCATGACCACCAGCCCCGGCAGCACGCGCCAGTAGGAGCTGTCGGCCGTCAGCGTGGTGAACCACACCATCGCCAGCGAACCCAGGAGCATGCCGATCGGCACGAGCGCCTTGGGACCGAAGCGCGGCAGCAGCAGGTTCGACTGGACCTGCGACGTGACGATGATCGCGACGACCATCGGCAGGAACGCGGTGCCGGTCTGCATGGGCGTGAAGTGCAGCGTCGTCTGCAGGTAGTACGTGAGGAACAGGAAGACGCCGAACATGCCCGACCCTGCGACGAGGATCGACAGGAACGAGGCACCGCGGTCGCGGTCGAGGATCACCTCGAGCGGCAGCACGGCGTTGGTCGCCGTGCGCTGCCGCCACGCGAAGCCGGCGAGCAGCAGCACGCTGGCCGCGAGCGGCGCCCACGTCAGCGGCGAGCCCCAACCCTTCGGCTCGGCCTGGGAGAAGCCGAGCACCAGCGCGAACAGGCCGCCCGAGCCGAGCACCACACCGAGGATGTCGAGGCGGTGCCTGGCCGTCCCACCCGTCCGGGGGAGCAGCGCGAGCCCCGCGATCACGGCGACGACCGCGATCACCACGTTGACGTACAGGCTCCAGCGCCAGCTCACGTTCTCGGTGAGGTAGCCGCCGAGCAGGAGCCCGATCGCACCACCCATCCCGGCGATCGCACCGAACACGCCGAAGGCGCGGGCGCGTTCCTTGGGCTCGACGAAGGTGGTCGTCAGCACCGACAGAGCGGACGGCGCCAGGACGGCGCCGAAGGCCCCCTGCAGGGCGCGAGCACCCACGAGAAGGTCGAAGGTGTGCGCGGCGCCGCCCAGCGCGGACGCGCCCGCGAATCCGACGAGGCCGACGAGGAACATCCGGCGCCGGCCGAACAGGTCGGCCAGGCGACCGCCGAGCAGGAGCAGGCTGCCGAATGCCAGCGCGTAGGCGGTGACGACCCACTGGCGGTCGTTGTCGCTGAAGCCCAGGTCGCGCTGCGCGGACGGCATGGCGATGTTCACGATCGTGGAGTCGAGCACCACCATCAGCTGCGCGAGGGCGACGGTGGCGAGGACGGCCCAGCGGCGGCGGTCGGTGCGGGCGGCCGCGTCACCGCGCAGCGGGGCGGGTGCGGAAGAGATGGGGCTGTCCGTGGGTTCTGACAACGTGACGGTTCTTGAGGACATGGATGTGCTCCGGGGACGTCGTGGTCGGTGAGGCCACCCTAATACAAGACTCGTCAGTTCCGGAACCCCTTAGTCTCGAATTTTGTCCACCGCCCGGCACGGAGCACAATGGGGGCGGACGAGGGGAGCGGACAGATGCATGCGGACGACGACGCCGCGGCGCACGTCGCCCGCAAGCGCGGCCGGCGCCGGGACGCCTCGCGGGACGACGCGATCCTGGAGGCCACCAGAGAGCTCCTGGCCGAGCGCGGCTACGAGGGCACCACGATGGACGCCGTGGCCGAGCGCGCCTGCGCCGGCAAGGCCACCGTGTACCGGCGCTGGCCGTCCAAGGTGCAGCTCATCGTCGACTCGCTGCTCTGCGGCGCCAACCAGATCACGACGCTCGACGACGTGCCCGACACCGGCTCCCTGCGTGGCGACCTGCTCGCCGTCTCCACGGTGCGCCGCCGCGCCGACACGGACGACCTGATGGCGGGCCTGATGCGCGTGGTGTCCGCTGAGCCCGAGGTCGCCGCGGTGTTCAAGGAGCAGTTCGTCCGCGCGCGCGTGGGGCTGATGCGCGGGCTGCTGGAGCGGGCGCAGCGGCGCGGCGAGGTTCCGCCTGACCTGGACCTCGACATGGTGGCGGCCGTCGCGCCCGCGATGATCGCGTACCACAAGACCGTGATGGGCCAGCACCCTGACCAGGAGTTCCTCACCCGCATGGTCGACTCGGTCATCCTGCCGCTCGCGACGGGCCGGCCCGCGACCACGCGGGTCGAGCCGGTCGCCGCCTCGCACTGAGCGGCACGGTCTCAGCCGCCCGGACCTGCCCGCACGAGCAGATCCACCCACGACCGGCGCGGCCCCGCCGAGGTCGACGGCGCACCGTGGGACCCACCACCTAGTGTGGGTCCGTGCCCAGCTCCTCCCGCAGCGAGTCGGACGACGAGCTCTCCCCGGCCGAGCGGTACGCGCAGTCGCGACGGCGAGCGGCGCGCGAGCGCTCGTCGCTCGGCCGGTTCGCCGAGCAGCTGCCCTTCCCGCTCGACCCGTTCCAGACGGAGGCCTGCGAGGCCCTCGAGCGCGGCAGCGGCGTGCTGGTCGCCGCACCGACCGGCGCCGGCAAGACGGTGGTCGGCGAGTTCGCCGTGCACCTGGCCCTGGAGGCGGGCCGCAAGGCGTTCTACACCACCCCGATCAAGGCGCTCTCCAACCAGAAGTACGCCGACCTGGTGCGCCGGTACGGTCCGGAACGGGTGGGCCTGCTGACGGGCGACGTCACCGTGAACGGCGAGGCGGACGTGGTGGTGATGACCACCGAGGTGCTGCGCAACATGCTCTACGCGGGGTCGCCCACGCTGACCGGCCTCGGCTTCGTGGTGATGGACGAGGTCCACTACCTGGCCGACCGCTTCCGCGGCCCGGTGTGGGAAGAGGTCATCATCCACCTGCCGGACGACGTGCAGCTGGTGTCGCTCTCGGCCACCGTGTCCAACGCCGAGGAGTTCGGGGACTGGCTCTCCACCGTGCGCGGCGACACCGCCGTGGTGGTGAGCGAGCACCGGCCCGTGCCTCTCGGCCAGCACGTGCTGGTGGGCCGCGAGCTCGTGGACCTGTACGCCGGCCACGTCGACCCCACCGCCCCCGGGAACGACCCGCCGATCAACCCGGACCTGGTCCACCAGCTGCGGCACCGCCTGCGCACCGAGGGGCCGCCGCAGCGGCGCGGGCCGGGGGACCGGGGGTTCCGGGGGCCCGGCGGCGGGCGGGACCGCGGGCCCGCGCGTGGCGGCGGGCGGCCGACCCCCCGGTTCGTGGTGGTGGACGCCCTGGAGCGGGACGGCCTGCTGCCCGCCATCGTCTTCATCTTCTCCAGGGCCGGCTGCGAGGCTGCCGTCGGGCAGTGCCTGAGCGCCGGCGTCCGGCTGACCAGCGCGGCCGAGCAGTCCCGGATCCGGCAGGTTGCCGAGGAGCGCTGCTCGCCGATCCCGTCCGAGGACCTCGACGTGCTCGGCTACCCGGCGTTCGTCGAGGCGCTGGTCCGCGGCGTCGCCGCGCACCACGCCGGCATGCTGCCGCTGTTCAAGGAGACCGTCGAGGACCTGTTCAGCCAGGGCCTGGTCAAGGTCGTGTTCGCCACCGAGACCCTGGCGCTCGGGATCAACATGCCGGCACGCAGCGTGGTCCTGGAACGCCTGGTCAAGTGGGACGGGTCGCAGCACGTCGACATCACCCCGGGGGAGTACACCCAGCTGACGGGCCGGGCGGGTCGACGCGGGATCGACACCGAGGGGCACGGTGTCGTCGTCGAGCACCCCGCGCTCGACCCCGTGCACCTGGCCGGGCTCGCCTCCAAGCGCCTGTACCCGCTGCGGTCCAGCTTCCGGCCGACGTACAACATGGCGGTCAACCTGGTCGCCCAGGTGGGCCGGGACAGGGCCCGTGAGGTCCTGGAGACCTCGTTCGCGCAGTTCCAGGCGGACCGCGGGGTGGTGGGCCTGGCCCGCCAGGCGCAGGCCCACGCCGAGTCGCTCGCCGGGTACGCCCGGGCGATGGAGTGCCACCTCGGGGACTTCGCCGAGTACGCGGACCTGCGGCTGCAGATCCGGGAGCGGGAGCGTGACCTGCTGCGCGCGGGGGCCACGGCCCGGCGGGCGGAGGCGGCTCGGACGCTCGAGGGGCTGCGCCCCGGCGACGTGCTGCAGGTGCCGAGCGGGCGTCGCAGCGGGTACGGGGTGGTGGTGGACCCCGGCGCGGACGGCGGCTTCGAGGGCCCGCACCCGATGGTGCTGACGACCGACCGCCAGGTGCGGCGGCTCACCGTCGCCGACGTGGGGCCGGGCGCCCGCACGGTCGGCCACCTGCACCTTCCTCGGGGTTTCAACGCCCGTGTCCCTGCCGCTCGGCGGGACCTCGCGGCACGGCTACGGACGACGCTGGAGGACCTCGGCCTGGACGAGCACGTCGCCGGACGGCGCGGCCGTCGGCACGGTCGCGGTCCCGACGAGGGCAGTGCGGCCGCGCAGGACGCCGAGCTCGCGGCTCTGCGGCGGCAGCTGCGGGCACACCCGTGCCATCGCTGCCCGGACCGCGAGGAGCACGCTCGGTGGGCGGAGCGGTGGCAGCGCGCCACCGCCGAGCACCGTTCCCTGGTCGCCCGCATCGAGGGTCGGACCGGGTCCATCGCCGTGGTGTTCGACCGCATCTGCGACGTCCTGGTACGCCTGGGCTACGCCGCCCGCGGCGGCGACGAGCCGGGCAGCCTCCAGGTGACCGACGACGGCCGCTGGCTGCGCCGTCTCTATGCCGAGAACGACCTGCTGCTCGCCGAGTGCCTGCGCCGCGGCATCTGGGACGAGCTCGAGGCGCCCGGCCTGGCCGCGGCCGTCTCGACGCTCGTCTACCGCTCCCGCCGGGACGAGGGTGCCGAACCGCACGTCCCCGGCGGACCGCAGGGGCGCCTCGGCCGCGCGCTCGAGCTGACCGTCAGCACCTGGTCGGACCTCGAGGAGCTCGAGCAGGCCCACGGCCTGTCCACCGTGCAGCCGCTCGACACGGGGCTCGTGGAACCGATCCACCGCTGGGCCGCGGGCCGCAGCCTGGACGTGGTGCTCCGCGGCGGGGACCTGGCCGCCGGGGACTTCGTCCGGTGGTGCAAGCAGGTCATCGACGTCCTCGACCAGATCGCCCAGGCGGCTCCGCGGTCGGGCCTGCGGCGCACGGCCGCGACAGCGGTCCAGGCGGTCCGCCGTGGGGTGGTCGCCTACTCCTCCGTGTGACCGCCGGCCCCGGCCCGCGAGGACGTCGCCCCCGGCCGCGCACCACCCGTTCGAGTGGTCGCGTGTCGCGCTCCTGACCTGCACAAGCGCCCGCCGCAGGCGTGCCCTAGGGTTCGACCCGTGAGCTCCACCCTGTACCGCAACGGCGCGGTGCACGCGTCCGCCGACCCGTTCGCCGAGGCGCTCCTCGTGACCGACGGGACCGTCGCCTGGATCGGTGCCGACGACACCGCGGCGGGTCTGGCCGACCGCGCCGACGAGGTGGTGGACCTGGACGGCGCACTGGTCGCCCCCGCGTTCGTCGACGCACACGTGCACGTGCTGGAGACCGGCCTGGCGCTCGACGGGCTCGACCTGTCTGCGGCTGCCGGGGTGCACAGCCTCGCGGACGCGCTCGACGCGGTGCGCCGCGCGGCGCGGGCACGCCCAGCCGGCGCCGCGGACGAGCCGCTGCTCGGCTCCGGCTGGGACGAGACGGCCTGGCCCGAGGGGCGGGCTCCGTCCGCGGCCGAGCTGGACTCGGCAGCCGGGGGAGTGCCGGTCTACCTCGCGCGGGTGGACGTGCACTCCGCGGTCGTCTCGTCGTCCCTGGCACGTGCCGCCGGCCTCGAGGGCCTGCCAGGCTGGGACGGGGCGGGTCTGGTCACCCTGGACGCGCACCACGCCGCCCGACAGGTCGCACGCGACGTCAGCCCGAGCCGACGGACGGCGCTCTACCGGCTGGCGCTCCACCATGCCGCCGAGCGGGGCGTGGTCGCCCTCCACGAGATGTCGGCCCCCTCGGTGGACACCCGCGAGGGCCTCGTCGAGCTGCTCGCCACAACGGCGGACCCGGGCAGCCGCCTGCCGCTCGTCGTGGGCTACCGCGCCGAGCCCTGCGTGACGGTCGACGACGCCCGGGCCCTGCTCGCCGCGATCCCCGGGCTGACGGGCATCGGGGGAGACCTCAACGTCGACGGCTCGCTGGGGTCCCGCACGGCGGCGCTGCGCGCCCCCTACACCGACCGTCCCGACGGGTCCGGCGTGCTGATGCTCACGGCCGAGCAGGTGGCCAACCACGTCGCGGCGGTGACCAGGGCCGGTGTGCACGCGGGCTTCCACGTGATCGGCGACCGCGCGATGGACGAGGTGCTGCTGGGGATCCGGGCGGCGGCCGAGGTCGAGGGCCTGCCGGCGGTCGCGGGCGCAGGCCACCGCCTCGAGCACGCCGAGATGGTGAACGCGCCGACGCTGGCGGCACTGGTGCTGCTCGGGCTGCGCGTCAGTGCACAGCCCGCCTTTGACGCCGCCTGGGGCGGTCCGCACGGCATGTACGCGGCCCGGCTGGGTGCCGGCCGCGCAGCCGCGCTGAACCCGCTCGCCGACCTCGCCGCCGCGGGCGTCCCGCTCGCCTTCGGGTCCGACAGCCCGGTCACGGCGCTCGACCCGTGGGGCGGCGTGCGGGCCGCTGTCGAGCACACGGCGACGGAGCAGCGCATCTCCGCGCGGGCGGCCTTCCGTGCCGCGACCAGGGGCGGGTGGCGTCTCGCCGGCCTCGACCACACCGGCGCCGGCGAGCTGCGCGTGGGCGCCCCGGCCCACCTGGCCGTCTGGCGCTCCGAGAGCCTCACGGTGCAGCCCGGACAGGGTCGGCTGACCACCTGGAGCGCCGAGGCACGCGCCGGCCAAGCCCTGCTGCCCGACCTGTCGGGGGACGTCCCGCCGCCTGTGTGCCTGCGCACCGTGCGGTCCGGCGTGACGCTGCACGACACGCTGTCCTGACCCGCCGGTCCGACGCGAAACGCCCACCGACACGCCGCGCTCCCGATGTCCCATTTGTCCAGTTGAGGCGCCCTGACCTGCACCGATACCGCGCCGCTTCACCCGGTCGGGTGCACGCTCACCCTTGAGGGCCGAGGCCGGAACGGGTACGTTCACATCCGGTTCGCCGACCACGGCAGGACCGCCATCCGAAGGGACGAGCGGCCTTCTGCGCGCGGCGGACGAGGGGCCCGACCGGGCCCGCGTGTCCAACAGAGAACAGCGACGCTCGTCGTCCGCCGGTACGAAGGTCACGCGGGCCGGTCGTCCGGGCCCAGCCCGGCTGGACCGACCGGCACACCTGGCTGCCGTACGCTGCACCGGTGCCTGCGCGCCTGCCGTCCCGCCCGTGGACGTTGGTCCTGGCGCTCGTCGGGGGAGTGCTGACCAGGCTCGCGTTCCCCGCGCCCGGCTGGTCGTTCGCGGCCTACCCCGGCATCGCGCTCCTCTACCTGGCGCTCCGTCGGGACAGCGCCCGCTGGAACACCCTCGTGGGTCTCCTGTGGGGTCTGGCGTTCATGGGGCCTCTGATCACCTGGGCCGACGACGCCGTGGGGGTGGTCCCGTGGCTCGCCCTGACCGTGGCCGAGGCCGGCTTCGTCGCCCTCTTCGGTGCGGCCTGGTCGTGGGCGCGCCGTGGTGAGGCGGTGTGGCGCCGCGCCGGTCTGCAGCTGGTGGTGTTCGCCGTGCTCTGGGTCGGGGTCGAGGAGCTGCGCCAGGTGTGGCCGTTCGGCGGCTTCCCGTGGGGGCGCCTCGCCTTCAGCCAGGACGACGCCCCGATGGCGGCACTGATGTGGCTCGGCGGCACGCCGTTGACCAGCGGTGCGGTCGCGGTGACGGGCGTGCTGCTGGCCCGTGCCTGGCTGGCGGCTCGCCGGCTACGGCCCGCGGGCACGCTGGGCTGGCTGGCCGGTGCCGTCGCCCTCATGCTGGTCGGCCTGGTGATCCCGCTGGACACCAGCGCGCAGAGCGGCACGCTGCGTGTCGGCGCCGTGCAGGGGAACGTCCCCGAACCGGGGCTCAAGGCGTTCGACGAGCCTCGCAAGGTGCTGGACAACCACGCGGCGGGGACGCACGCGCTGCTGAACACGGTGGCGCCCGGTGCGCTCGACCTGGTGGTGTGGCCCGAGAACGGCACCGACGTCGACCCGCAGGTCGACGCAGCGGCGGCTGCCACGATCGACTCGGCGGCTCGTGCCGTCGAGGCGCCGATGCTGGTGGGAACGGTGCAGTACCCCGCCAGCGGCGGAAGGTACAACACCTCAGTCTTGTGGGAGCCCGGACAAGGCGTCGTCGCCAGCTACACCAAGCAGCGGCCCGCTGCGTTCGCCGAGTACATCCCGATGCGCAGCTTCGTCCGGCACTTCTCGCCCGAGGTCGACCTGGTCACCCGGGACATGATCGCCGGCACCAAGCCCGGCTACGTGCCGTTGGCCTCGCCACGGCTCGGGCGCACCGTGGGCCTCGGCGACGTGATCTGCTTCGAGGTCGCCTACGACTCGATCGTCCGGGAGGCGGTGCGAACCGGGGGAGAGGTGCTGCTGGTGCAGACCAATAACGCCTCCTTCGGCTACTCGGACGAGTCCACCCAGCAGCTCGCGATGTCCCGCCTGCGCGCCATCGAGCACGGCAGGGCCACCGTGCAGATCTCCACCGTCGGCGTCTCCGCCGTGATCGCGCCCAACGGGGCCGTGCTGCAGCAGACCTCGCTTTTCACCCCGGCGCAGCTCGTCGCTACGCTGCCCCTGCGCACGTCGTTCACTCCCGCCACCCGGCTGGGCTCGTGGCCGGCGTGGATCATCGACGCCCTCGCGGTGTGCGTGGTCGTCGCCGGCGCTGCCGGAGCCGCCCGCGTGCGCCGTCACCATCGGATCGAGACCTCGGTATGACTGCTGCCACCCACGTGCTCGTGATCGTCCCCACCTACAACGAGCGGGAGAGCCTGCCCGGCGCCCTCGCTCGGCTGGCGGTCGCTGTGCCCGACGCCGACGTGCTGGTGGTGGACGACGGCTCACCTGACGGCACCGGGGACCTCACCGAGGAGCTGAGCGAGCAGGACGCCGCCGAGCGGGGTCGCAAGGCGATCCACCTGATGCGGCGCGCCGGCAAGCTCGGCCTGGGCACCGCGTACATCGCCGGGTTCACCTGGGCGCTCGAGCGCGGGTACGACGCGGTCGTCGAGATGGACGCGGACGGCTCGCACCGCGCCGAGGACCTGCCGAGGCTGCTCGCCCGCTCCGGCGAGGCGGACCTGGTGATCGGCTCGCGCTGGGTGAAGGGCGGCACCGTCGTCAACTGGCCGTTGCAGCGGGAGATCCTGTCCCGCGGCGCCAACACCTACTGCCGGCTGGCGATGGGCATCCCGGTCAAGGACGCCACGGCCGGCTTCCGCGTGTACCGCACGGACCTGCTGCGCAAGATCGCGCTCGACGAGGTTGACTCGCACGGCTACGGCTTCCAGGTGGACATGACCTGGCGTGCGTTGAAGCAGGGCGCCCGCATCGTCGAGGTGCCGATCAGGTTCATGGAGCGCGAGCAGGGCGTCTCGAAGATGAGCTCGGACATCATCGTCGAGGCACTCGTGAACGTCACTCGCTGGGGAGCGCGCGAACGCTCCCACCAGCTGGTGGGAGCGTTCGGTCGACTGCTCGGTCACCGGAGCCCGGCGGCCCGCTGAGGGCCGGACCGGGACCGTTCCGATCAGGCGCTGCGGCGCAGCTTTCCGGCGCGCAGCAGGTCGAGCCGCTCGTCGAGCAGCTCCTGAAGCTCGTTGATGGTGCGACGCTCCAGGAGCATGTCCCAGTGCGTGCGGGCCGGCTTGCCGGCCTTCACCTCGGGGCGCGAGGCGTCGCGCAGCAGCGCCTCGGCGCCGCACCGGCACTCCCACGTCACGGGCACGTCAGCCTCCACCGAGAACGGCAGGATGATCGTGTGCCCGTTGGGGCAGTCGTAGAACGCCTGGAGCCGGGGGGCGAAGTCGACGCCGTCTTCCGTCTCCATGCTGTGTGAGCCGATGCGCATGCCGCGCAGAGACCGGTTCGCCATACGGGTGACCTCCATGCCGTCCGAGACGGTCCGATGCCGATCGAGTTCTGATCGAGTGCTGGTCCAGCGACCGCGTGCTGTTCTTCCGAGGGGCTACAACGGCGCGTGACCCCGCCGTGTTCCATCGTGGAGTGAAGGTGTGGTGAACGCCACTCCAGCGATGAATGCCAGGGACCAAGGTCCAAAGTGGCGATGCGTCCGTCCGGATGCGGGCCCGGGGGAGCGGCACGGGATGCGGCGGGCTCGGTCCCACCGCCGGAAGGAACGGTACTCGTGCACCGAGCCGAGAATGGTGGCCCGCAGGGTGAGGCGGTCCTCGTCACGACGGCTGGAGACACGATGGGCATGGTCACAGGCACGGGGTCCGACGGGCGGTCGGTCGCATCGCAGGAGGCCGACAGCCACGACGTGATCCGCGTGCTCGGTGCGCGGGAGAACAACCTCAAGGACGTCAGCGTGGAGCTGCCCAAGCGGCGGCTGACGGTCTTCACCGGCGTCTCGGGCTCGGGGAAGAGCTCGTTGGTGCTCGACACCATCGCGGCGGAGTCGCAGCGGTTGATCAACGAGACCTACAGCGCCTTCGTGCAGGGCTTCATGCCGACGCTGGCCCGGCCGGAGGTGGACGTCCTCGAGGGTCTGACCACCGCGATCGTCGTCGACCAGGCGCGGATGGGCGCGAACGTCCGCTCGACGGTCGGCACGGCCACCGACGTCAACGCGATGCTGCGCATCCTCTTCAGCCGGCTGGGGCAGCCGCACATCGGCTCGCCGAACGCCTTCTCCTTCAACGTCGCCTCAGCCAGCGGGACCGGTCGGCTGACGGTCGAGAAGGGCGCAGCGAAGGCCGAGACCCGCTCGTTCACGGTCACGGGCGGGATGTGCCCGCGCTGCGACGGCATGGGTTCGGTGAACGACATCGACCTGTCCGAGCTCTACGACGAGACCAAGTCGCTCGACGAGGGCGCGCTCACCATCCCGGGGTACACACCCGGCGGCTGGAACTACCGCCTGTACACCTCGTCCGGCTTCGTCGACCCGGCGAAGCCGATTCGGGACTACTCCGAGCAGGAGCGGGCGGACTTCCTCCACCACGAGCCCGTCCGGATGAAGATCGAGAACATCAACATGACGTACGAGGGGCTGGTGCTGCGGATCCGGTCCTCGTTCCTGTCTAAGGACGTCGACGCGCTGCAGCCGCACATCCGGGCGTTCGTGGACCGGGCGGTGACCTTCACCCCCTGTCCCGAGTGCGGCGGGACGCGCCTCAACGAGGGCGCGCGGTCCTCGAAGATCCGGGGGACCAGCATCGCCGACGCCTGTGCGATGCAGATCAGCGACCTCGCCGAGTGGGTCCGCGGCGTCGACGAGCCCGCGGCGGCGCCGCTGCTGGCCGGGCTGCAGCACCTGCTCGACTCGTTCACCGAGATCGGTCTCGGTTACCTCTCGCTCGACCGACCGACCGGCACCCTCTCCGGCGGAGAGGCGCAGCGGGTCAAGATGGTCCGCCACCTCGGTTCGTCGCTGACCGACGTGACCTACGTGTTCGACGAGCCGACGATCGGCCTGCACCCGCACGACATCGCCCGGATGAACGGCCTGCTGCTGCGGCTGCGCGACAAGGGGAACACGGTGCTCGTCGTCGAGCACAAGCCCGAGACGATCTCCATCGCCGACCACGTGGTCGACCTGGGCCCGGGGGCGGGCACCGCGGGAGGGATCGTCTGCTTCGAGGGCACAGTCGACCAGCTGCGGGACAGCGACACTCTCACCGGCCGCCACCTGGACGACCGCGCGGCGGTCAAGCAGGCGGTACGCCGGCCCACCGGCGCGCTGCAGATCCGCGGCGCCTCGACGCACAACCTGCGGGACGTCGACGTCGACGTCCCGCTCGGGGTGCTGGTGGTCGTCACCGGCGTCGCCGGCTCCGGGAAGAGCTCCCTGGTGCACGGCTCGATCCCGCGCGGTGCGGGTGTGGTCTCGATCGACCAGGGCGCGGTCAAGGGCTCACGACGCAGCAACCCCGCGACCTACACCGGCCTGCTCGACCCCATCCGGACGGCGTTCGCCAAGGCCAACGGTGTGAAGGCGGCACTGTTCAGCGCCAACTCCGAGGGTGCGTGCCCCGCCTGCAAGGGCGCGGGCGTCATCTACACCGACCTGGGGATCATGGCCGGCATCGCCACGACCTGCGAGGAGTGCGACGGGAAGCGGTTCCAGGCGGCGGTCCTGGCGCACCACCTCGGCGGCCGAGACATCAGCGAGGTGCTCGCCATGCCCGTGACGGAGGCGCAGACGTTCTTCGCCGCGGGTGCGGCGCGCACTCCGGCGGCGCACGCGGTCCTCAACCGGCTCAGCGACGTCGGGCTCGGTTATGTCAGCCTGGGCCAGCCCCTGACGACCCTGTCCGGGGGCGAGCTCCAGCGGCTGAAGCTTGCGACGCACCTCGGTGAGCAGGGTGGCGTCTACGTGCTCGACGAGCCCACGGCCGGCCTGCACCTCGCCGACGTCGAACAGCTGCTCGGCCTGCTGGACAGGCTCGTGGACTCGGGCAAGTCGGTGATCGTCGTCGAGCACCACCAGGCCGTCATGGCGCACGCCGACTGGATCATCGACCTGGGTCCGGGCGCCGGCCACGACGGCGGCCGGATCGTCTTCGAGGGCACACCGGCCGACCTTGTCGCAGCACGTTCGACGCTGACCGGTCAGCACCTCGCGGCGTACGTCGGCGCCTGACGCGGTGGCGTCTGACACCTCGGTGCGGGGACGAACGGCGAGCTGTCGGCGGCGTGCACCGCACGGCGGTCCGCCGATCTCCCCGTGGCGCCGATAAGGAGCATTATGTCAAACGGAACTAGAAGGGCCTCCCCGAGCCGGCGGCGGCCGGCGGCGTCGAGCCCGAGCAGACTCAGTTCCGTGACGACAACCCAACTGGTGCTCCAGCCGAAGCGGCAGCACCTAGTGTCGAAGGTTGTTCTTGGCCGCTTCCTGATGCGCAAGAACATCACCGTGTACGACCGGCGGCAGAACGTCATCCGCCGGACCGGCCCACGCGGAGCCTTCTTCGCCTGGTACGACCGGTTCGACGGACAGGCTGCCGAGGACCGATGGGGCGCCATCGAGCGGAAGATCCCGACTGCCTACGCGGCGCTCGATGCTGGGTTGCTGCTCGAGGACCTGGCAGCCATGGAGACACCCCCCCACAGCCCCGGCGACCGGCGCCCACGGCTCGTCCCTGAGCAGCTCGTCCGGGACGGCGGGACCCTGTACTCCCTGTCCAAGGAAGGTCGCGGCACCGCCGGCCCGCTCGTTACCGCCCTCACCGTCGCTGTCGTGGAGGGCGCCGAGGAGCTCGCCGCCCAGTCCGCGGGCGGCCGGCTGAACACGCCGCTGGTCGGGGTGCTGGATGAGGCGGCGAACGTGTGCCGGTGGCGTGAGCTGCCGAACCTGTACTCCCACTACGGCTCTCGCGGGATCGTCCTGGACACGGTCTTGCAGTCCTGGTCCCAAGGCATCGAGGTCTGGGGCGAGGCCGGCATGAAGAAGCTCTGGTCAGCCGCCAACATCAAGGTCTACGGCGGCGGCGTCAGCGAAGCCACCTTCCTCGAGGACCTGTCCCGGATGATCGGCGACTACGACCGCCTCGCCTCCTCGACCTCGACCGGACGCGGACACCGGTCCGTGTCCCACCAAGTGCACCGCGAACGCATCCTCGACATCGCCGACCTGGCCGCTCTCCCCAAGGGCCGCGCCATCGTCCTCGCCTCCGGCGCACGACCCACCCTGATCCGCACCCAACCCTGGATGAACGGACCCCACGCCACCGCCGTGCACGCCTCTGTCGCGGCGCACGACCCCCAAACCGAACGCACCCTCTGCAACACGCAGAGGGAACTAAGGGCACCGACGGCGCGCCGCAACACCGTCGAACCCCAATGAGCGACTGGGGTCAGGACGATGACAGCGAGGAAATGCCCGTCTCCGAACCGGTCGACGACACGCCGCTTGCGCCGCGCTTGTACTACGGAAGCGTCGACGAGTTCGTTCGCGAGTACCTGCGGTTCGTCTACCGGCGGCGCATCGACGGGCGGCACCGCTGTTGGGCGGGGACCTGGTGGCGCTACGACGAAGCCGTCATCCGCCTCGAAGCCCTCTGGCGCGCCTGGGAGCACCTACGCCTCGACCCGGCCACCGGCATGAGCGTGTGGTGGCGGGACCACGCCGACCACCACATGGCCGCGCTCATGAACCCCGACGGCCCCTTCGCCGCCGCCACCGACGGTCCCAATACGAACCGACAGGGCGAGGCGCTGCCGTATACATCCCCGCCACCGAGCCTGTTCCCGGACTTACGGACCCAACCTCCGGCTTCCTAAGCCCGCCGGACTCCACCGGCGCGGCGATCCCCGACAGGCCCTGCAACCTGTCCGGCGCGACTCGCCTCTTCCCATCCTGGCCGTGACCGCACCGCACGCCGCGGCCCAACGCGACCCATCGGCCATTCTGAACAACTGTCCAGAACTCGAGTCATGACTTACCGTCCAGCTTGCCCGCAGCGTCTACACCACTGCCCGAATCTCGTCGTCGATTCGTCATACATGACGCAGGACCCGCCGCTACGCTCGCAACGTCAGCATCACTGACACCGAGGCCAAAGGGGATCCAATGACGAAACATCCCGTTCCCCGCCGCGTGTTCACGACCACTGTCACTGCAGCCGCACTCGTGGCCGCATCTGCGGCGGTGTCCCTACCCGCCCAGGCTGCAAGTACGTGCGCCCTATCCCACGGCCCGGGCGGGAGCACTTGCCTTAACGTGAACTGGACAGGCGTGACAACGACCACCGACGACGTCAGCCACGGGGACGGCACGTCAGGCAACAACATCTGCAACTACAAGGCGCAGGTTCGCGGCACGCTGTCAAGCGGCAGCGCGTGGTCATTCACTTCGGGTGAAAGTGCGGGATGCTCGCCCATCACTGCATACGTTCACCTGAGCCCGCCGTGTGTCGTTCTAAAGTCCGGAACCGTGTTCTACGGACAGTTCTATCACGACGGCGCATGGGCCCCCGGATCGCCCGGTCTCAACGTTCACGCATGACCAGGGTACGACTTGTGCTAGGCAGCGCGACTGTTCTTGTGGTCGCGCTGCTTAGCGCTGGGTGCTCCAGCCAAGTCGGTTCGAACGACCCGACGAAGTTGGACGTCGCTGCTGTCGCTCGAAACACGACGGCATTTCAAGCAACCATGTTGAGTGATGGCAAGGTTGACGCCGACGAGTATGAGCGCGCCGTCTACGCAGCGCGCGATTGTGTTGTGAAACAAGGTTTCGCGCCCGAGACCCCTAAATGGCAGCGCGGAGAACTTTTGTTCGGGGTGTCGATGACCGCACCGACCGATGCAGATCTGGTCGCACTAAATGCGAAGTACGACGCCGCCCTTCATGAGTGCATGGCGGAATATGCCGGCGACGTTGCTAAGGTCTGGGTTAACCAAATGCTTCTGACGAAGGACGCGCGGGACGCAATGCGGCCGGACGTAATTGCATGCCTGGTGGCCGCGGGCATCCACCTCGACAAAGACGCGAAGGACGACGCGATCTTTGCAGCCCTCACGCCGGACACGTCCTACAAGTGGACTGGATGCGCCGATCAATTCCCAGCCTACTTCACGACCGCACCTTCGGGCCGATGACAACAAAGGAACACATTACCCAGGTTGGCGTCTGGCTTCTCCTCCTTGTTGGCTTCAGCGGACCATTGCTAGGCGCGAGCCTCCTTACTCACTCCCGCGACTCCATCGATGCAACGCGCCAATCTGTGGTGGCGCGATGGGTTAGCGCCCCATCGGCGACTCGCGATGGGGCGCGCACAGCACGCCTAGTTCTCACCTGGGCTACAGGCGAAGGCCTCCGCGCCCCAGCATGGAACGGAACGATCACAGCGACCGACGTGGCCCCCGGAAGCTCCATATCGGAGGGATCTCCGGTGCTTGCAGTCAACGGCGTTAAAGTCGTGGCTGTAGCGACTCCGAACCCGTTCTACCGTGCGCTCGACTCGGCGACCACAGGAGAGGATGTTGCACAACTGAACCAACTGTTAAATCGCCTGGGCTACCGACATGGAGTCGGTCCGAGATGGACGACCGAGACAGGCGCCGGGGTCGGGCGCCTCGCGACGGCCTTGGGCCTACCAGCAGGCACCACTGTGTTCGACCCGGGATGGACCGTCTGGATGCCCTCATCACACCCGTTTACCGTCGGCGCTCTCAAGGTCGCAGCGGGTCAGAACGCACCCTCCCAGGGGGATGTCTTCGCGGAGCCCGCCTCGACGCTCGTCCGAGCCGAAGTCGTGGACGAGCAGGGAAAGCCCCTCACGCTCGACGGGGGCAAGGCCTGGGCGTTCGCGGTCCCCGGATCTCCTGTGCGTGTCGACCTTCCAGCGGCCGGCCCGATCACAGATCCGACCGCTCTAGGCCAGCTGAGCGCGGGCACGACGCCCGGGAGCGAAGCCGTCGAGGCGACGGTTGCGTACGCGGCTCCAATTGGGACGACCACCCTGCCCGTGCCGGCAGTGGTGACCGACGCGTCCGGAACTACATGCGTGTGGGTTCGCGATTCGCCGATGTCCGAGGCACACGCGGTGGGAGTCACCGTAGTAGACGGCGACGTCGGAGCCACGTTCATAGCGCAGCGACTGCCCGAGGGCGACAGCGTCTTGTCCAATCCCACGGAGGTCTTAAAGGAACCGCGTTGCTCGTAGTCCGAAACGTTGGTCACCGTTACGCAAATTCGGACCGGTGCGCCCTAGACGCGATCGACATTCGGATCGAACCGTCGCAATGCATCGCACTAGTGGGCCCGTCTGGTTCGGGCAAGTCGACATTGTTATCAATCATCGGCGGCGTTCTGAGCCCGACTACTGGTGACGTGTCGCTTTCCAACCAAGGTCGCCCGCGGTTAGCATCCGACTGCGCTTGGATCTTTCAGGCAAACTACATGATCCCCAGGCGCTCTGCACTCGACAACGTTGCCCTCGCGGTCGCTGCCCGCGGACACAGTTGGCAGGCGTCGCGGACGTTCGCCGCAGAAACGCTGGCTGAATTCGGTCTAGAATCGCGCAAGTACGCGAGAATCGAGGAACTCTCCGGCGGCGAAGTGCAGCGCGTCGCGATCGCCCGTGCCTTCGCACAGAAGCGCAAGGTCATACTCGCGGACGAGCCGAGCGCGCAACTCGACCGCCGAAACACGGAAATCGTCTCTGACGCACTCGTGCGGCTCGCGCGCTCAGACCGCATCGTTCTCGTTGCCACTCACGATGATCTCGTAGCCCGCCGGTGCGACTCTGTGCTTCGGTTGGAAGATGGGCGTGTGGTAAGCCAGGAGACCCGGGCGGCATGCAACTGACAACTATCGTTGGCGAGGCGGCGCGGTCGCTACTTGCAAGTCGCGGGCGCAATACCCTATTACTCTTGGTGCTTGCATTCTGCACGTTTCTACCGGCCTATTTTGAATTGCGTGCGACCGGAGACGTCGTAAACACCTACAGAGCCGGGATTAAGGCCGGGAACGGGGTGATCGTCGTGACCAGAGAATCAGGCGGGTCACTCGATCCCGCCGTATGCGCCGCGCTTGCGTTGAACCCTGATGTGGTCTCCGGAGGCTCGCTAGAGCTTTCCGATCTCGTTCGTCCAACTACTTCACCTGGCGTCTCAATACAGTCCGTCAGGGTTAGTCCGGGGTTTCTCCGAGTGGTGGACCCGACAATCTCGGGCGACGTGGGTGCAGCAGCCCTTGGGGTCAACGCGTCCAGGGAACTCGGGATTATAGTGGGCGGCACTATGCGACCGTCAAGCGACTCGACCCTTCGGATTGGCGCTATCGTGGCGAATTCAGCCCGGGCACCCATCCAGAGCCGTTGGCTGTACTTAGTTGAGGCCCCACTGAAGCCGACTGAATGCTGGCTTGAGGCTGCCCCGGGCTCCCGCAGCGGTTTGACCGATATCGTCCGCGCCAGGTACTCCAACGTCTCGGACATCCGAGTGTCGGCCTTGGTGCCCAAGGACTCCAGGCAGCTCCTCGCTGGATGGGAGGGGCGCGTCTCACGATTCGCTTGGCTTCCACTTGGATTTATCGGCGGAGTTGCGGCAACAATAATCTCCATAGGTCGAAGAAATGAGTACGGACTGAGGCGAAGCCTCGGAATACCGCGGTCTCAGGTTTTGCTGCAGTTACAGACTGAGACATTGTTGCTTGATTTGGGCGCACTAGTGGTTTCCAGTTCCTGGATTGTCGCGTGCAGTATCGTCGCGTCGTTCGACGGTCGAATTGCCCTGCCGATAGCCGCTCGAGCGGGGCTCCTTACCTTCGTTGTAGAGTGGGTGGCCGCACAGATCGGTTCAGCGATGCTGGCGTCGAGCAACGTCTTTGATGCGTTGAGGGCACGGTCGTGAAGGAGTGACATGGGCATGACGCAACGGAAGTCTGTGGGCACCGGCCTCATCGTGGCGCTCGCGGCGCTTGTTGTACTGACCGCCATCCTGTTGGTGCCGAGGGCGGTCCTGTTGTTCCACTAGGGGCGGAGCCGCCGGCGCGGCGTCGCCTTATGCGTGGAAGGACCCCAGGGTGCGAGTGCCGCCGATTAGAGTAATTATGTCATCTACGGAGCGAGCGCCTCCGGGCCGGAGGCAGCGACTGGCTCCCCCTGGGCCATGTCGCACGTCCGTGCCGCGGCAGGTGAGCTGTCGGAACGCTCGTGACCGATCGCCGATGAGGTCGGTCGCGACGCAGTCGGGCGATCCGACCGGATCGATCGACGAGCGGCACGTCGCCCCGATCACCCAGCGAACGTCACGTCGCCCGTGCCGACCACTGCGGCGACGCGACCCGGGGCTCGCTGGAAGCTCCAGTACAGGTTGGTGTGCGCGATCACCAGCTGCAGTGGCGGCGCACCCCAGGCCGTCAGGTCCGCCGTGGTGTGCGCGTCGGAGACGAGGGTCACGTCATACCCTCGCGTGAACGCGCCGTGGATCGTCGACCGGACGCAGGCGTCGGTCTGCGCGGCGCACACGACGAGCGCCCCGGCTCCGACCTCCGCCAGGACGTCCTCCAGGCTCGTCCCCTCGAAGGAGTCCCCGAAGGTCTTGTGCACCACCGGCTCGGAGTCCGGCCGGGTCAGCTCCTGCACGTACTCCCAGGCCGTCGTGCCTCTCTCCAGACCTTCCCCGGCGTGCTGCACCCAGACCACCGGCGCACCCTGTGCGCGCGCCCGGTCCACGAGCGAGCCGATGTTGGCGACCACCTGCTCCCGGTCGTGAGCGCCGGACAGGACGCCGTTCTGGGCGTCGATCACCACGAGGGCGGTGCGGGGACGGTCGGACAACGTGGTCATGGTGGTCCTCCTCGGGTGGCCCTGCGGATGCCTCGACCACCGGACCGTAGCTCGCACCACCGATACGCCCACCGACGCCGGCGTGCGACCACGGTCAGTGCCGCAGCACCAGCTGGTACCGCTCCTCGACCAGTTCGGGGTCGCGCGGCAGCCGCTGCCGCTCGCCCGTCCGGGCGAAGCCGGCCCGCACGTACAGGTCCCCGGCCGGCGTGTTGCCGTCCAGCACCCACAACGACATGGTGCGGGCGTCATCGGCCACCGCGGCGGCCTTCACCGCGTCGAGCAGCGCCCACCCGATGCCTCGCCGGCGCGCCTCGGGCGCCACCCACAACGACACCACGTGCCGGTCGTCCTCG
>DAIDJQ010000091.1 GCA_027451305.1 Cellulomonas sp.
TTCGAGGACCGCAACACCCGCGAGGTGTTCGGCGACTACATCGACGTCTACGACCTGACCCGTGCGGTCGAGGACGGCGCCACCGTCCCCGTGTACTTCGAGTCGCGCCTGGTCAAGGTACAGCTGGCCGAGGGCGTCACCGAGGACACGATCGACGCCGCGGCAGACGAGGTCACGGCCGGCCTGGACGACACCGAGCGGGACCGCATCGAGAAGTCCGTCGCCGTGGTCAACGCCGTCTACGGCGCTCCCGCCCGCATCGAGCGGCTCGCCGAGGACTTCGTCGCCCACTGGGAGGACCGGCGCGCCGTGATGGGCCCGAAACTCGGGACTGCCGAGCGGCCGTTCGTCCCCGGCAAGGCGATGATCGTCGGGGCCACCCGGGAGATCTGCGCGCGGCTGTACTCCGCGATCGTCGCGCTGCGGCCCGACTGGCACAGCGACGACCTGGAGCACGGCCGCATCAAGGTCGTCTACTCCGGCAACGCCTCGGACGTGCCACCGGTCTCCGACCACGTGCGGCGCGACTCGGCCAACGCCGTGATCAAGGAGCGACTCCGCAGCGAGGACGACGAGCTGGAGATCGTCATCGTCAAGGACATGATGCTGACCGGCTACGACTCGCCGCCGCTGCACACCCTGTACCTGGACCGCCCGCTCAAGGGCGCCCTGCTCATGCAGACGCTCGCACGCGTCAACCGCACGTTCCGCGGCAAGCAGGACGGCCTGCTCGTCGCCTACGCGCCACTGGCCGACAACCTGGCCAAGGCCCTGGCCGAGTACACGCTTCCCGACCAGGTCACCAAGCCGATCGGCCGACCGGTCGCCGAGGCCGTGACCCTGGTCGAGGAGCTGCTGGGCCGGCTCCGGGACACCCTCACCGGCTACGACTGGCGGACCCGCCTCGCGGCCCCCGGCCACCGCGCGTACATCCAGGCCGTGCTCGGCGCGGTGAACTACCTGCGCAGCCCCGCTACGTCGGGCAACCAGGTGGCCGACGGCGAGGAGACCCGCGCGGCGCAGTTCCGGCGCCTCGCCGGTCAGCTCTCGCGCGCGTGGGCCATCGCCGGACGGGACGAGGCCTTGGCTGCCGTCCGCCGCGAGGCGCAGTTCTTCGAGGAGATCCGCGTCTGGATGGCCAAGTTCGACGCCGAGGACCGGCAGGCCCGTGGCGAGCCGATCCCCGACGAGGTGCAGGAGCTGCTCAACACCCTGGTCGCCGGTGCGGTGGTGTCCCACGAGGTGCTCGACATCTACGGCGCCGCCGGCATGCCCCGGCCCGCGCTGAGCGACCTGACCCCCGAGTTCCTGGCCAAGGCCGTCCACGCCGAGCACCCGCACCTGGCTATCGAGGCACTGCGCGCCCTGGTCATGGAGGAGACGCGCACGGCCACCCGCAACAACCTGGTCCGGCAGCGAGCCTTCTCCGAGCGTCTGGCGGAGCTGATGCGTCGCTACACCAACCAGCAGCTCACCTCCGCCGAGGTGATCGCCGCCATGATCGAGCTCGCGCGCGACGTCGCGCACGAGGCGGACCGCGGCGCCCACTTCAGCCCGCCGCTGGACCAGGACGAGCTCGCGTTCTACGACGCCGTCGCCTCCAACGAGTCCGCGGTCGACGTGCAGGGTGAGGACGTGCTCGCGCAGATCGCCCGCGAGCTGGTCGCGGTGATGCGGCGGGACGTCAAGACCGACTGGACCGTGCGGGACGACGTGAAGGCCAAGCTGCGCGCCTCGATCAAGCGGCTGCTGGTCAAGTACGACTACCCGCCGGACAAGCAGCCCGGCGCGATCCGCCTGGTCATGGACCAGATGGAGTCGATGGCGCCGCGCCTCGCCGCCGCCTGATCGTCGACCCGTCGTCTGCCGGTCCGTCTCCACGAAAACGCAGAAGGGCCCCGCCACCCTCTGGAGGTGCGGGGCCCTTCTCGCGTCAGCTCAGAGCACGAGGCTCAGCTCAGCGCTCCCGCTCGCCGCGGATGAACTCCTCGAGCGCGGCGCGCCCGGCGGTGTCCTCCATCTGGATGGGCGGGGACTTCATCAGGTAGGTCGCGGCGGAGTCGATCGGGCCACCGATCCCCCGGTCCTTGGCGATCTTCGCGGCGCGGATCGCGTCGATGATGATGCCGGCCGAGTTCGGGGAGTCCCACACCTCGAGCTTGTACTCAAGGTTCAGGGGCACCTCGCCGAACGCGCGGCCCTCGAGGCGGACGTACGCCCACTTGCGGTCGTCGAGCCACGCGACGTAGTCCGACGGGCCGATGTGGACGTTGCGGTCCTCCTTCTTGCCCGACAGCGGACCGTCGTTGAGGTTCGAGGTGACCGACTGGGTCTTGGAGAGCTTCTTGGACTGCAGGCGCTCGCGCTCCAGCATGTTCTTGAAGTCCATGTTGCCGCCGACGTTCAGCTGGTACGTGCGGTCCAGGATCACGCCGCGGTCCTCGAACAGCCGGGCCAGCACGCGGTGCGTGATGGTGGCGCCGACCTGCGACTTGATGTCGTCGCCGACGATCGGCACGCCGGACGCCTCGAACTTCGCCGCCCACTCGGGGTCGGAGGCGATGAACACCGGCAGCGCGTTGACCATGGCCACGCCCGCGTCGATGCAGCACTGCGCGTAGTACTTGTCGGCCACCTCGGAGCCCACCGGCAGGTAGGAGACGAGGACGTCGACCTTCGCGTCCTTGAGCGCCTGGACGATGTCGACCGGCTCGGCGTCCGACTCCTCGATGGTCTCGGAGTAGTACTTGCCGAGGCCGTCGTTGGTCACACCGCGCTGCACCGGCACACCCAGCGGCGGCACGTCGGCGATCTTGATGGTGTTGTTCTCCGAGGCGACGATGGCCTCGGACAGGTCGAAGCCGACCTTCTTCGCGTCGACGTCGAACGCCGCGACGAACTCGACGTCACGCACGTGGTACGGGCCGAACTGCACGTGCATGAGGCCCGGCACCTTGCTGTCGGGGTCGGCGTCCTTGTAGTACTGGACGCCCTGGACCAGCGACGAGGCGCAGTTGCCCACGCCGACGATGGCCACGCGGATGGAGGTCATCCTCGCTCCTTCTCAGTGTGCGCCGGGGCGGGGTTGCTCTCGGCGTGGAAGTCGGGACCGGCCGGACGGCCGGAACCCTTGGACCGAGCAGGACGGGCGCCCCGCTCGTTGTCGATGAGCCCGTCGAGCCAGCGGACCTCGCGCTCGACCTGGTCCAGGCCGTGCCGCTGCAGCTCGAGGGTGTACTCGTCCATGCGCTCGCGGGTGCGGCTCAGCGACTGCCGCACCACCTCGAGGCGTTCGGTGAGCCGGGTGCGGCGTCCCTCGAGGATGCGCAGCCGGGTCTCGGCGTCCGTCTGGGCGAAGAACGCGAAGCGGACGTCGAAGTTCTCGTCCTCCCACGTGGCCGGGCCCGACGAGGCGAGCACCTGCTGCAGGTGCTCCTTGCCGTCGGCGGTCAGCTGGTAGACGATCCGGGCACGCTTGCTGGCCACGGCCCGCTCCACGCCGACCGAGGGGCTGGCGTCCGCGCCGACGATCCAGCCGCGCTCGGCCAGCGACCGCAAGGCCGGGTAGAGGGACCCGTAGGACAGGGCGCGGAAGCTGCCGAGGACCACGTTCAACCGCTTGCGCAGCTCGTAGCCGTGCATGGGCGACTCGGCGAGCAGGCCGAGGATGGCCGGCTCGAGGACGTCGGTCCGTCCGTGCACGGCTCACCTCCTCGGCGGTAGCGTCTGGTCGACGCGACGGCGCCGATGTATCAACTCGATACATCTGGAGACTACGTCGCCGCGATGCGTCGGCACAAGCCGCCCCGCGGCACGACACGTCGGGCGGCGGCCTACGTCCCCTGAGCCCGCGGGCGTCCTCGAGGCCCCGGAAGGCGGGATCGAGGTGCCACCGGGGCCTGTCCAGGGGTGGCTCCGCGGAGCCACGGTGCCGATCCGGTGAAAATCGGGGCGCGATCGCCGCTCCGAGGGGCCCTCACTGCACCGTCCTCCATACTGGCTGCGGTCCCGGTGCACCCGTAGCACGCGCGCGACGTGCGCCCGGACAGCCCTCGTCGTCGTCCGGAAGGCCCTCGATTGTCAGCGAGCAGTCGGCGCACCCCGCCTCCCCGGTCGCGCCGGGGAACCACCCGACGCCCGTCCGCGGCCCGTTCCGGGCGCGGTACGCGCACCGGCTGGCGGCGGTTCTTCGACTACCCGCGGTCGACGGTCACGGGGTTCCGGCGCTGGCTGCCGTCGTGGCGCTTCGTCCTCGGCACCTTCCTCGGCCTCGTCTTCGTCGGGCTCGGCGCCACCGTGGCGGCCTACGCCACGCTCAAGGTCCCGTCGCCGTCCGCACAGGCCGCGTTCCAGACCTCCACGGTGTACTTCGCCAACAACGCCGACGGCTCCCGTGGTGCCGTGATGGGCGCGTTCGCCGACCAGAAGCGCGACATCATCGACTACGCCACGCTGCCGTCGTACGTCGGCAAGGCCGTCGTCGCCTCCGAGGACCAGACGTTCTTCCAGAACTCCGGCGTCGACCCGAAGGGCATCGCCCGGGCGCTCTGGAACAACCTGCGCGGGGGCGCTCAGCAGGGCGCGTCGACCATCACCGAGCAGTACGTGAAGACGTACTACAAGAACCGGACGACGACGACCTACCTCGGCAAGCTCGAGGAGGCGATGCTGGCCGTCAAGATCGGCCGCACCGAGTCCAAGGACGAGATCCTCGGCCGCTACCTGAACACCATCTACCTGGGCCGCGACTCCTACGGCATCCAGGCTGCCGCTCAGGCGTACTTCGGGGTGGACGCCAAGGACCTGACCGTCTCGCAGGCGGCTCTGCTCGCCGGCATCATCCCGTCCCCCAACTACTGGGACCCGGCGACCGCACCGGACAAGGCGAAGGTCCGCTGGAACCGCGTGCTGGACTACATGGTCAAGGGCGGGTACCTCTCGCAGGCCGACCGGGACAAGCAGGTGTTCCCGCAGACCATCGCGTACAAGCTGTCCAACACGATGGCCGGCACCAACGGCTACCTGCTGCAGATGGTGCTGGACGAGCTGCAGACCTCGATGAACCTGTCGATCGGTGACATCAAGACCGGCGGCTACACGATCATCACGACGATCGACCAGGCCGTGCAGAACGAGGCGGTGCGAGCCGCGGGCGACCTCTACTCGGGTGCGCTCGCCAACGGGGCGACGCCGAATCCCCGCACCCGTGTGGCGATCTCGACGATCAACCAGGCGGACGGCTCGATCGTCGCCCTGTACGGCGGCGCGGACTACCTGAAGGACCAGCGCAACACGGCCACCTACGACTCGATCCAGGCCGGGTCCACGTTCAAGCCGTTCACGCTGGTGGCAGCCCTGCAGAAGGGCATCGGGCTGAAGACGACGTTCAACGGCGCCTCGCCGCAGATGATCCCCAACTGGGACAACGGCAAGCCGGGCAAGGTGACCAACTTCAGCAACGAGCAGCCAGGGTGGGTCGACCTGATCCGCGCGACGTCGGACTCGGTGAACACGGTGTACGCGCAGCTCAACATGAAGGTCGGCCCGGACGCCTCGGTCCAGGCGGCCCAGCAGGCCGGGGTGGTGACACCGCAGCCGGACGTCCCCTCGAACGTGCTCGGCGCGGGCAACGTCCACCCGCTCGAGATGACCGCGGCCTACTCCACCTTCGCGGCGCAGGGCGTGAAGCACACGCCGTTCATCGTCCGGGAGGTCCTGGGCCCGGACGGCAAGACGGTGGACAAGGGAGGCAGCGCCGGGCAGCGGGTGTTCCCGGCCGATGTGATGGCGGACGCGACCTACGCGATGCAGCACGTGGTCACCAACACGACCGGGACCGGGCACCAGTGGATCAGCCCGCTGAACATCCCGATCGCCGGGAAGACGGGTACGTCGACGGACAACAAGTCGGCGTGGTTCGACGGGTTCACGACGAGCCTGACGACCACCGTCGCGATGAGCCAGCTCGGGACGGACGGTCACTCGCTGGAGTCGATCACCCCGTTCGGCGGCTCCGGGCAGGTCACCGGTGGCAACTGGCCTGCGAAGCTGTGGGCCGACTACATGAAGCCGGTGCTGGCGATGCCGCAGTGGACGCCGAAGTCGGCGTTCCCGAGCCCGGCATGGGTCGGCACCAAGCCGACCGCCACCACGACGCCGACCCAGGACGTGACCCCGACGGCTGCGCCGACCACCCAGGCGCCCACCACCGTGCAGGTGCCGGGCAACCTCGTCGGGCACACCGAGGCGGACGCGTCCGGCGCACTGCAGAACGCCGGCCTGTCCGCGGTGATCGTCACGCAGTCCTCCGACACCGTGGCGTCCGGCCGGGTCATCTCGGCGGCTCCCGACTCGGGGGCCACCGTCCCGGCCGGCTCGTCCGTCACCCTGATCGTCTCCACCGGACCTGCCGCACCGGCCACCCCGACGCCGACCCCGACGCCGACCCCGACGGCTACCGCGACCGCCGTCCCGGCGCCCAAGAAGTCGCCCTGATCCTCGGTCCGCCGTGACCTCGAGCCGCCCGTCCACACCCGCGGACGGGCGGCTCCGGTCGGCACGCTACGATTGACCGCTGCTCCGCGTGCTCGTCGTCGACCTCGACGCCGGCCCGGGGCGGACGCACAGACCCTCCTGTCACGGACCGACCGTGACCGCGAAGACCAGAGGAGGTGGGTATGAGCCTGCGTCAGTACGAGATCATGATCATCCTCGACCCCGAGATCGAGGAGCGCACCGTCGCTCCGTCGCTCGACAAGTACCTGACCGTCGTGAAGTCCGACGGCGGCAGCGTCGACAAGGTCGACATCTGGGGCCGGCGTCGTCTCGCGTACGACATCAAGAAGAAGGCCGAGGGCATCTACGCCGTCGTCAACTTCACTGCGAGCGCCGCGACCGCCAAGGAGCTCGACCGCCAGCTCGGCCTCAACGAGGTCGTCCTGCGCACCAAGGTGCTCCGCACCGACGCCTGACCGGCGTCGTGGGTGCCCGCCGCTAGCGTGCGCCACAGTCAGTCGACACGAACCTGCGAGGAGCTGGCATGGCCGGTGAGACCACCATCACGGTGATCGGGAACCTGACCGGGGACCCGGAGCTGCGCTTCACCCCGTCCGGGGCTGCGGTCGCGAACTTCACGGTCGCGTCCACCCCCCGCACGTTCGACCGTCAGTCGAACGAGTGGAAGGACGGCGAGACGCTGTTCATGCGCTGCTCGATCTGGCGGGAGGCGGCCGAGTCGGTCGCCGAGTCGCTGACCAAGGGCACGCGTGTCGTCGTCGTCGGCCGGCTCGTCCAGCGCTCCTACGAGACCCGTGAGGGCGAGAAGCGCACGGTGGTCGAGCTGCAGGTCGACGAGGTCGGCCCCTCGCTGCGGTACGCCACGGCCAAGGTCACCCGGACCCAACGGTCCGGCGGTGGCGGCGGCTTCGGCGGTGGCGGGGGCGGCGGGTTCGGCGGCGGCGGCGGTTACAGCGGCGGTTCGGGTGGTTCGACCGGAGGCAGCCAGCAGGACGACCCGTGGGCCACGCCCGCAGGTGGCACGTCCGGCGGCTACTCCGACGAGCCTCCTTTCTGACAGACAGATCCCCATCCCCGGGCCGGGCAAGCCCGGGGCTCCGACAGACGAGGAGCACCACGATGGCCAAGCCCGTCGTTCGCAAGCCCAAGAAGAAGCAGAACCCCCTGAAGGCGTCGAAGATCGACGTCGTCGACTACAAGGACACCGCGCTGCTGCGCAAGTTCATCTCCGACCGCGGGAAGATCCGCGCTCGCCGGGTGACCGGGGTGTCCGTCCAGGAGCAGCGGGCCATCGCCCGCGCCGTCAAGAACGCCCGCGAGATGGCCCTGCTGCCGTACTCGTCGTCGGCACGCTGAGAGAGGGGACCGACATGGCGAAGATCATCCTGACCCACGAGGTCACCGGCCTCGGCGCCCCGGGCGACGTGGTCGAGGTCAAGGACGGGTACGCCCGCAACTACCTCATCCCGCGCAGCCTGGCCACCCCGTGGACCACCGGTGCGGAGAAGGACGTCGCGGCCATCCGCAAGGCCCGCAAGGCCCGCGAGATCGCGACGCTCGACGAGGCGAAGGCGACGCGTGACTCGCTGCAGTCGCGGCCCGTCACCGTGAGCGCCAAGGCCGGCGAGAGCGGTCGCCTGTTCGGCGCCGTCACCACCGCGGAGATCGCCGCGGCGATCGCTGCGGCTGGCGCACCTGCGGTGGACAAGCGCAAGATCGAGGTCGCCCAGGCGATCAAGTCGGTCGGCGACTACACGGTGCAGGTCCGCCTGCACCCGGAGGTCTCCGCCAAGGTGACCGTGAAGGTCGTCAAGGCCTGACAGCCCGTACGACGAACGCCCCGCTCCCGGGTTGTCCGGGTGGCGGGGCGTTCGTCGTCTGCGGGGTCGGTGGCGCGCCTGGGCACGCGGCTCGGCTCAGGCGACGCCGAGGTAGGCCTGCTTGACGGCGGGGTCGACGAGCAGCTCCTTGCCGCCGCCGGACGTCACCACCTCGCCGGTCTCCAGGATGTAGGCGCGGTGCGACCGGGACAGCGCCTGCTGGGCGTTCTGCTCCACCAGCAGGATCGTCGTGCCCGTCGAGTTGATCTCGGTGATGATCCGGAAGATCTGCTGGATCACCATCGGGGCCAGGCCCATCGAGGGCTCGTCCAGCAGCAGCAGCCGCGGCCGGGCCATCAGCGCGCGGCCGATCGCCAGCATCTGCTGCTCACCACCGGACAACGTGCCGCCCACCTGCTCGCGGCGCTCGAGCAGGCGCGGGAACAGCTCGAACACCCGCGCGAGCGTCTCGTCGTGCTCCGTCTTGGTGGGGAACACCCGGGCGTAGGCGCCCATCTCGAGGTTCTCCAGCACGGTCATGCCGGGGAACACCCCGCGACCCTCGGGTGCCTGGACGATGCCGGCGATGACGCGCTCGTGCGCCTTCATCCGGCTGATGTCCTTGCCGTCGAACCAGACCGACCCGCGGGACAGCTGCCGGATGCCGGAGATCGCCCGCATGGTCGTCGTCTTGCCGGCGCCGTTGGCCCCGATCAGGGTGACCAGCTCGCCCTCGTCCACCGTCAGCGAGATGCCACGCACGGCCTCGATGCGGCCGTAGGAGACCGTGAGGTCCTTGAGCTCAAGCAGTGGCATCGTCGGGAACCCCCAGGTAGGCAGCGATCACGGCCGGGTCGGCGGACACCTGCGTGGGCAGGCCGTCGGCGATCTTGCGGCCGAACTCCAGCACCACGACGCGGTCCGTCACGCCCATGACCAGGCGCATGTCGTGCTCGATCAGCAGCACGGTGTAGCCGTCGTCGCGGATCTTGCGGATCAGGTCCATCAGCTGCTGCTTCTCGGCCGGGTTGAAGCCGGCGGCGGGCTCGTCCAGGCAGAGCAGCTTCGGCTCGGTGGCCAGGGCGCGGGCGATCTCCAGCCGGCGCTGGTCGCCGTAGGGGAGGTTACGAGCCTGCTGGGTGGCCCGTCTGCCGATCCCGACGAACTCCAGCAGTGCCATGCCACGCTCGAGGGCGTCGCGTTCCTCGGCCCGGTGCCGCTTGGACCGGAACACCGCCCCGGGAACCGACGTGCGGTGCCGGGCGTCGGTACCGACGATCACGTTCTCCAGCGCCGTCATGTCGGAGAACAGGCGGATGTTCTGGAACGTGCGGGCGATGCCGAGCCGGGTGATCTGGTTGCGCTTGATCGCGCCGAGCGGCCGGCCGTCGAACACCACCTGGCCGGACGTGGGCCGGTAGACGCCGGTCATGGTGTTGAAGCAGGTCGTCTTGCCGGCGCCGTTGGGGCCGATCAGGCCGAGGATCTCACCCCGTTTGATCTCGAAGCTCACGCCGTCCAGCGCCGTCAGGCCGCCGAACCGGACGGTGACGCCGTCCATCTGCAGCAGGGCCCCGCCCACCGCGGTGCGGATCGACCGGTCGGGGGCGACCAGCTCCGCGACGACCTCGGGGTCGGCCAGCTCCGGGTTGATCGCCTCGACGTCCACCGGGACCTCGTCGATCACCCCGCCGTCGGGCAGGAACTCCTCGGCGACGCTGTCCTCGGTGACGTACCGCGACTCGGTGCCGCGGTGCTGCTCGGAGTGCTCCGAGCCCGCCTCGGGCATCTGCGGGTTGATGCTCATCGGGCGTCCCCCACGGTCTCCTCGGTGCGGTGCGTCAGCGCCGTCGCCGCCCGCCGTGCCGCCGCGTACACCTCACGGCCGTACGTCAGCAGCTTCTGCCGGGCGGGGAACAGGCCCTGCGGCCGGAAGATCATCAGCACCATCAGCGCGAGGCCGAAGAACAGGTACTTGTAGTCGGCGATCGCGTTGCCGTTGATCGGGATGCCGAACAGCGACGTGCGGCCGAGGAAGAAGTTCGGCAGGTAGACGACGATGAACGCGCCGAGGATCACGCCGAGCTTGTTGCCCTGGCCGCCGAGCACCACGGC
>DAIDJQ010000092.1 GCA_027451305.1 Cellulomonas sp.
CAGGCCGGCAGCGACCGGTCCTCGATCACCGACAGCACGTTCCCGGCCGGGTCCGTGAACCACGCGATGGCCGGGCCCACCGGCCCGCGGACCACGCCGGCAGCGTCCGTCGCCGCCGCCATGGCCGGGTAGCGCTCGAACCTCACGCCCCGCTCCGTGAGGGCGGCGACCGTCGCGTCGATGTCGCGCACCGGGAAGTTGAGCACCGTGAACGTGGCCGGCGTGTGCGCGGCGCCCTTCGGGTAGACGAGGACGGTCGCGCCGGTCCCGAGGCGAAGGGTCAGCATGCCGTTCTCGACGGTGGCCGGGAGCCCGAGCAGGTCCCGGTAGAACGTGGCCGCGCGATCGACGTCGTCGACGGAGAAGCCGCTGAAGGCTGGTGCCTGACCGAGCATGGTTGACCTCCGGATGACGACGACCGCGGGCAGCGGGCTGGCCGAGCCGGGCCCGCCCCCGATCATGTGCAGACCGGCTGACGGCCTCGTGCTCGTCGCCGCCGGACCGATCCGATCCTCACCCCTCGAGCAGACCGCCGCCCACCCAGGCGCGGATCGCCGCGACGTCGCCCTTGCTGAGGTCGATCCGTGCCCCGCGGCACAGCCCGATGACGTTGTCCGCCCACGCCTGCGCCAGCGCCGCCGCCGGGTGCGCCTCCGTGAGCTCGAGCCCCGTGTAGAGGATGCCGGAGATGACGGCGTTGACCGTCGCCCGGCCCACCTGGGCACCGGCCTTCTGGCACGCGTCGCGGACCCGACGGGACGTCTCGGCCCGCTCGAACGGACGGGCCTTGATGTCGGCGGCCAGGCGCTCGAGCAGCGTGCGGTACCCGGACGCCGGCAGTCCCGGGGTGTCGGTGACGGCCACCACCTGGCGGGTCAGCGCGCTCGGGTCGGTGTCGGCCACGACACCCGGCAGGTCGGCCTCGTCGAACCGCTGCGGGTCCCACACGTAGCCCGGCGGACGGCTCGTCATGCCCAGCTCCGGGAGCACGCGACCGAGCCAGGCCGCGAAGCTGCCCGCACCGCCCCAGCTGGAGCTCGGCAGGGACGGGTCGGCCTGCTGGGCGGCCTGGGCGACGGCACCCAGCGGCACCGGGCGGTCCGCCGTGCGCACACGGTGCAGCACGGCGCGACGGGCCGCGGGCGACGGGTGGGACTGCGGTGCCGCCGTCGCCGCGGCGCCGGGCGCGGGCGGCGTGCTGGTCGTCGTGCCTGCGGCCGTGGTGCTCGCCGCGCGGCCGGACGACGCACCGCCGCGACCGTTGCTGCGCTCGTCCGCCGCCCTGACGTCGGGCGCGGCGATCGGCGGCGCCGCGGCAGCCGCCGGCTCGTCCGACAGGGACGTCGTGGTGGTGACCAGCTCGGCGAGGGCGTCGGCGGTGATCACGTTGTCGGCGACGGCACGGTAGGCGCTCGCGGCGGGACTGGCCGTGATGATGGTGACGAGCCGGTCCGCGGCGCGGCAGCGCAGCGCCAGCGGCGTGAAGTCCGCGTCGGCGGAGACGATGACGAACTCCTCGTACCGGGTGGGCGCGGCCAGCGCATCGACGGCGTCGAGGACGAGGTTGATGTCGGCGCTCGACTTGCCCTGCTGGGTCAGCGACGGGCAGTCCACCACCTGGAACCCGGCGCGGGTGAAGTTGGGTCGGTAGACGGAGAACACCGACGGGTTCAGGTAGCAGGCTCGCACCAGGAACCGCCGGCTGAACTCACCCTCCGAGTCGTTGCCCGTCTCGAGCTCGGCGAGCCAGTGGCCCGGGTCGGTGGCGAACGCCTCGGCGGCGGCCGGGTCCAGGCGGCGCAGGCCGATGTAGACGTTGTCGAAGTCCACGAACAGGGCGCACCGCAAGCGGCGGCCGCCGTCCGCGCGGCCCAGGGTGTCGGTGCTCATCCGGCCATCTTCCTCGGTAGGACGACGCCCACGCACAGCCGGGCCGGTCGTGGCGGCGCGCGGAAGGGTGCCCGGGATGCGAGACGTGCCGCGCAACCACCCTCGTCGAGCGGCCAAGAGCGCGCGGCTGGCCCACTATGGACGTGTGATCGCTCGGCACGTTGTGGTGCACGGACAGGTGCAAGGCGTGGGGTTCCGCTGGTGGGCAGCCCGCGAGGCGGCTCGTCTCGGCGTCACCGGGTGGGTGCGCAACCGGGCGGACGGCGCCGTGGAGGCCCTGGTGCAGGGCGACCCCCAGCCGGTCGAGGCGATGGTCGAGGAGCTGTCGAGCGGGCCGCGGCACGCGGCCGTCAGCAGCGTCGACGTGGAGCAGGCCGAGCCGACCGGGGACCTGCGGTTCGTCGTCGAGCCGTAGCGGACGTCCGTCGTCGTCCGCGCGCTCGCAGCGCTGCGGCGACCGCGCTCGGGCCTCGGGCCGACGCCGCCCCGGACGTAGCATTCGGATCCGTGGCCACCCCTGACTTCGTCCTCGCCCTGCGCGCCAAGGTGGAGCACGACCTGCTCTGGCTGTCCGGCGTGACCGCCGTTGTGCTCGACGAGACGGCCGACCGTGTGCTGCTGGTGCGTCGGGCGGACGACGGCCGCTGGACCCCCGTGACGGGCATCATCGACCCGGGCGAGCAGCCCGCTGCGGCTGCTGCGCGGGAGGTGCTGGAGGAGGCCGGTGTGGTCGCGGTACCCGAGCGGCTGGCCCGGGTGCGGACGCTGGCGCCGATGACCTACGCCAACGGCGACCGCTCGCAGTACCTCGACCTGACCTTCCGGTTCCGGCACGTCAGCGGCGACCCCTACCCGGCGGACGGGGAGAACACCGAGGCGATGTGGTTCTCCCTCGGCGGTCTGCCCCCGATGGACGACGAGATGCACGGCCGGCTCGCCGTGGCGCTCGGGGACGGCCCGACGCTGTTCGACTGAGCGCGTCGACGCCGGCCGGGGCGCCGGCGCCCGGCTCGGCGCACGTCGCGGGCCCGGTCCGCTGCCGGGGCTGAGGTGCGCGGGGGCTCAGGAGCTGCGGGGGCTCAGGACGAGACGTCCGCCGTGGTGAACCGGCTCCAGGCGAGCGCCCCGAACACCGCCACCCACGCGGCCTGGACCCCGACGCCCGTCCAGAGGAGCGAGGCGCTGGGTGCGATCCGGAGGAACTCGGCGAAGTCGAGCCAGTGGTGCGTCAGCAGGTACGGGTGGATCCGGGCCAGGGCCGGCAGGGTGTCCAGCACGGCGCTGACCACCGCGGTCACCACCGTGGCGGCCATGGCGCCGATGGGCACCTCCGTGAGGGTGGAGAAGAACAGCCCCACGGCCACCAGCCCGGTCATCGAGAGCCCGACGTAGACCACGATGCCGGCCACCCGCAGCACCGAGTTGCCGATCGGCACCGAGCCGCCGGACAGCAGCGCGATGTCGTGCACGCCGAACAGGACGGCACCGACCACCAGCCCGACGACGGCGATGGCGGTCACGGCGGCGGCCACGAACGCCAGCGCCCCGAGGGCCTTCACCGCGAGCAGCCGGGTGCGGCTGACGGGCACCACCAGCAGGTAGCGCAGCGTGCCGGCGGAGGCCTCGCCCGCCACCGAGTCGCCGGAGGCGATGCCGACGGTGAGCGGCAGCAGGAACGGCAGGCACAGGAAGAGCGCCGCGACCACCAGGAACAGGCCGTTCTGGGACACGCGCCCGATGAACCCGGGCCCTTGGCCCGCGGTCGACGTGTCCTGGGTGAACCAGATCATCAGGCCGATCAGCAGCGGCACCAGGGCGAGACCGGCGAGGAGCACCTGGTTGCGGCGCCGCCCGAAGACCAGGCGCAGCTCGCTGCGGACCAGCCGGGCGGTGGCGCCGCGCAGCGGGACCGGGACGGCCGCGGAGCCGGCGTCCGGACCTGGGACCGGTGCCGCCGGTGCGTCGGCCACGTCAGCGTGCGACATCGAAACCCTCCCCGGTGAGCTCGACGAACACCTGTTCCAGGCTCGGCCGGCGGACGTCGAGGCCCAGGAGGGGGATGCCGGCCGCCACCACGGCGGCCGACAGCCGCTCCGCGGGGACGTCGCCGAGCAGCCCCTCGACGCGGTCGACGGTCACGGCGACGTCGGTCAGGCCCAGCGCGGTCAGGACCTCGGCCGCGTGGGCGGCGTGCTCCGCCGTGGTGACGACCGTGGCGCGCGTGATGCGCGGGTCGGTCAGCTCGGAGCGTGCACCCGCGAGCACCAGCTGGCCGCGGCTCATGATGCCGACGTGCGTGCACACCTGCTCGATCTCGGCGAGCAGGTGCGAGCTGACCAGCACGGTCGTACCGGCGGCGGACAGCTCGCGGATCAGGTGCCGCACCTCGCGGGTGCCCTGGGGGTCGAGGCCGTTCGTCGGCTCGTCGAGCAGCAGGAGCTCGCGCGGCCGCAGCATCGCCGCAGCCAGCCCCAGCCGCTGCTTCATGCCGAGCGAGTACTGCCGGTACCGCTTGGACCCTGCTGCGGTGAGGCCGACCCGATCCAGGGCTGCGTCGATCCGGTCCCCGGCCGTACGGGGGTCCGAGGTCGCGTCGACGGCCTCGAGGCGGTGCAGGTTGGCCCGGCCGGACAGGTACGGCTGGAAGGCAGGGCCTTCGACGAGGGCGCCGACTCGTGGCAGCACGCTGGCCCCGGCGTCCGGCATCGGCTCGCCGAGGAGCCAGGCCTGGCCGCTCGTCGGACGTACCAGGCCCAGCAGCATGCGGATGGTGGTCGTCTTGCCGGAGCCGTTGGGGCCGAGGAAGCCGTACACCGCGCCGCGAGGGACCTCGAGGTCCAGCCCGTCGACGGCCACCTGACCCGAGCGGAACCGCTTGGTCAGGCCGCTGGTGCGGATGGCCGGCGGGCCGTCGCCGGTGCCTGCCGGGGCGCGGCGCACCGCGGTGCCCGGGAGATCGGACGCAGCGGTTCCGGGGGTGGTGGCGCCGGACGCGCCGGTACCCGGCGCGGTGGCGCCGGGTACCGGTGACCCCTCCGACGGGGTGCCCGGACCGGTGGTCCGCACACCCGTGGACGGTGCGCCCGTCATCCGGCCAGCGCCTGCAGAGTCGCACCCGGCACGGCGCCGGCCAGCACCCGGCCGTCGTCCATGATCAGCACGGAGACGAGGGCGGAGGACAGCAGCCGGCCACCGGGCACCGCCTTGGTCAGCTGGCTGTAGAGGGTGCTCGGGTCGAGCGACGACGTGGGGTCGTTGGACGAGCTGCTGCCGAGCTGGCTCACCACGTCCTGCCCCGGGGTCGTCGACGGGTGCGGCATCGTGCGGGCCGCGGCACCCGCGATCCCCGCATTGCCGGCGAGCAGTGCGGAGACGTTCGCACCGCGCACCTGCACCACGCTCGCCCAGCCGGTGCCGGTGACGGTCACGCCGTCCGGCAGCGCGGTCGGGGACGGCGTCGGCTTGGTGGCGCCGGAGTGCTGCGGCAGCGTGACGGTCTTCTGCGTGACCTTGGCGCCCGGCGGGGCGGAGAAGGACAGCACGGCGTTGGACGGGGTGCTGAACGAGATGTCGGTGAACCCCAGCTCCAGGGCGGGGGAGGTGCTGCTCTGCGTGCTCCACACCTGCACCCGCAGCGGGGTGTAGGTGCTCGCGTCGACCACCACGACGATGTGCGCCACCAGCGTGCCCGTGGTCTTGGGGGTCACCACCAGCTGGTACGCGTCACGGCCGGCCACCCTCGTCTGGCTGTCGAGGGTGACGGTGGAGAACTGCTGCGCCTGGGCGAGCGCCTGGTCGGCGGCGTGCGCCGGGGTCGGCAGGTCGGAGGCGGTGGGCACCGGGGTCTGCAGCTGCTTCTGCTGCTGCGCCTTCAGCCGTGCGGCGTCCGCGGCGGACAGCGAGTAGTGGGTGACCGCGTTCTTCGTCGACGAGTAGGTCCACGCCTGTGTCGCGTCGTGCACCACGGAGTACTCGGACGTCGCACCGAGCAGCGAGACCCGGGACCGGCTGCCGCCGTCGGTCCACACCCGCATCGTCGAGCTGCCGGACAGCAGGTTGACCGGGTCGGCCGGGCTCATGCCCTTGATGGCGTCGAGCGAGGAGAGGTCGGGCAGGCCCAGCCGCGCGGTGTACACGACGGTGCCGGACATCGGCACGGGCTTCGCCGCCAGCACCTTGGTCACCAGCTGCTGGGCCGTGAGGTTCGGCAGGCCGGCGGACCCGGCGTCGGCCAGCAGCGGCTGCGCGGCGAAGCCGGCCACCACCACGGCGGCGACGCCGACGGGCACCGCCCACCGGACGCGGGCGGACAGGCCTCGCCGGGGCAGGCGCGGAGGGGTGCTGGGGGTGCTCACATCGGTGCTCACGGCACCAGGGTGCACCCCCGGCTCTGAGGGTGTGCTGAGAGGCGGTGCAGCCTGCGCGCGCCCGTCGCGATCGCCTGGTGGTGCCCCGATGGGATGCTGGCCGGGTGCGGGTGCTGGTGGTGGACGACGAGCGCAGCCTGGTGCGTGCCCTGCAGCGCGGGCTGACCGCCGAGGGCTTCGCGGTGGATGTCGCGTACGACGGGCAGCAGGGGCTGGACCTGGCGACCGACCGGGACTACGACGCGATCGTGCTGGACATCATGCTGCCGCGCCGGCACGGGTACGACGTGGTGCGCGAGCTGCGCGCTCGCGACGTGTGGACCCCGGTGCTGCTGCTCTCGGCGAAGGACGGCGAGCACGACGTGGCCGACGGCCTGGACGTGGGAGCCGACGACTACCTGACGAAGCCGTTCTCGTTCGTCGTGCTGGTCGCACGCCTGCGTGCCCTGCTGCGCCGCCCCGTCGCCGAGCGGCCCGCCGTGCTGCGCGTCGGCGACCTCGCGCTGGACCCGGCAGCCCGGACGCTGACGCGCAGCGGCGAGCCCGTCGCCCTGACCGTGCGCGAGCTCGCCCTGCTGGAGTACCTGATGCGCCACCCCGAACGGGTGGTGGGCAAGGTGGAGCTGCGCGACCACGTGTGGGACGCACCCGGCGAGGACCTCAACGTGGTCGAGGTGTACATCGGCTACCTGCGGCGCAAGCTCGGCCGGGACGCGGTGCTGACCGTGCGCGGTGCCGGGTACCGGGTCGCGGGATGACGAGCGGGCGTCGGCCCCGCTGGCGCGGGCTGTCGCTGCGGCTGCGGCTGACCGTGCTCACGGCGGCGGCGCTCGCGGTGGCGCTCGTCGTGGGCGCGTTCGCCCTGACCGCCGTGCTCTCCCGGAGCCGGGTCGCGGCGGTGGACGGCCTGCTGCGCGACCGGATGGCCGTCATGACCGGGCTGGTCGAGGGTGACACCCTCCCCGGGACCCTGCCGACCGTCGAGGCAGGTGAGATCGCCCAGCTGCTCGACGCGCAGGGCGGGGTGCTCGCTTCGTCGCCCAACGCCAGCCGCACGCTGCCGGTGATCCCGGCCGGCGACCTGGCCGCGCTGCGGGCGCAGGCCGGCAGCGGCCTGCTGCTCACCACCACCGCCGACGACGCCTACCGTCGGCCGTCCCGCCTGGCGCTGCGGGCGGTGACCTACCGGGGCGCTGCGGCGACAGCGGTGGTCACCATGCCGCTGGGAGAGGTGCAGGGGCTGCTCGGCGCACTCCGGGTGGCGCTGATCGTCGTGGTGCCGCTGCTGACGGCCCTGGTGGGCGCCGCTCTGTGGCTGGCCGTCGGCCGGGCCCTGCACCCGGTGGAGCAGCTGCGCCGGGCGGCAGCCCAGGTCGCGGCGTCGGGAGGCGGTGGGGCCCTCCCGGTCCCGGCGGCGGACGACGAGCTCGCGGCGCTGGCCCGCACCCTGAACGAGATGCTGGACCGGCTCGACCGGGCGTCCGCCCGGCAGCGGACCTTCGTCGCCGACGCCGCCCATGAGCTGCGCTCGCCGCTGACCGCCCTGCGCGCGACCGTCGACGTCGCCCGCTCGCACCCCGGTACCTGGACGGTAGCCGAGCTGGCCGCCGAGCTCGAGCCCGAGGCGCTGCGGATGCAGTCGCTGGTGGACGACCTGCTGCTGCTCGCCCGGGTGGGTGCGCGGCCCGTACGAGAGGCCGTGGTCGACCTGCGGGCGGTCGCGGACGAGGTGGCCGGCGCCCCGGGGCGGGTGCCGGTGCACGTCGAGGGCACCGGCCGGGCGGGGGCTGACACCGAGCGCGTCGAGCGGGTGCTGCGCAACCTGGTGGACAACGCCGTGCGGCACGCGGCGAGCCGGGTCCGGGTGGTCGTGGGGCAGGGCGCCGACGGGGCGGTCGTGACCGTCGAGGACGACGGGCACGGGGTGCCGCCCGAGGACCGGGAGCGGGTGTTCGAGCGGTTCGTCAGGCTGGACGAGGCTCGTGAGCGGGAGGCCGGAGGTGCGGGGCTGGGCCTGGCGATAGCCCGGGAGCTCGCCCGGGAGCAGGGCGGTGACGTGACGCTCGCCGACAGCGCGCTGGGTGGGCTTGCGGCGAGCGTGCGGTTGCCGGCCGTGGGCGCCGGACCCGGGGACGGCCTGCGTGCAGCGGGGTCAGCCGGCGCGGGGTCCGCCGACGGCCGGTCCTCAGGCGTGCTCGGAGCCGGTGCGGCGGTCGGCCCGGGCGGCGAAGGCCTCGACCAGCCGCAGCCGTGAGGTGCGGTGACGCTCGACGACGAGCCCGGCGGCCTGCACCCAGGTCAGCGGCCGGCGCCGCCAGAACTCCCCGCCGGCCGCCGTCAGCCGGTCCGCCCCCGCTTGCAGCACCCGCACCGGGGCGGCCGACGACTCCACGTGGTCGGCCAGCAGCAGACGACCACCGGGCCGCAGCACCCGCACCATCTGCTCCAGCGCCTCCCCAGGGGGTGTGATCCCGCACAGGGCGAACGTGCACACCACCGTGTCGAAGCTGTCGTCGTCGAACGGCAGGGCGCGGGCGTCGGCCTGCACCAGGTGCACGTCCTGCCCGGCCCGACCGGCGCGCTCGGCCGCCCGTGCCAGCATCGGCCCGCTCCGCTCGACGCCCACCACCCGGACCCCGTGCGGGTAGTGCGGCAGGTTCGCGCCCGTGCCGACCGCCACCTCGAGCACGTCGCCGCCCGTGTCGGCGAGCAGCCACCGCCGCACGGGCGCCAGCATCGTGCGCTCGACCACCGCCGTCGTCGCGTCGTAGCGCGCCGCACCCCGGTCCCACAGGGCGCGCTGCTGCGTGTCGACGTCCATGCACGGCACTGTAAGGCGGCGGGGGACAATGGCCGCGATGTCCAGCCCCGCGCGCACCCCGCAGAACGCGCCGGGCGGCTTCCTCTCCCGGTCGGCGGTAGCGGGGGTGTTCGGGCCGGCGCTCGCCTTCGAGGTGGGCATCGGCGCCGTGACGCCGATGGTGGCGGTCTCGGCGTCCCAGCTCGGCGCGTCGCTCGCACTGGCCGGGCTGCTGGCGGCCTTCCTCGGCCTCGGTCAGATCCTCGGCGACGTCCCGGCCGGAGCGTTCGCGGCGCGTTTCGGCGACCGGCGCGCGATGCTGGCGGCCGCGGCGCTGGCGATCGTCTCCCTGGTCGGCTGCGCGACGGCGCACAGCCTGGTGGTGCTCGGCGCAGCCGTGCTGGTCACCGGCGCCGCGAACGCGGTGTTCCTGCTGGCGCGGCAGGCGTACCTGACCGAGATCACCCCGCCGCTGTACCGGGCCCGCGCGCTGTCCTCGCTCGGTGGGGTGGGCCGGATGGGCGTGTTCCTCGGGCCGTTCCTCGGCGCCGGTGTGGTGCACCTGGGGGGCACGCCGGCCGCGTACTGGCTGGCCGTCGCGGTGACGGCGGTCACGGTCGTCGTGGTCGCTGCCGTGCCGGACGTCGCGGCGGACATGACGGCCGCACGCCGTCAGGCCGAGCGCGTGCCGCTGCACCGGGTGCTGCGGCAGAACCGGAAGGTGTTCGCGACCCTCGGGGTCGCCGTGCTGCTGGTCGGGGCCACGCGCGGCGCCCGCCAGGTGGTGCTGCCGCTGTGGGGGGAGCACCTCGGCCTCGCACCGGCCACCACCAGCCTGGTCTACGGCGTGTCCGGCGCCCTGGACATGCTGGTGTTCTACCCGGCGGGCAAGGTGATGGACCGCAGAGGTCGGCTCTGGGTCGCCGTGCCGTCGATGCTGCTGCTCGGCCTGTCGATCGCCACGCTGCCGCTGGCCCGGACGGTGGGCGTGATGGCCGTCGTGGCGATGGTGATGGGCCTGGCCAACGGGGTGGGCTCGGGCCTGCTCATGACGCTCGGGGCCGACGTCGCGCCGCCGGCGGTGCGCGCCCAGTTCCTGGGCGTGTGGCGGCTGTTCCAGGACGGCGGGCTGGCCGCCGGGCCCTTGGTGGTGTCCGCCGGGGCGGCGCTCGGCAGCCTGGCGGCCGGGGTGCTGACCGTGGCCGGTGTCGGCGGCGTCGCGGCGGCCGTGCTGGGCGTGACGGTGCCGAGGTGGTCGGTGCACGCGAACGGTCGGACGCGCCGAGCCGCGGGCCTGCGGCCTGACGGGACGGTGCGGTGGGACTCGCGTGAGGCCGGGGATACCCCTGCGGTGGCCGAGGGCGGGACACGCGACCCGCGGCCACCCACCACCGGTTGATCGTCAGGCGGGCTCGGCGGCCACCGTCTGCTCGGTCCGGTCGGCCCGCTCAGGCCCCCCGGCCTCGCTCACGTCGGCAGGCGCCTTGCGGACCAGGAACGCCGTCGGGACCGCGAGGAGCGAGACCACGGCGCCCACCAGGAACGCGGCGTGGACGCCCCCCGCCGTCGCCGCCACGGCGCCGGCGCCCTGCCCCGCGAGCCGCGCGGCCCGGGCGGTCAGCACGGTGACGAACAGTGCCGTCCCGGCAGCCCCCGCCACCTGCTGCACGGTGCCCACCATCGCGCTGCCGTGCGAGTACCGGGCCGCGGGCAACGAGCCGAGCGCGGAGGTGAACAACGGTGTGAACATCAGCGCGAGCCCGGCGGACAGCGTCACGTGGGCCGCCAGCAGCAGCCCCGGTGCGCTCGTCGCGCCGAGCGCCGCCATCGCCCACAGCGCGGCGCTCGTCAGCACCGCCCCGGGCACCAGCAGCGGACGCGGGCCGAACCGGTCGTAGGCGCGGCCGATCAGCGGAGCCAGCAGACCCATCAGCAGGCCGCCCGGGAGCAGCAGGAGGCCGGTGGACAGCGTCGTCAGGTGCAGCACCTGCTGGGCGTAGATGGGCACCATGATGATG
>DAIDJQ010000093.1 GCA_027451305.1 Cellulomonas sp.
GCCCGGTCCCATCCCGAACCCGGAAGCTAAGCCCTTCAGCGCCGATGGTACTGCACCCGCCAGGATGTGGGAGAGTAGGACGCCGCCGGACACCCATTAAGAAATGCCCCCCGACCACCATCGGGGGGCATTTCTGCACCCAGCACACAAATAGGCGCAGCACCCCACCCACCAGCACCCAGGCCGTATTTTCAAGAGTGTTGTCTGCGCCCGTCGAATGGGACACGCACCAGGACGCCATCGCGCCCCCGGCGCGAAGCGGTGCAGCACCGGCCACCCGAGACGACGAGTCGTGCGTGAGTCCGTGGCGATTCGTGGCAACGAGTGTGCAGGCGGTTGCTGCGGTCGGCCGGTGTGTGGCGCACGTGCCCAACGGTGGGCGCATTCGCCCGGGGCTCCGGGTGCCCTGGCCCTCGTCGGCGGCCGGAATGAGTCGTTCTGGGCCGCGGTGGGTGCTGGACCGGGCGGTGTCCGCGGGTGGTTTGCCGTTTGTCTGGGATGATGAGCGCCGCAGAGCTCAAGGAGAGTCACAGATGAACAGCGACGATCGCGGGTCCCGCGGGCACACGCCCCGAGGGTCTTCGGAGGGCCGGCCCGGAGCCGGTGGGAGTGGACGGTCCGGCGGGCCGTCTGGAAGGTCGTCGTCGGGTTCGTCGGGCGCGCCGCGCCAGGACGGCCCCCGTGGCGCTGCTGGGCGCCCCGGCGCGGGTGGCTCACCGACCGGCGACTCGGGGCGTGGTCGCGATGCCGGTGCTGGCGGTGTGCGTGGTGGTGGGAACGGTGCCGGGTTCGGGGGGCGCTCCCGCGCCGGAGCAGGCGGGTCTGGCGTGTCCCGCACCGGCGGGGTGGCCAGGCCGAGGGGTGCTGGCTGGTCAGGGGGCGCATCTGCGGAGCGGGACGGGCGTTCGGGTACCGGCGGGACATGGGGTGCGAGCCGGGGGCCGGCCCCACGCGGCGTGGCGGGCAGCCGGAGCCAGTGGCGGCCGGAGCGCGCCCAGCAGGAGCGCGGTGGTGTCGATGAGCGCCGTGGTTCTGCCTCCGGCACCGGGGCGTCCGCTCAGGGTCGGGAGTGGCCGAGCTCGGCGAACCGCGACCGGGGCGCGGTCGGTGGCGGGACGGGCGACGGTCGGCGGTGGTCGGGTGGCCGCGCCGGATCCGCGGGGACCGACGGCGCGCAGGGCACCGAGGATCGCCGTGGTGACACGCGCTGGGGCGGTTCGTCGGGTCGGCAGGACTGGCAGCCGCGGTCGTCCGGAGCTGGCCGTCCTCGTGCCGGTGAGGCCCGTTCGGGCTTCGGAGGTGGGCGCCCTGGCTTCGGAGGTGGCCGTCCGGGTTCCGGCGAGCGGCGTCCCGGTTTCGGGGATGATCGCGGGCGGCCGGGGGGCGCCGCGGCGGGTGCTCGCCGCGGTCCTGACCCGGACATGGGTCGACCGGCTGCCGGCGGGTCCCGTGGTTCGGCACGACCGGGGTGGGACGCGGGCGCCGGCAGCGGCTATCGACCGCGCCGGGACGACGGACCGGCGCGAGGCACTGGTGATTTTCGCGGCCGTGGCGGCCAGGACCGCCGGGACGACGATCGTGGACGCCCGCCGGCCGGTCGCGAGGCAGGCTGGCCGCGACGGGATGCGGCCAGTGGTGGTCGGGAGTCGCGGGACGCGGGCAACGGCTGGTCCGAGCGGCGGGGACGCGGTGCTACCGGGTCCGGTTCGGCGACCCCATCACGTGCCCCGCGTGCTGGTGGCTCCGTGCCGTGGGGCGGCAGCAGCCGGACGGAGCGATCTGGGCCGGCCGACGAGGGAACGCCGCGGCCGCGCTACGGCGACCGTGGCGCTGCGCGAGGGCCTCGCACCGAGAGCGGCGGGCGCCGGGATCGGTCAGAGGGTTTCCGTGGGCGCGGCACGGGACCGGACGGCGTCGACCGGCCCGGTGACGGGCGCGCGGGCGCTGACGGTCGGCGTGGCTCCGACATCGGCGGTGGACGTGACGATCGGACTGGCTTCGGCGGTCGTGGTGCCGATCGGCCTGACTTCGGGCGTCGTGGTGACGATCGGCGTGGCTTCGTCGGTCGTGACGACGATCGTCGCGGCGACGCCACGGGGGCGGACCGCGGGGCGCGATCCCCGCGCGAGACGCCCGGCTCTGGCGGCTTCCTGCCCGGAGCGACGCGCGGACCGCGGCCCGACTCACGCAGCGGTGCCCGGGGTGACACCCGGGGTGACACCCGGAGCGACTCCCGGAGCGACTGGCGCGGTGGCGACCGACGCGGGGCGGCCAGCTCGTCGGCGCCGCGAGGCGCCGGGTACGCGGGGTCTGCGCCGCGGCGAGGCGACTGGACCGCTCGGTCCGGCGGCTTCTCCGCCCGGCCGGAGCGCGTACCGCGTGCGGACCGGCCCGTGGACCCCGAGGTCCCGGAGGACGTGCAGTTCAACCAGCTCGACCGGGAGGTGCGGGGCCGGCTCCGGACGCTGAGCAAGGAGCAGGCCGAGCGGGTGGGCAAGCACCTGGTCATGGTGGCGCGGCTCATCGACACCGACCCCGAGGAGGCCTACCTGCACGCGCAGGCTGCCGTCCGCGGGGCGGGGCGTGTCGACGTCGCCCACGAGGCCGCCGGCCTGGCGGCCTACCGTTCCGGCCGCTATGCCGAGGCCCTGCGCGAGCTGCGCACCGTCCGGCGGCTCAACGGTTCGCCGGAGCACCTGCCGGTGATCGCCGACGCGGAACGCGGTCTCGGCCGGCCGGAGCGGGCGATCGTGGTCGGCAACGACCCGGAGGTCGCCGCGTTGAGCGTCGACGGTCAGGTGGAGCTCGCGATGGTGCTGTCGGGCGCTCGCCTGGACCTCGAGGAGCCCGAGGCGGCCGTCGCCGTCCTCGACAGCCCGGTGGTGCGCGCCGCGACCGGTCTCCTGGCGGCCCGCGTGGCCCAGGCGCGGGCCACCGCGCTGACGGCTCTCGGGCGTGCGGCGGACGCCGAGTCCGAGCTCGCGCGCTTCACGCAGGAAGAGCTCGACGCGGCCGCGGGGGACCTCGCGGACGAGGACGAGGAGGTGCTCGTCTTCGACCTCCTCGAGGAGGCTGACGAGGAGCTCGGGGACGCCGACGAGGAGCTAGAGGACGCCGGCGCAGAGCGGCCGGGGGTGACGCCGGCAGCCGGCACCGAGGCGGTCGGCGTGCGCGTGGAGGGCGAGGCGCCGGACGGCGAGGCGATCCCCGAGGTCACCGACGTCGCGCCCGCCGACCCCGACGACGACCAGGCCGCCGCGGCGGTGGCCGACGACGAGGAGGACCCCACCCGATGACCGCTGGCCTGCTCGGATCCGACCGTCCGCTCGTCGAGGTGTACGACTGTGCGCTCGTCGACCTCGACGGGGTGACCTACCTCGGCCACGAGCCGATCCCGTGGGCTGCGGACAGCCTGGTCGCCGCGCGCCGCCGGGGGATGCGCATCGTGTTCGTCACCAACAACGCCTCGCGACCTCCGTCGGTGGTCGCCGAGCAGCTCACCAGCCTCGGCATCCCCTCCGGGCCCGAGGACGTGATGACGGCGTCGCAGTCGGCGGCGAGCCTGCTGGCCTCGCGGCTGACGCCGGGGGACAAGGTCCTGGTGGTGGGCACGGACGCGCTCCGGGAGGCGGTGCGCGAGCGGGGCTTCGTCGTCGTCGGCTCTGCGGACGACGAGCCGGTCGCCGTGGCCCAGGGGTATGGCCCCGAGGTCGGTTGGGCGCAGCTGGCGGAGGCGGCGTACGCCGTCGAACGGGGCGCGTGGCACGTCGCCTCGAACCTCGACACGTCGCTGCCGCAGGCCCGCGGCTTCGCGCCGGGCAACGGTGCGCTGGTCATGGCGGTGCAGGCGGCGACCGGGGTGGTCCCGGACAGTGCGGGCAAGCCCGAGCCCACGATGTACCGGCTGGCGGCCGAGCGCGTGGGAGGGGTTCGCCCGCTCGTCGTGGGCGACCGGCTGGACACCGACCTGGCGGGCGCGCGGGCCGGCGGCTTCGCCGGGCTGCACGTGCTCACCGGTGTCAGCAGCGCGCGCGACGACGTGCTCGCGGACGCGGCGTTCCGGCCGACCTACCTCGGTGCGGACCTGCGGTCGCTGCTCGAGCCCCACGTGGCGCCGCAGCTGGCGGGCGAGGGCTGGTGGAGCTGTCGAGAGGCGGCGGCACGGGTGCGGGACGGCGCGCTCGAGCTCGACGACCGCGGTGCGGACGTCATGGACCTGGTGCGTGCGGCGTGCGCGGCGGCGTGGGCGGCGGCCGACGAGGGCATCCCGGTGGACGCGGCACGGGTGCCCGACCTCCCGCTCGGCTGAACCGCCGTGCGGTGGCGTCGATCGGCCCTGGCGTCCCTGTGGGTCGCGACGAGGAGCGTGCCAGGACAACCGGTAGCGTGGTGACGGCCGCGTGGAGGCGGCCGTGGTGCGAGGAGGTCGCAGTGGGTCAGGACGTGTCGGTCAGCACC
>DAIDJQ010000094.1 GCA_027451305.1 Cellulomonas sp.
GTACCACCACTCGGCACGCCGTTGGACCGCCGCTCCTGAACCTTCATCCACCGGATGAAGCTTGCATGGGACGAATCGTCAACACATGTGTACACACCTGTGGATGACGGTGGATGACCACCCGGATCGTGTGGATCGAACCGGGCGTGTCTGTGCGGAGAAGCCCCGGACGAATGACACGTCCACCGCCCCACCCCAGCGGGCCGTCGTCACCCACAGCCGGCGTCCACACGAGGAATTCGCGTCCCACCAGGGCGTGCACCACGTCGTCCACATCACCCACAGGTGCGATGACGATGACGAAACTTCTTGTCATCCAGATCCGGTGCACACCGACGTCTGCCCGGGACCGACCGGACGAGACTTGGCATCACACGAAACCAGCCCGGTGCGGCACGCCCGACCTCGGCGCCATCTGCGGGTCGGGGAGTCTGGCTTCCTGCAGACCGCCGTCGCGTAGTGTTCGCTCAACCCGTGCCCCGCCGCGACCGATGCTCCGGCATGGTCGCGGCCGCACCGCGCACCAGGCGGCACGTGGCCCGACGACAAGGAGTGGCGCATGAGGTTCCGGGTCGACCGTGACGTCCTGGCGGACGCGGTGACGTGGACCGCACGCAGCCTGCCGACACGGCCACCGGTCCCGGTGCTCGCCGGTGTGCGCATCGAGGCCGACACCACCGGCACCATCCAGCTCTCGAGCTTCGACTACGAGGTCTCGGCCCGATCCCAGATCCCGGCTGACGTCTCCGAGCCCGGCACCGTGCTCGTGTCCGGCAGGCTGCTCGCGGAGATCTCCCGGGCGCTGCCCGCCAAGCCGGTCGACGTCGTCCTGGACGGCACGAAGGTGCAGGTCACGTGCGGGGCCAGCAGGTTCACGCTGCTGACGATGCCGGTGCAGGACTACCCGAGCCTGCCGGCCATGCCGCCCGTCGCGGGCGTGGTCGACGGTGACGAGCTCACGCACGCCGTCGCCCAGGTGTCCGTCGCCGCAAGCCGGGACGACACGTTGCCGCTGCTCACAGGAGTGCGGATGGAGATCGAGGGCGAGAAGGTCACCCTTCTGGCCACCGACCGCTACCGGCTCGCGCTGCGTGAGCTGTCCTGGAAGCCGTCGTCCCCGGGCTACTCGAGCGTGGCACTGGTACGTGCCAGGACCCTCTCCGATGCGGCGAAGTCCCTCGGGGGCGCCGGTTCGGTCACCATCGCGCTCACCACGGGCGGCGGCGTGGACCTGATCGGCTTCGAGGCCGGCGGGCGGCACACCACCTCGCTGCTGGTTGACGGCGACTACCCGGCGGTCCGACGGCTGTTCCCGGACGAGACGCCGATCCACGCGGTGATCGACAAGCCTGTGCTCACCGAGGCGGCCAAGCGCGTCGCGCTCGTCGCGGAACGGAACACGCCGATCCGGCTGAGCTTCACCGACGGTCAGGTGGTGCTCGAGGCGGGCCAGGGCGACGACGCCCAGGCGTCCGAGGCGCTCGAGGCGGTGCTGGTGGGCGAGCCGATCTCGGTCGCGTTCAACCCGCAGTTCCTGCTCGACGGCCTGGGCGCGCTGGACACCCCGTTCGTCCGGCTGTCGTTCACGCACCCGAACAAGCCGGTGGAGTTCACCGGCCAGGCGGAGCTGTCCGGCGACGACTCCCAGGCTTACCGCTACCTGCTGGTGCCCATCCGGTTCGCCGGCTGACCCGTCGTCTGCACCACGCGCGGTCGTACGGCACAGTTGGGCCCATGCACATCGGGTTGGTGGGTCTGGGCAAGATGGGTGCCAACATGCGCGAGCGCCTGCGGCGCGGCGGCATCGAGGTCACGGGGTACGACCGCAACCAGGACGTGAGCGACGCACCGTCGCTGCAGGCGATGGTGGAGGCTCTACCCGCAGGTGAGCGGATCGTGTGGGTGATGGTGCCGAGCGGTCCGGTCACCGATGACGTGGTGCACCAGCTCGCCGACCTGCTGACCGCGGGTGACCTGGTGATCGACGGCGGCAACTCGTACTACCAGGACGACCGGCCGCATGCCGACCTGCTGGCGGCCAAGGATGTCGGGTTCCTCGACGCCGGCGTGTCCGGCGGCGTGTGGGGGCTCGAGAACGGCTACGGGCTGATGGTCGGCGGCGACGCGGACCTGGTCGCCAGGGCGATGCCGGTGTTCGACGCGCTTCGGCCCGAGGGCCCGCGGGCGGAGGGGTTCGTCCACGCGGGTGCCGTGGGCGCCGGGCACTTCTCGAAGATGGTGCACAACGGTGTCGAGTACGGCCTGATGCAGGCGTACGCGGAGGGCTACGAGCTGCTCGCAGCGAAGGACCTGGTCACGGACGTGCACGGCACCGTCAAGGCCTGGACCCGCGGGACGGTGGTGCGCTCCTGGCTGCTCGACCTGCTGGTGCAGGCGCTCGAGAAGGACCCGGGCCTGGAGCAGATCGACGACTGGGTCGAGGACTCCGGCGAGGGCCGCTGGACGGTGGACGAGGCGATCGAGCTGGCGGTCCCGGCACCGGTGATCGCGGCCTCGTTGTTCGCCCGGTTCGCCTCGCGGCAGCAGGAGTCGCCCGCGCTCAAGGCCGTTGCCGCGCTGCGTCAGCAGTTCGGGGGCCACGCCGTCCGCGCAGCGGGCGCCGACTCCGTCACCCCTCAGGCAGCGCCCTCGTCCGAGGTCTGAGAGGTCCGGGTGTTCGTCTCGCACCTGTCCCTGCTCGACTTCCGCTCCTACAACGCGGTCGAGCTGCCGCTGGAGCCGGGGGTCACGGCTCTCGTCGGTCCCAACGGCCAGGGCAAGACGAACCTCGTCGAGGCGATCGGCTACGTCGCGACCCTGTCCAGCCACCGTGTCCCGACGGACGCCGCACTCGTGCGGTCCGGCGCCCAGCGCGCCGTGGTCCGCACCCGGGTGGTGCGTGACGGGCGTGCGACCACCGTCGAGCTGGAGATCACCCCCGGCCGGGCGAACCGCGCACGCGTGAACGGCGGGTCGCCGGTCCGCGCCCGCGACGTGCTGGGCATCCTGCGGACCGTCCAGTTCGCGCCGGAGGACCTGTCCCTGGTGAAGGGTGACCCGGACGGTCGCCGGCGCTTCCTCGACGAGCTGCTGGTGCAGCTCAGTCCGCGGATGGCAGCGGTCGTGTCCGAGTACGACCGCGTGCTGCGCCAGCGCTCGGCGCTGCTGAAGTCCGCCGGGGCTGCGCTCCGTGCGTCCCGCGGCGCGAATCTGCGCACGCTCGACGTGTGGGACGGCAAGCTGGCCGAGACGGGAGCCCGGATCACCGTGGCCCGCCGGCAGCTGGTGGCGGCGCTCGCAGGTCCGGTCGCCCAGGCGTACGAGCAGGTCAGCGCAGGGCAGGGCGCCGCGCAGATCACCTACCGGTCGTCGTTGCAGAACCTGGCGGGCGACCGCGCGGGATCGGACGACGACGGCCGAGACCAGGGCCACGCCGGCCCGGGCACCGAACCGCAGTCGTCCGTCCGTCCGGCGCAGGCCCATCTGGTCGAGGCGCAGCTGCTGGAGGCGATGGGCCGGCTGCGTCCCAAGGAGATCGAGCGCGGTGTCAGCCTGGTGGGCCCGCACCGGGACGAGCTGGTGCTGACCCTCGGCGACCTGCCGGCCAAGGGCTACGCGAGCCACGGCGAGTCCTGGTCGTTCGCGCTCGCACTGCGGCTCGGCTCCGCCTCCCTGCTGCGGACCGGTGTCCACGACGACGAGGGCTGGTCCGCCGACTGGGGCCCGGACGGCGACCCGGTCCTGGTGCTGGACGACGTCTTCGCCGAGCTCGACTCGAGGCGCCGGGACCGGCTGGCCGAGCTGGTCGCCCCCGCCGGCCAGGTGCTCATCACCGCGGCGGTGCCGGGCGACGTGCCGGAGGCGCTGGCCGGCGGGCGGGTCGACGTCATGGGTGGTGAGGTCGCCCGTGTCCTCTGACGGGACCGCGCCGCTGACACCACCGTCCGAGGTGGCGCGCCGAGCACTCGAGCGTGCGGTCCAGGCGGCCCGTGCGCGGGGCATCCGTCCAGGTCAGCGCCGTCGAGCCGCCCTGCTCCCGCCCCCGACGGGCGCCGGGCCGGACGGCCGGGACCCGCAACCGGTCGGCCGCCTGGTCGGCCGCCTGGTCAACGAGCACGGCTGGCAGGGCGGCCTGGTCGCGGGCCGGCTCCAGAACGGCTGGGCCGAGCTGGTCGGCCCGATGGTCGCCGAGAACCTGCAGTTCGTCTCGTTCGAGGCGGGCCTGCTCGTCGCCCAGGCGTCGTCGACCGCCTGGCGCGCGCAGCTGGCGGGGATGGAGCAGGAGATGCTCCGCGCGTTCGCCGAGCGGCTCGGCGAGGACGTGGTACTCGAGGTGCGGGTACTCGGTCCACGGACCCCGTCGTTCCACCGCGGCCCGCGCACGGTTCGCGGTCGCGGCCCGCGGGACACCTGGGGCTGAGGGGTGCTCAGAGGCCCGCTCCGGGTCGTGTGTGCCGTCAGCAGGGCTCCGGGACGCCCAGAGGGTAGGCTGAGAGGGTCTTTCTGGCGCTTTCAGTGCCGGTCCTGAGACGAGAACTCCAGCACTGTGGAGTGATCCGCCCTGTCCGTCGTCGGGCGGCGCGCTCCGCCGCGTGTGAGACCTTGAGGAGAAACGCCGCTCGTGGCTGACCAGACCACCCCGCAGGAGAGCTCGCAGCACGAGGACGGCACGACGGACCACGAGGCCCCCCGGCACCCCGAGGGGAACGGGGGGTACGACGCCAGCGCGATCACCGTCCTCGAGGGACTCGAGGCGGTGCGCAAGCGCCCGGGCATGTACATCGGCTCCACCGGTGAGCGCGGCCTGCACCACCTGGTGTACGAGGTGGTCGACAACTCCGTCGACGAGGCGCTGGCCGGCTACGCCACCGACATCCAGGTGACGATCCTGCCCGACGACGGCGTCCGGGTGATCGACGACGGCCGTGGCATCCCGGTCGGCATCGTCGAGTCCGAGGGCAAGCCGGCGGTCGAGGTGGTGCTCACGGTGCTGCACGCCGGCGGCAAGTTCGGCGGCGGCGGCTACGCCGTGTCGGGTGGGCTGCACGGCGTCGGTGTCTCCGTGGTGAACGCGTTGTCCACCCGCGTCGACGTGGAGGTCCGCACGCAGGGGTACGTGTGGCGGCAGTCGTACCTGCGGGGTGCCCCCACGGGCCCTCTCGTCCAAGGAGAGGCCACCGATCGGACCGGCACCACGGTGACCTTCTGGGCGGACGACGAGATCTTCGAGACCACCGACTACGACTTCGAGACGCTGCGCTCCCGGTTCCAGCAGATGGCGTTCCTGAACAAGGGGCTGCGCCTCTCGCTGACCGACGAGCGCGCGCAGCACCAGGACGCCGAGGACGAGGTGGCCGGCGGTGCCGAGACGGAGGAGGTCAAGGGCGCGAGCCACACGGTCTCCTACCGGTACGAGGGCGGCCTGATCGACTACGTCAAGCACCTCAACGCGGCCAAGAAGTACGAGGCCGTCCACCCGGAGGTCATCGACTTCGAGGCCGAGGACGCCGAGCGCCGCATCTCCGTCGAGATCGCCATGCAGTGGACCGGGGCCTACAGCGAGTCGGTGCACACGTACGCGAACACCATCTCCACCACCGAGGGCGGCACGCACGAGGAGGGCTTCCGTGCAGCCATGACGTCCCTGATCAACCGCTACGCGCGGGACAAGGGGCTGCTCAAGGAGAAGGACGACAACCTCACCGGCGACGACATCCGCGAGGGCCTGACCGCCGTCGTGTCCGTCAAGCTCGGTGAGCCGCAGTTCGAGGGCCAGACGAAGACGAAGCTGGGCAACACCGAGGCGAAGACCTTCGTCCAGCGCGTGGTCAACGAGCGTCTCGGCGACTGGCTGGACTCGCACCCGTCCGAGGCCCGCGACATCATCCGCAAGTCGATCCAGGCCTCCGCCGCCCGGATGGCCGCGCGCAAGGCTCGCGAGGCGACCCGGCGCAAGGGTCTGCTCGAGTCGAACTCGATGCCCGGCAAGCTCAAGGACTGCCAGTCGAACAACCCCGCCGAGTGCGAGGTGTTCATCGTCGAGGGCGACTCGGCCGGCGGCTCCGCGGTGCGTGGGCGCAACCCGCGGACCCAGGCGATCCTGCCGATCCGCGGCAAGATCCTCAACGTCGAGCGGGCGCGGCTGGACCGTGCGCTGGGCAACCAGGAGGTCCAGGCGCTGATCACGGCGTTCGGGACGGGCATCGGCGAGGACTTCGACGTCACCAAGCTCCGGTACCACAAGATCGTGCTGATGGCCGATGCGGACGTCGACGGCCAGCACATCCGCACGCTGCTGCTCACGCTGCTGTTCCGGTACATGCCCGAGCTCATCAAGCAGGGTCACGTGTACATGGCCCAGCCGCCGCTGTACCGGATCAAGTGGAGCAATGCGGAGCACGACTACGTGTACTCCGACCGGGAGCGGGACGTGATGCTCGCCGACGGTCAGGCCAGCGGCAAGCGGCTGCCCAAGGAGAACGCGATCCAGCGCTACAAGGGTCTCGGCGAGATGGACTACTCGGAGCTGTGGGAGACCACCATGGCGCCCGAGCACCGCACGCTCCTGCAGGTCACGCTCGACGAGGCGGCCGCGGCGGACGAGACCTTCACGGTGCTGATGGGCGAGGACGTGGAGTCCCGCCGCTCGTTCATCCAGCGCAACGCCAAGGACGTGCGGTTCCTCGACATCTAGGCCGCCGGGCGGTCGGGGGCCCGCGCCCCCGCCGCGCATCGCAGCAGCCGCGCGACACACGAAGGGCATCATGAGCGAGACAACCGGTCCCGACGGGATCGAGCACGGCCGGATCGACCAGGTGGACCTGCAGCTGGAGATGCAGCGGTCGTACCTGGACTACGCGATGGCGGTCATCGTCGGGCGCGCGCTGCCGGACGTCCGCGACGGCCTGAAGCCCGTCCACCGACG
>DAIDJQ010000095.1 GCA_027451305.1 Cellulomonas sp.
CGGTGAGCAGAGCCAGGGCCGCGACCGCGGGCAGTGCCACCCACCGCGCGGATCGCGCGAGCAAGGACTTCCGCATGCGAATCCTCCTTGATCCGAGTCATGTGCCGGCGGCTTCGCCGGCTGGGACGTCGAGGTGCGACACCTTCTCGGCCGCTCCTGCAACGTTGTAGTACAACGATAGAGAGAACAGACGCCCGTTGACAAGTCACGGATCGGACACGATCCGCGCCGCACGCCCGCGGCACGGGCCGGCAGGCCTAGGCGCTCGAGCAGCTGGACTCGCGCGGGACGACCTCGAAGTCGGCCACGACCGTGCGCGGGGCTCCCGCGCCGTCCCCGCGGGCGATCCGCTGCCGCAGGAGGTCGACCGCGGTCCGCGCGATCTGCTCGCGTCCGGGTGAGATCGACGACAGCGTGGGCGACGAGTACTGCGCCTCCTCGATGTCGTCGAAGCCGATCACCGCGACCTGGTCCGGGACGCCGATCCCACGAGCGTGGAGCGTGTGCAGGACGCCGAGCGCCAGGGCGTCGTTCATGGCGAACACGCCGTCGACGTCGATGCCCGCGTCGAGGAGCCGGCCCATCGCGTCGGCACCGGTCGACCGGTGCCAGAGGCCCGCCTCGCCGACGAACGCGGGGTCGTACGGCAGCCCCGCCGCCTCGAGCGCCGCCCGGTACCCCTCCAGCCGGAGCGCAGCCGATCCGGACGACTCGCCGGGATGCGCGCCCACCACCGCGATGCGCCGCCTCCCGCACCCGATCAGGTGCTCCGTCGCGGCTCGCGCGGCGTCCACGTTGGCCATCGTCACGTGGTCCGCCTGCGCACCGAAGATCCGCTCACCGAGGAGGACCATCGGGAAGTCGAGGTGCAGGGACGTCAGGTCCCCGAGGTCGAGCGCGAGCGGGGAGTAGAGCAGGCCGTCTGTCATCTGGCGCTGCGCGCTGGTCAGCACGGCGAGCTCCCGCTCCCGCACCGCACCCGTCTGCTCGATGAGGACGGTGAGCCCCTCCCGCTCGGCGGCCCGGATCACCGAGTCGGCCAGCTCCGCGAAGTACGGCAGCCGAAGCTCCGGCAGTGCGAGACCGATGATGCCGGTGGTGCCGCGGCGCAGGTTCCGTGCGCTGACGTTGACCTGGTAGCCGAGGTCCGCGATCGCCTGCTCGACCCGCTCCCGGGTGGCTGGACGGATGTACGGGTACTCGTTGAGGACGTTCGAGACGGTCTTGATCGACACGCCGGCTCGGGCGGCGACGTCGTGCATCGTCGCGCCCCCCGTGCGACCCGCGCGGTTCATCCTGGCCCTCCCTGCCTCGCACACCCGTCAGACCCGTCGCCCGATGCCCGCCGTACGTCCGTCGGCTCGGATCGTCCGACCTCGGCGGTCGGATCGTACATCGTTGTATACGACGGTGGTGGGGCCCGGTTCCGATGCACCGGGCCCCGCACCTCGGCGGCCGTGCCGCACGCCGAGGCCGAGCCCGGCGACCGGCACCTGCCCTACAGCTTGGTGACCGGCGAGAACCGCAGCAGCAGCCGCTTGGTGCCGGCCGACCCGAAGTCGACCTTCACCACCGCGTTGGGACCGGCGCCCTCGAGCGCCACGACGGAGCCGAGGCCGTAGGCGTCGTGCGTCACCCGGTCGCCGACGGAGAGCGCCGGGATCGCGCCCTCCGGTCGGGGCTTCGCCGAGCCGAACGTCGCGCCGGTCGACGGCAGCGCCGGCCGCTCGGAGCCGCCCGCGCCGGACCGGCCGGCCGACGCACCCCTGGACCTGTCCGACCAGGACGACCCCTTCCCGCCGGTGCCGAACCCGGATCCCCAGCCGCCACGCAGCGACGAGGTGGACGACTCGCGCCGCCGCCAGTCGATCAGCTCCTCCGGCAGGTCCTCCAGGAACCGGCTCGGCGGGAACTCGTTCGGCACGCCCCATGCGGTGCGCACCGCCGCCCGGGAGATGTACAGCCGCTGCCGTGCGCGGGTCAGCCCCACGTACGCGAGCCGGCGCTCCTCGGCGAGCTGGTCGGGGTCGGACAGCGAGCGCAGGTGCGGGAACGTGCCGTCCTCCAGCCCGGTGAGGAACACCACCGGGAACTCCAGCCCCTTGGCCGTGTGCAGCGTCATCAGCGTGACCACGCCCTGGTCCGGCCCGGCATCCTCGTCACCGCCGTCCGGAGACGGGATCTGGTCCGAGTCGGCCACCAGCGACACGCGCTCGAGGAAGTCGGCGAGGTCCCCGTCCGGGTCGCCCTGCTCGAACTCGGTGGCCACCGCGTGCAGCTCGGCCAGGTTGTCCACCCGGGAGGCGTCCTGCGGGTCGTCGGACGCACGGAGCTCGGCGAGATAGCCGCTGCGGTCGAGGACCGCGCCGAGCACCGTCGCGGGGCCGGACTCGGCCGCGAGCTCGCGCAGGCCGGCGAGCAGCTCACGGAACCCCGCGAGCGCGGTGACCGCCCGGGTCCCGAGGCCCGGCACCTCGTCGAGCCGTTCGAGGGCGGTCCCGAAGCTGACCCGCTCCCGCTCGGCGAACGCCGCGACCATCGCCTCCGACCGCTCGCCCAGCCCCCGCTTGGGGACGTTGAGGATCCGGCGGGTGTTCACGTCGTCGTCCGGGTTGGCGATCGCTCGCAGGTACGCGATCGCGTCCTTGACCTCGCGCCGCTCGTAGAACCGCGTGCCGCCGACCACCTTGTAGGGCAGGCCGACGCGGACCAGCACCTCCTCGATGGCACGGGACTGCGCGTTGGCCCGGTAGAACACCGCGACGTCACCGGGCCGCACGTCGGCGGTGTCCCCGAGGCGGTCGATCTCCTCGGCGACGAACCGCGCCTCCTCGCGCTCGTCGTCCGCGACGTACGCGACGATCTGCGGGCCTGCACCGGCGTCCGTCCACAGCCGCTTGGGCTTGCGGCCCGGGTTGCGGGAGATCACCGCGTTGGCCGCCGAGAGGATGGTCTGGGTGGAGCGGTAGTTCTGCTCGAGCAGGATGGTGCTCGCGTCCGGGTAGTCCGCCTCGAACTCCATGATGTTGCGGATGTTGGCGCCGCGGAACGCGTAGATCGACTGGTCCGCGTCACCCACCACGGTCAGCTCGCCGCGCGGGACCCCGTCCGAGCCGTCGCCCACGAGCTCGCGCACCAGCACGTACTGCGCGTGGTTGGTGTCCTGGTACTCGTCCACCAGCACGTGCCGGAACCGCCGACGGTAGTGCTCGGCCACCGCGGGGAACGCCTGCAGGAGGTGCACGGTGGTCATGATCAGGTCGTCGAAGTCGAGGGCGCTGGCCTGCCGCAGGCGCTGCTGGTACCGGCTGTAGACCTGGGCCAGCGCCGTGTCGAAGTCGTTGGCCGCGCCCTGGCCGCTGGTGGCGGCGAACGTCTCCGGGTCGACCAGCTCGTCCTTGAGGTTGCTGATCTTGGCCGCGAGCGCCTTGGCCGGGTACCGCTTCGGGTCGAGGTCCAGCTCGCGCGCGACGAGGGTGAGCAGTCGCTGGGAGTCCGCCGAGTCGTAGATGGAGAACGACGAGCGCAGCCCGAGCGTGGTCGCCTCGCGGCGCAGGATGCGCACGCACGCGGAGTGGAAGGTGGACACCCACATCCGCTGGGCCGACGGGCCGACGAGCGCCTCGACGCGTTCGCGCATCTCGGCGGCGGCCTTGTTGGTGAACGTGATGGCGAGGATCTCCCCGGGCCGGGCGCGGTGCGTGGCCAGCAGGTACGCGATCCGGTGGGTGAGCACCCGCGTCTTGCCGGACCCGGCGCCCGCGACGATCAGCAGCGGCCCGCCGTCGTGCAGGACGGCGGCCCGCTGCTGCGGGTTCAGGCCGTCCAGCAGCTGCTGTGCGCGGGCGTCGTCGCGAGCCTGCGCCTGCGCGTGCGCCTCGGCGCGCGCGCGGTCGCGCTCGGCCTCGTCCGGGCCGGCGGCCAGCGACGGCTCCGCGGTCGCGTCCTCCCGGGGCGGGAGGACGACCGGCAGGCCCGACGACTCCCCGACGTGCGTGGCACGCCCGGGGACGGGCAGGGACAGGTTCTCGAACAGCGACGTCATGGCCACACCAGGGTAGGCGTGCACGCCCACACCCCAGGACGGGGCCGGGTCCCGACGAGAGCGGCGGGACCGACGACGACGAGGGCACCGACCGGCCGGACCGGCCGTCAGCGCGGAGCCACGCCTCCGGCCGCGCCCGGCCGGCCTACCGCCACAGCACCGCCACGGCGACGTTGAGCGCCGTCAGCCCCGCGATGCCCAGCACCAGCCACCGCGGCACGTCCTTGCGCCGACCGCCCCAGGCGACCATCGCGGTGACCACCAGCGCCACCACCAGCTTGACCCCGAGCTTCGGGTAGCTGACGACGTCACCGGGCTTCCAGGCGCCGGACGCCAGCAGCAGGGCCAGGATCAGCCCCGTGACGAGGGCGGTCAGCGCACCGTGCAGCATGCCGGCCGGGATGCGCGGCGGCCGCAGGCTCGCCAGCGCGCCGCCGAGCACGATGGCCCAGCCGATCAGGTGCAGCACGAGCAGGACACCGGCCACGATGGTCACGCGGCGAGGATACGAGACCCCTGTGACCTGCGCAGATCAGAGCAGCCGACGCGCCGCGGCCCACCGGGTCAGCTGGTACCGGCTGGAGAGCTGGAGCTTGCGCAGCACGGCGGAGACGTGGGTCTCCACGGTCTTGACCGAGATGAACAGCTCGCCCGCCACCTCGCGGTAGGAGTAGCCGCGCGCGATCAGGCGCATCACCTCGCGCTCGCGGGCCGACAGCCTGTCCAGCTCGTCGTCGCCGGTGGCGACGTCGCCCGCCGCGGTGCCGAACGCGTCGAGCACGAAGCCGGCGAGCCGGGGTGAGAACACCGCGTCGCCGCCCGCCACGCGGAGCACCGCGTCCGTCAGGTCGGGCCCGCTGATCGCCTTGGTGACGTACCCCCGTGCGCCCACCCGGATCACGCCGACCACGTCCTCGGCGGCGTCGGACACCGACAGCGCGAGGAACCGGGTGCCCGCCAGCAGGTCGGCGCACCGCCGGATCACCTCGGCGCCGCCGCCCCCGTCGCCGCCCGGCAGGTGCACGTCCAGCAGCACCACGGGCGGCCGCAGCCGGTGGATCACCTCGACGGCCTCGTCGACGCCGTCGGCCTCGCCCACCACCGCGACCCGCTCGTCCAGGGACGCCCGCACGCCGGTGCGGAACATGTGGTGGTCGTCCACCAGCACCACGTCGACCGGCGGGCGCACCACGCTCGTCGTCATCCCGCCACCTCCGGCGTCGCGTCGCGGCCGCTGCCGTACGTCACCGGCCGGGCCGCCGGGGCGGCCGGCGCTCCCAGCGGCAGGACCAGGTGCACCTCGGTGCCGCGCTCCGGCCGGCTGGTCACGGTGGCCGTCCCGCCGCGGCGGTGCACGCGCCCCATGATGGACTCCCGCACCCCGAAGCGGTCGGGACCGACCGCGTCCAGGTCGAACCCGTCGCCGTGGTCGCGGACGAACACCTCGACCTCGTCCGGACCCACCTCGAGGTACAGGGACACGGGCGGCCGACCGTGCACCACCGCGTTGACCAGGGCCTCCCGGGTCGCGGCCAGCAGTGCGTCCGTGCCCTCGTCCGGCACCCGGTCCCCCACCACGACGGCGTCCACCGCCACGGGCTCGCCGCCGGGGCCCGAACGGGAGTCCTCCACCTCGGCCACCACGGCGCGCAGCGCGGCGGCCAACGAGGTGCCCGGGGCCGGACGCTCGTCGTACAGCCACTCGCGCAGCTCGCGCTCCTGGGCTCGCGCCATCCGGGCGACCTCGGCGGGCTCGTCCGCCCGCGCCCGGATCAGCGCCAGGGTCTGGAGCACCGAGTCGTGCAGGTGGGCGGCGATGTCCGCCCGTTCCCCCTCGCGGGCCCGCGCCGCGCGCTCGTCCGCCAGCTCGCGCCACAGCCGCAGCCACCAGGGGGTCAGCACCAGCCCGACCCCGGCGAGCACCGCCACCGCGGCGACGACGGCCTGCACCAGGACCGCCGGCTCGATCCCCTGCCCGCTGGCCTCGCCCACCAGCAGCAGCACGCCCACGCCCGCCAGCACCACCCCACCGACCAGGCGCAGCACGCTCACCGGCAGCCGACCGCCGGCGCGCTCGCGCAGCCGCCCGCGCTGCACCCCGTCCAGCTGGCTCCACGCCAGCACCAGGCCGGCGGCCACCAGCAGCACCGGCATCACCCACTGCACGCTGAGACCGCCCTGCCGCCGCGCGAGCAGCAGCGCCGCCGCGCCCGCCACCAGGAGCGCTCCGACCGTCACGTCGGTCACCGGCAGACGCGCCGGCTCCCCGTCGAAGCCCTGGCGGCGGGCCAGCCGGCCCAGCGCCGCCGGGCGGGCCTCGCCCGCGGCCTGCACCGGGTCACCCTCCGGGACGGTGAACCACCAGAACAGGTACAGCAGCAGCCCGACGCCGCTCACCGGGGTCAGCACGACGAACAGGATGCGCACCAGCCGGACGGACAGGCCGAGATGCGCTGCGAGCCCGGCGGCGACCCCGGCCAGGCGCCGACCCTGAGGCGGCCGGCGCCAGGGCAGGCGCGGTGCCGGCGCCGGCAGCGGGGTGCTCCACACGGGTCGATCGTGACACGTCGGGGTGCAGGTGGGGTGCCCCGCACGGCAAGGATCAGGGCCGGTTCAGGGTGCGGTCAGGGGGACACCCGATGGTGGGCGCGGTGCCACGCGGCGGACGATCGAGGCATGGACAACCAGACACCTCCCGCGCCGGGACCGGGACCGGCGCCCGCCCCGATGACGGGGTTCTTCGCCGCCGTCCGACGCACCGGGCTCTACCGCTCCGAGGAGCGCTGGATCGGCGGCGTGTGCGGCGGTCTCGCCGCACGGTTCGGCGTGGACCCGCTGCTCGTGCGCGGCATCGTCGCCGTCACCGTGCTGCTGGGCGGGTTCGGCCTCGTGCTGTACGCGATCGCCTGGGCGCTGCTGCCCGAGCAGCGCGACGGCCGCATCCACCTCGAGGGGCTCACGTTGGGCCACCCGGACATCGCGCTGCTCGGCGCCCTGGCGATGCTCGTCGTCGGCCTGGGCCGCGGCTCGATCGGGTTCGGTCCGTGGGACTTCCCCGGCTGGATGCAGGCGATCTTCTGGGTCGCCGCCGTCATCGGGATCGTCGTCCTTCTCGCCACGGCCGCCTCGAACCGGAGGCCCCACCGGCCGCCGAGCCCGTACGGGCCCTTCCCCGGCGGTCCCGTGCCGCCGCCCGGTGCGCCGATGCCGCCGACAGGCACCTACGCCCCTCCGACGTCGGGCGCCGGCACCACCGCGACCGGGCACGGCCCGGCGGCGTACCCGGCGAGCGCCGGACCGGCGCCCTATGCGCCGACGAGCTACGCACCCGCCGGCCCCCCGCCCGTACCGACCGCGTACGGCCCTTACCCGGCCACGTCCTACGGTCAGGCTCCCGGACGCGGCCCCGCCGGCTACGACCCGGGCCCGTACGGGCCGTCGCCCTACGGCCCCGGTCCCGGTCCCGCACCACGGCCGCCCGTGTACCCGGCGCCGGCGCGCCGCAGCGCCGGCCTCCCCCTGGTCGGCAGCGTGGTGGCGCTCGGCCTGCTCACGCTCGCAGGTCTGCTGATCGCGCACCGCGCCGGCGCCTTCACCGGTCCCGTCGTCGCCACGGCGGCCGGCGTGACCGTGGTGCTCGCGGGCCTGGCGATCATCGGTGCGGGGCTGCGCGGACGCCGGAGCGGCGCGCTCACCGCCGTCGCCATCCTCGCGCTCGTCGCCGCGGGACCCGCCGCGCTGGCCGAGCGCACCGACTGGACGTCGCCCGGCCTGTCCCAGGCGCAGCAGGTCAGCGGCTCGTCGACGGTGACGTTGACGGACCGGGACTCCGCCGCGCGCGGCGTGCGGGCAGGTGTCGGCGACACCCGGATCGACCTGACC
>DAIDJQ010000096.1 GCA_027451305.1 Cellulomonas sp.
GCGAGCGCGGCCGCACCGGTGCTCGCCGTGCCGACGATCTCGAAGCCGGGGACCCGTTCGGTGAACTGCCGGTGCACCGACACGGCCATGAAGTCGTCGTCCACGATGGCGGTACGGATCATGGTGCGAGGACCTCCCGGACCCCCTGCTGGTGGACGACGGGGAGAGCGACGGTGAACACGGCACCGTCGACGTTGTCGACGACGACCCGCCCGTCGTGTCGGCGCACGGCCTGGGTCACGAGCGCGAGGCCCAGGCCTCGGCGTCGGCCCTTCCCGTTGGCGACCTTCGTGGTGAACCCCTCGCGGAAGATCTCGGCGGACAGGGACGGGTCGATGCCCGGCCCCGAGTCGTGGACGCGCAGCGTGAGCTCGGAGCCCTGCACCCCGAGCGCGACGTCGACGTGGCCGCCGGCGCCGCCCTGCGCGGCGGAGTCGAGCGCGTTGTCGATCAGGTTGCCGAGGATCGTCACGAGGCTCCGCGAGTCGACCAGGCCTTCGGGGACCTCTGTGAGCATGGAGACCCGGAGCGTGATGCCCCGCTCGCTCGCGACCGACGCCTTGCCCAGCAGCAGCGCGGACACGATCGGGTCGCCGATCTGGCCCACGAGCGCCGCCGCGAGCTCCTGGTGCAGCGAGGAGTTCACGTTGACGAACTGGACGGCCTCCGCGTAGCGCTCGAGCTCGAGGAGCCCGCCGATGACGTGCAGGCGGTTGGCGAACTCGTGCTCCTGCGCGCGCAGGGCGTCGGACAGGGTACGGACGTCGTTGAGCTCGTGCAGCAGCCCGTCGAGCTCGGTGCGGTCCCGCAGCGTCACGACGGCGCCCACCGGGTGCCCGTGCACCTCGACGGGCATCCGGTTGACGACCACGATGCGGTCACCGACGAGGACGACCTCGTCGCGACCGGTGACCCGACCGGTGAGCACGTCGCGAAGCCGGCCGGCCGGCGCCACCTCGGCGAGGTCGCGCCCGAGCGCCGACGAGTCGATCCCGATCAGCCGCGTCGCCTCGTCGTTGACGAGGGTCACGCGTCCGGCGGAGTCGATCGTCAGCGCACCCTCGCGGACGCTGTGCAGCATCGCCTCGCGCTGCTCGAGCAGCGCCGCGATGTCGTGCGGCTCGAGCCCGAAGGTCTGCCGCTTCACCCGCCGCGCCAGCAGGAGCGAGCCGAGCGCCCCGAGAGCGAGGGCGAGCAGCGGCGGCACCGACGACTCGGGGAGCCGGGCGGCCAGCTCCGAGCTGACCTTGGCCTCGAGCACCCCGACCGAGACGAGCCCCGCGACCGAGCCGTCGGCGGCACGGATGGGCACCTTGGCTCGCATGGACCTGCCGAGGGACCCGCTCTGGACCCCGACGAACGTGTTCCCGGCGAGCACCGACGCGACGGACTCGTCCGGGTCGGAGAGCAGGGAGGTGCCGATCAGCCGGGGGTTGGGGTGCGAGTAGCGGATGCCCTGACGGTCGGCGACGACGATGAACGCCGCACCGGTCGCGAGCCGGATGCGTTCGGCGATCGGGTCGATGACGAAGGCGGGCTCGGGCGCGGTCAGACCCGAGACGATGTCCGGCATCGAGGCGATCGTGCGGGCGATCGCGAGCGAGGTCTCCCCGGTGCGCTGGTCGAGCACGCGCCTGGCCTGGACGACCGACACGGCGAACCCGGCGACGACGGTCAGCAGGATGATCACGATCTGCAGCACGAATATCTGCGTCGAGAGCCGCTGGCGTTCGCCGATGAGTGCCATTGCCGGATCGTAGTGCGACCTAGGTCCTACGGACGCGCGACCGTAATCGCCAACAAAGGCCGCAGCGACCTCTTGACGCCATCTAGCGACGAAATCTGGACGCCATATGTGACTCCGCTCACAGTCATCTCACTCGGTGACCGCACGACGAGGTGAGAGGACCACCAGGCATGACCCCCATCAGCCAGACCCCGACGGGCTCGGCCCGTCAGGCTGCCGGCGGACCGCTCACGGCACCACGTGCGGCGACCCGGCCAGGCGGCGTGAACGATGTGCAGGAGCGATCCCGCATCGAGATCTCCGGTGTCACGAAGAGGTTCGTCTCCCCGTCGGGTGCGGCCATGACCGCGCTGCGCGACGTGACATTCGCGGTCGAGCCCGGCCAGTTCTGCGCGGTCGTCGGACCGACCGGCTGCGGGAAGTCGACGACCCTGACCATGATCGCCGGTCTCGAGCGACCGTCGGCCGGCGTCGTCCGGGTGGGCGGGCGGGCGGTCGACGGGATCTCGCACAACATGAGCTTCATGTTCCAGAGCGACGCCCTGCTGCCCTGGAAGAGCGTCCTGCAGAACGTCGCACTCGGTCCGCGGTTCCGCGGCGTGCCGAAGCAGGAGGCGCTGGCGAAGGCTCGCGAGTGGATCCGCGTCGTCGGGCTCGCCGGGTTCGAGGACCATCACCCGCACCAGCTGTCCGGCGGCATGCGCAAGCGCGCGACGCTCGCGGCGTCCCTGATCAGCGAGCCGTCGATCCTGCTCATGGACGAGCCGTTCGGCGCTCTCGACGTGCAGACCAAGGCGATCATGTCGAACGAGCTCCTGACTCTCTGGGAGCGGACCAGGCCGTCGGTCGTGTTCATCACGCACGACCTCGAGGAGGCCGTGGCGCTCGCCGACCGGGTGGTCGTCATGACCGCCGGCCCGGGCACGGTCAAGGCGGTCTACGACATCGACCTCCCGCGCCCGCGCGGCGCCGTGCAGGAGATCCGCTTCGAGCCACGTTTCCTCGAGCTCCACCAGCAGATCTGGGAGTCGCTGCGCGAAGAGGTCGAGCGCGCCTACGCCAGGACCGGACGCACCGCGGAGACCTCAGGAGGACGGAAGTGAACCACCAGATCTCGACCGTGAGCGAGGCGAAGGCGCTCGCTGCGATCCAGGAGGACCTCCGCCAGACGCCTCCCGGCGACGAAGCCTCGATCGCTGCCGCCGCACGGGCGCGGGGCCGGCGTCGACGGATCCAGGTCCAGGCGGCGCGTGCCGCCGCCGTGGTCGTGATCGTCGGGGGGTGGCAGCTGTTCACCGACCTGAAGATCGTCGACCCGTTCTTCTTCGGGCAGCCGTCCGGGATCGCGCGCCAGCTCGTGGACTGGGTCCAGAACGGCACGCCCTACGGCTCGCTGTGGCTGCAGATCGAGGTCACGATGAAGGAGGCGCTGGGTGGCTTCGTCTACGGCACCCTGGCCGGCATCGTGCTCGGTGTGCTGCTCGGTCAGGTGCCGTTCCTCGCCGACGTGATGGGGCCGTTCATCAAGGTCCTCAACGCTGTCCCGCGCATCGTGCTCGGTTCGATCTTCGTGGTGTGGCTCGGCTTCGGCCCGACGTCGAAGATCCTGCTCGCGTCGGTCCTCGTGTTCTTCGTGGTCTTCTTCAACGCGTTCCAGGGCGTCCGTGAGGTCGACCGCAACCTGCTGGCCAACGTGCGGGTCCTCGGCGCGTCGCGCTCCCAGGTGATCCGCGACGTGGTGCTGCCGTCGGCCGTCGTCTGGATCATCGCGAGCCTGCACGTCGCCTTCGGCTTCGCGATCATCGGCGCGATCGTCGGGGAGTTCCTGGGCTCGCAGGAGGGGCTGGGACTGCTCATCTCGTACTCGCAGAACCACTTCCTCCCCGACGGCATCTTCACCGCGATGCTCATCATCGCGGTCATCGCCCTCACCGCCGAGGGCCTGATCAGCCAGCTCGAGAAGCGCCTGCTCAGCTGGCGTCCCGGCACGCACGTCGAGACCGCCGGGCTCTAGTCCCGGGCGGCAACCGCTCCCTCACCTGCGACAGCTGTGCCCGCTCGCACCACCGCCCTGACCCTCTGTGCCGTCTGCACAGAGGCGACCGCCGACACCCGGAGGTGCCGTTCCACCCCTGCCCCGATGGAATCCCCGATCGCACCCCGTGCACACGCACATCAGCTCTCAACGAGGAGAAGCGAGACATGACCAGACGAGTGCTCACCCGAACGATGACCGGGATCCTCGCCGCGACGGTGGCGACGACCCTCGCCGCCTGCAGCAGCGCCGCGAGCGGCAGCACCGGCAGCAGCGCCGCCGCCAGCAACGGAAGCGCGGCCTTCGCCTCCATGCCGACCGTCACGATGATGGTCGGCGGGATCGACAAGCAGATCTACCTGCCGTACCAGCTGGCCGCAGGGCTCGGCTACTACACGAAGTACGGCGTCAACATGGTGCTGAGCACCGAGGAGTCGGGCGGCGTCGGCGCCGAGGACGCGGTGGCGTCGGGCCAGGTCGACATGGCGGGCGCCTGGTACGTGCACACGATCGACTTCCAGCAGGCGGGCAAGGACGTCGTCAGCATCGCCCAGCTGAGCGGGGCGCCGGGCGAGCGCGAGATGTGCTCGACCGGGTCGAACGTCAAGTCGGCCGCCGACTGGGCCGGGAAGACGGTCGGTGTGACCGACCTCGGGTCGGGCACCGACGACCTGACGCTGTACATGGCGTCGAAGGCCAACGTGACGTCCCAGCAGTTCCACCGTCAGGGCGTCGGTGCGGGCGACACGCTCGTCGCCGCCCTCCAGCACAACACCATCGTGTGCGGCATGACCACGCAGCCGACGGTCGCTGCGCTCGAGTCCAAGGGCATCGCGTACTCGGCGATCGACCTGTCCTCGACGGCCGGCGCGACGGCGGCGCTCGGCGGGCCGTTCCCGTCGGCGGCCGTGCTCGTCCAGAAGTCGTGGCTCGACGCGAACAAGGACACCGCGCAGAAGGTCGTGGACGCGCTGGTCGCCACGATGCACTACATCGCGACGCACAGCGCGTCCGACATCGCCGACCACCTGCCCCCGGGCTTCGTCTCGAACAGCCTGGTCACGAAGGCCGACTACATCAAGGCGCTCGACGCCGACAAGGGACAGTTCCTCCCCGACGGCATGATGCCGGCGAACGGTCCGGAGACGGTCCTCGCCGTGGAGAAGGGCGCCGGGAACATCAAGAAGGCGATCGACCTCCCGTCCACCTACACCAACGACTACGTGATCGCCGCGAACAAGCTGGAGGGCTTCACCCAGTAGCCGAGGCTCCCGGTCCGCACGCGGGCGGTGCGCCCTGCCAGCCCCCGGCCGGCAGGGCGCACACCCGCGCCTGCGAGGACGACGACCGTCTCAGCGCGCCTCGGCCCCGGTGAGCACCTTCTGGCGCCCGTCGGTCTGCGCACGTGCGCGCGTGGGCAGGAGGGTCCAGGACACCAGGGCCGCCGCGACGAACACCCCCGCCCCGGCCAGGAACACGGCACGGTGACCGGAGACGACGGCCTCCACACCTGCGCCGGACCGGCCCGCGACGCTCACGTACAGGCCGGTGAGAGCGGCCAGCCCGATCGACCCGCCGAGCTGGTTCGTCGCGTTGGCGGTGGCGGATGCGACGCCGGCGTCGTGCGGCGCAACCCCGTGGAGCGCGAGGTTGTTCAGCGGCACCACGGTGAAGCCCATCCCTGCGCCCATCAGCACCAGGCCGGGCAGGACCTGCGACCAGTAGCCCCCGCCCGCGGTCACACGGCTCAGCAGGAGCAGTCCGACGGCGCTGATCAGCGGACCCACGACCATCTGCCGACGCGGTCCCAGCCGGTCCACCATCCTGACCGCGAAGGGCACGGAGCTCATGAGCGCGACGGTGAAGGGCAGCGTGCCGGCGCCCGCCTGCATCGGTGTCAGGCCCATCACGAGCTGCAGGTGGAACGCGAGGAAGACCATCGCGCCGAGTCCCACGACGCCCACCAGAGCCTGCACGCAGAACGCGGCAGCCCGGGTGCGGTCCGCCAGCACGCGCAGGGGCAGCAGCGGGTGTGCGGTGCCGTGCTCCACCAGCACGAACGCCGTCAGGAGACCGATCCCGGCGACGATGCAGCCGACCGTGACCGACGAGGTCCAGGACTGCTCGGCCAGCGTCAGCCCGTAGACGAGCGACCCGAACCCCAGCGTGGCGGTGACGGCGCCGGCCGCGTCGTACCGCCGGTCGCCCTCGGCCCGGTTCTCGACGAGCAGGACCGCCCCGGCGACCAGGCCGAGAACGACGACCGGCACGTTGACCAGCAGGCACCAGCGCCAGGACGCGTGCTCGGTGAGAACCCCGCCCAGCAGCATGCCGGCCGCCGAGCCCACCCCGGCCAGCGAGCCGAAGATCGCGAACGCGCGGTTGCGCTCGCCGCCGTCCGGGAACGAGAGCGTGACGAACGCGAGCGCGGCGGGGGCCAGGAAGGCGGCGGCGACGCCCTGCACGCACCGTGCGGCCACCAGCGCGGCACCGTCCGCTGCGAGGCCCCCCCACACCGACGCGAGCCCGAAGGCACCGAGCCCCACCAGGTAGGTGCGCTTGCGGCCCCAGAAGTCGGCGACGCGGCCGCCGAGCAGCAGGAACGAGCCGAACGCGAGGGCGTAGCCGGTGACGACCCACTGCCGACCGGCGTCGCTGAGGTGGAGCTCGGTCTGGGCCCGTGGGAGGGCGACGTTGACGATGGTGCCGTCCAGCACCAGGAGCAGCTGGGTGAGGGAGACGGCGGCGAGCGTCCACCACCGGTGGGACGTGGTCGGTCAACGTGGGGGCATGGCGGTCCTCCGGACGACATCGTGCGTTCACGTCACGAGGGGTTCCAGCCCTCGATCGGCTACGACTAGCCCGACCAGCTCCGGGTGCGACCCGGCCACGACGTCGATGCACCCGGCGTGCCACCGG
>DAIDJQ010000097.1 GCA_027451305.1 Cellulomonas sp.
CTCCCACTGACGGCCCCGCCGGCCGGCCGCCGGGAAGAGCGGCGGCACCGCGCGTGTTGACAACCTCGACCGGGCGCGCCGCCCGGCGCACGACGAGGACGAGCGAGGCACGCACATGCTGGACCCCAGCGAGATCTACGACGTCGACCCTGAGGTCGCCGCGGAGGTCGATGCCCGCGGTGCGGCGATCGGCTCCGGCCCGGTGCTGGTGCACGCGGTCCGTGGTTTCGTCGACGCGGGTCAGGCCGGGCAGCTCGCCGCCGAGCACCTCACCGAGCAGCTCGGCTCGCGACGGCTGGTGACGTTCGACGTCGACCAGCTGATGGACTACCGGTCGCGTCGGCCTGCCATGACCTTCGACGCCACCACGTGGTCGTCGTACGACGAGCCCGAGCTGGCGGTCGACCTCGTCGAGGACGAGCAGGGCGTGCCGTTCCTGCTGCTGCACGGCACGGAGCCCGACGTGCAGTGGGAGCGTTACGTGGCCGCCGTGCGGCAGGTCGTCGAGCGTTTCGACGTCCCCCTGACCATCGGCCTGCACGGCATCCCCATGGGGCTGCCGCACACCCGCCCGGTCTCGGTGACGGCGCACGCCACCCGGCCCGAGCTGGTGGCCGACCAGCCGGCGTGGTTCGGGACGGTCCAGGTGCCCGCCAGCGCCCAGACGCTGCTCGAGTTCCGACTGGGCCAGTCCGGCCACGACGCGATGGGGTTCGCGGTCCACGTGCCGCACTACCTGGCCCAGTCGCCGTTCCCCCAGGCGGCGATCGCCGCGCTCGGCCGCGTCGAGCGCGTCACCGGGCTGCAGCTGAAGGTCGGCGCGCTCGAGGCGGCGGCGCAGGACACCCTCCGGCAGATCGACGAGCAGGTGGCCGGTTCCGAGGAGGTCGCCGCCCTGGTGCACGCGCTGGAGGAGCAGTACGACGCGTTCACCCGCAGCATCGGTCGCACCAGCCTGCTCGCCGCGACGGGCGACCTGCCCACCGCCGACGAGCTGGGCGCGGAGTTCGAGCGCTTCCTGGCCGAGCAGTCCGACGAGGGCTAGCCCTTTACCAGATCGTTGCGTGGCAGGCGCTCGGTTCCCGGGACAACCGTGGCGTGCGTCACGTCCCACGTGCAAAGATGCCAGCGTTGCAGTGACGTACGGACGCTTGACGGGCGCATGGCTGTGCCACCCCGGGGCAGCACGTGAGGCATTGCGGCACGGCGGAGGCAGCGGGCCTGCGCCGTCACCGGTGGGACAGAAGGAATCAGGACATGGCACAGGGTGCTGTCAAGTGGTTCAACGCCGAGAAGGGCTACGGGTTCATCGCCCAGGACGGCGGCGGCGCCGACGTCTTCGTCCACTACTCGGCGATCGACACCCAGGGATACCGGTCGCTGGACGAGGGCCAGCGGGTCGAGTTCGAGATCACGCAGGGCGCCAAGGGCCCGCAGGCCGAGCACGTCCGTCCGCTCTGATAGGCGGCCCCGTCAGGGGCCACCGGTAGCGGCACCACATCGAGAGCAGCAGGGCTGCACCTTCGCGGGTGCGGCCCTGCTGCACGTCCGGGCGTCAGGACCGGTGGGTCGTGCGGCAGCTCGGCGGTCGACGCGGACCGTCACGCCTCGGCGGGTGGGGGTGAGCCGACAGGTGCGGCGGGGTCGTGGCGAACCGGTGCCCGGCCGACGAAGTCCGCGAGCTCGGCGCCGTGCAGGATGCGGGCCGGCACCGGAAGGGACCGCAGCGACCTCGCCAGGGCGGGGGAGTCCAGCACGTCGGGGCTGTCGGTGCCCGCCAGCACGACGTTGCCGTAGCGCCTGCCCCGCAGCTGGGCGGGCTCCGCCAGCGCGGCCACGTGGGCGAAGACCACCGCCACGGTGGCAGCCTCCGATCGCGCCAGCGAGAGCGGCGGCCGGTCGGCGCAGTTCGCCAGGTAGAGGCCGCCCGGACGCAGCACACGGGCGACGTCGGCGGTCAGCTCGACGGTCGTCAGGTGGTCGGGCGTCCGGTCGCCGGCGAAGACGTCACGGACGACGACGTCCGCCGACCCGTCGGGCAGCGTTCCGAGCTCGGTCCTGGCCTCGCCGATCCGCACCCGCAGGGCCGGCGATCGGGGCAGCTCGAACCACGTGCGCACGAGCGCCGCGAGCCGCTCGTCCAGCTCGACCGCCAGCTGCCGCGAGGCGGGCCGCGTCGCGTGGACCGCCCTTGCGAGGGCGCAGCCCCCCGCGCCCAGGTGGATCACGGTCAGCGGCTCCGGCGCGGGCGCGAAGGCGTCCAGCACCGCGGCCATCTGCTGCATGTACTCGAACTCGAGCCGGGTGGGGTCCGTCAGGTCGAGGTGCGAGCTCGGCACGCCGTTCACCAGGAGCGTCACCGCGTCCGGGTCGTCGGGGCAGGGCACGACCTCGGCGGTGCCGGTGCTGATCGGGACCGGCCCCTCCGGCCACGGCAGCACGGTGCGCCCGCCGACACCCGGGCGTGTGGGTGGTCGGTGCGACTGTGGTCGTCTGCGGGACCGCCCGCTGGAGGCCGGCACGGTGCATCAGCCTACCGTGCGGGTTGACAGGGATCGAACACATGTTCGAAGATGTTGCCCGGGAGGTGGAGAGATGATGCTGACGACTCGACGGACGGGTGCCACGGACTCGGCGCCGGTCCCAGGGCGAGCCCGGCTGCTCCTCCTCCGTGCGGACGCCGAGCTCGTGGCGGCACAGTTCTCTGCCGAGCCATGGGAGCAGTTCTCCCATGCCCACCTCGCCGCGGTGCGCGCCGCCGCCGCCGTCGTGGCGGCAGAAGGCGAACCCACGGGCAGGTCGGCGCCCCGGACGGTCTGGGGGATGTTGGGCTCCGTGGCGCCGGACCTTCGTCGTTGGGCGGCTGTCTTCGCGGACGCAGCACCCCTGCGGGCCGCGGTCGACGCCGGTCGCTTCGACTGCGTGACCGCCGCCCGTGCCGAAGAGGCGCTCTGCGAGGCGGAGGACTTCGTCGACGTGGTGCGCTCGGTGCTGGCGCGTGAGGTGCAGACGGCGAGGGCCTCATGAGTCGCGGGCCGCGTTCGGCAGCGGCCAAGCGGGACTGGGGGCAGGAGGACGACGGCTGCTCGATCCTGCATGTCGACATGGACGCGTTCTTCGCATCGGTCGAGCTGGCCCGGCGCCCCCAGCTGCGCGGGCTGCCGGTGATCGTGGGCGGCGCCCAGCGCGGCGTCGTGCTCGCCGCCACCTACGAGGCCCGGGCGTTCGGTGTCCACTCCGCGATGCCGATGACGGCGGCTCTTCGGATGTGCCCCCAGGCCGTGGTGGTCCCGCCCGATCACCACGCGTACCACGAGGTGTCCGAGGGCGTGATGTCCCTGCTCCGGGACGTCACGGCGCTCGTCGAGCAGGTCAGCGTCGACGAGGCGTTCCTCGACGTCGCCGGTGCGCGCCGGCGGATCGGACCGCCGACGGCGATCGCGGCCCTCATCCGGTCGCAGGTGCGAGAGCGCTACGGCATCACCTGCTCGGTCGGTATCGCCTCGACGAAGTTCGTGGCGAAGCTGGCCTCCGGCCATGCCAAGCCCGACGGCGTGCTGCTGATCCCGCGGGCAGCCACCGTCGACTTCCTCCGCATCCTGCCGGTAGGTGCCCTGTGGGGGGTGGGCGAGCGGACCGAGGCCGCGCTGGCGCGGTGGGGCATCACCACCGTGGCCGAGCTCGCGGACAGCGAGGTGGACACGGTGCGACGCGCGGTGGGCAAGGTCGCCGGTGAGCACCTGCACGATCTCGCATGGGGTCGCGACCCTCGGCCGGTCCAGCCGGGGCGGGAGGAGAAGTCGGTGGGGGCCGAGGAGACGTTCCTGACCGACGTGGCCGACCTCGCCGTGGTGCAGGCCAAGGCGCTCGAGCTGGCAGACCGGTGCGCTGCCAGGCTTCGGCGGCACGGGTTGGTCGCGAGAACGGTGGCGATCAAGGTCCGCACCTCCGACTTCCGCACCCTCAGCCGCGCGCGGACCCTGATCACGCCCACGGACGTCGGCCGCGAGATCTATCTCGCAGCCCGGGCGCTCCTGGCCGGAGTGGACCTCGGAGGGCTCCCGGTACGTCTCGTCGGAGTGCGCGCCGAGGGGCTGACGCCGGCAGCGACGACCGTTCGGCAGCCGACGCTGGACGAGGCATCCCACGACGGGGCCGTCGGACGCCGTGAGGCGGAGCGGGCCATGGACGCCGTCCGGTCCCGCTTCGGTCCGCATGCGATCAAGCCCGGGTCGACGGAGCCCACCCCGTCACGCTCGACTACCACCTTCGTTCCGGCCGATCTATCCTGAAGCGACCAGAGGCGTTGGTCCATCGGTGCATCGGAGGTCGCCATGCCACTCTCCGAGTACGAGCAGCGGGTGCTTGAGCAGATGGAACGCCAGCTCGCATCCGACGATCCCCGGCTCGCCAACACGCTGACCCAGCGACGACGTCGTCCCGTGGTCCGGTTCGTGATGGCCGGCCTCGGTGCGGTGGTGGGGCTCCTCCTGCTCGTTCTCGGAGCGGCGAACTCCATGCCGTGGCTCGGTGCCGTCGGCTTCGTGCTCATGTTCGCCTCCGTGGCGCTCGCCTTCGCGATGCCACGGCGCCCGGCCGGTCCTCGAGGGGTCGTCGGGGGAGACGGACACGTGCGGCAGCCGGGGCGCAAGGCCGCACCGAAGCAGGGCTTCATGGCCCGGCTGGAGGAGCGCTGGGAGCGGCGTCGCGGCGAGAACGGTCGCTGAGCAACCGGTCGACCCCGGCCAGCACGGAAGCGAGCCAGTGGTGCAGCTGGCTCGACGTGCAGGCGGTGTGCCCGCGTGCGTAGCGCTCGGCCTCGACGGTCCTGACCAGCTGGGTCAGTGCATCGAGAGCGAACCCGTTCAGCTGCGCGCCGGTCATCTCGGTGAGCGCTTCCTGGACAGCGCGGACCGCACCGCGAGGGGTCGTCGCGTCCGACCACGTGATCCGTCTCCTGGCCAGGCGCCCTCGTAACGTCTGCCAGGCCCGCTCGGCGTTCAGCTCCGCATGGCGCCGGAAGTGCCGCCACCAGGCGAGGAGTGCCGCTGCCGCCACGAGCAGCACCAACCCGACCGTCATCGCCGTCGGGGCCCAGCTGCTCCGCGCCGCACGGGTGCCCGTGCTGGCCGGGGCAGTGGTCGGGGCGGTCGTGGCTGCGCCGCCCGCCGCCTGGCCGGCGCGGCCGAGGTCGTTCGGGTTCTGCGCGCCCGAGCCGGCGGCGTTGACGACGGGATCGCTCCACGCGGGCGGCGCCCCGGTCTGCACAGCGGGTGTCGGCTCGAAGCGGACCCATCCGTAACCGGCGAAGTACAGCTCCGGCCAGGCGTGCGCGTCCTTGCCGCTCACCACGTACTCGCCCGGGTTCCCGGTCGCCGTGCCGGGCAGGAAACCGACGGCGACCCGCGCAGGGATTCCGAGGATCCGCGCCATCATCGTCATCGCCGAGGCGAACTGCACGCAGTACCCGTGCCGCGACTGCAAGAAGTCCCAGACGGCGTCCTGCGACGTCGCCGGGGGGACCTTGGGGTCGTACACGAAGTTGGCACCCGAACGGAAGTACTGCTGGAGGGCCATCGCCTTGTCGTACGCCGTGGCGGCATCGCCGACGACCTGGTGCGCACGGGCCGTGATGTCGGCCAGGTGCTGCGTCGTCGGCACCTGCAGGTAGTCCTCGCCGCCGGGGGGCTGGCCGATGCCCGCTGCCGAGAGCTCGGCGGCCGTGAGGTTCTGCACCGCCACCTGCATCGTGTAGGTCTGCCCTGCGGTGGTCGCCTGACTGCCGACCACCTCGTCGCGCTGCGGGTCGTACGACCACGAGCCGTCGATGGACACCGTGCGCGGGAACGTGCTGATGGGCAGCCGCGTCTCGCTCAGCGACTCGACCTGCACCTGCACGTCCAGCTCGCTCGCGGGGTCGAGGACGCTGCCGTCGGCGCCGAGCCACGAGCCGGGGTCGAAGGGGAACACCTGGTCGACCCCGGACCGGGACCACTGACGGCCGTCGAACGTGCTGAGCGTGAACGCCCGTAGCGGTCCGACCGACGACGGGGCCGTCGACGTCGACGCCGGCGTCGGACCACCCGGACCGCCGTCCGGCGGCTGAGCGTGCGAGACCGTGTAGCGGAGCACCACCTGCGCCGATCGGGAGCCGAGGCTGTCTCGCAGGTCGAGGTTGTCCGACAGGACGAGCGGACCCCCGGGGCCGGTACCGAAGCTCGGCAGCCGTACCGAGGACCAGCCCGGCAGGGCGGCGACGGCCGGCGCGGCCACGAGCGCGAGCGCCACCACGCCGGCGGCGGAGGCCAGCACGGTCGTGGAACGGCGGACGCGGTCGGCGGGCGTCTCGCGGGGCGCGGTGCTCAGCGCCAGCAGCATCAGGTACGCGAGGGCGGTCCAGAGCACCGCCCAGCCCGAGGCGGGGTACCCGAGCACCACGGCGGGCACCCAGAGCGTGATCAGCGGAAGGGCTGCCAGCGCCGGCACCCCGGCGCCGAGCGCCAGCGCGTCGACGAGGAGGAGCACGGCGACCGCGCCCGCGACGACGAGCAGCTCGGCCGAACGGCCGGGGGGCATCGGCACCAGGGAGGCCTGGATCGCCGTGATGCCCTCGCCCGCCAGTGCCCAGGTCCGGCGCGCGGCCGCCAAGGTCGGCAGCACCTGGGCGCCGCCGCCCGAGGGGGCGCCGTACCGCAGGACGAGCCCCACCAGCGCCACGAGGCCGCCGACGAGGCTGGGGAGCCAGGCGGAGCGGGTGAGGGCGCGAACCCCGCCGACGACGGCAGCGAGCAGCAGCACCGAGAGGCATGCGACACGGAGCCAGGCACCGGGCTGGATCAGGTGCGTGAGCGCGAGCAGGGCGGCGCAGGTGGCCGCTGCGACGAGGGCCGAGCCGAGCCAGGGCCTGACGTCTGCGGGTTCGTGGTCGGCACGGGAGCGGGCGGCGCTCATGCCGCGATCCCGAGCAGCCGGCGCCAGCAGTCCTGCATGTCCTCGCCGACGGTCGCCCGGCACACCCGCCAGCCCGCCCGTCGCAGCGCGCGAACGGTGTGCTCCGCCGCGGCGGCCTCGGCCGGGCTGTGGCCGTCGGCACGAACCACGGCCCAGCTGTGCACCGGGCTGCTGGCGTGCACGAGTGCCGCGCGGGCGGGCCCTGACAGCGGCCCGAGCACCGCCAGCACCATCTCTCCGCCGCCCTCGGCGGTCTCGAGCAGCCGCACCCCGTCCAGCAGCCGCTGCTCCGCCTCCGCGTCGGACCGGGGGCCGACGAGGTCGATCGTCCGGTCCAGCAGCGTCGCGCGCGCCTGCGGTCCGCTGCGCGCATGCACGAACTCAGGCATCTCCCGTCCGTCCGCGACCCGTCCGGTGCTCGCGGCATCGAGCCCGACGAGCCGCACGGGGTGCCCGCCCTCGAGCATCGCGATCGCCATCGACGCCGCCAACGAGATCGACCACTCCAACGCGGTGGTCCGGACGGGCTGGTCCAGCAGCACGCTCACCGGGCGCATGCCCGCGCGCTCGTCCGAGCGGACGAGGAGGGCTCCGCGTCGGGCGCTGCTGCGCCAGTGCACCCGACGCAGGTCGTCGCCCTCGCGGTAGTCGCGCAACGCCGCGTCGTCGGGCGACGGAGTGCGGGCGCCCAGCGCCACCCGGTCAGGCTCGTCCACGAGGACGTCGCTCGGCGGGGGCAGCGCGACGACCTCGGGCCACACGTCCACGTCCGCCGTTCCGCCGAGGGTCGTCGGCGCACGCACCACGCCGAAGGGGTCGCCGTGGATCACGACGAGGGGGCCGATGGACCAGCGCCCCCGGCGGGTCGCACCTATGCGGTACTGGAGCGACACCCGGCCCGGGCCGCGGTTCACCCGTGCGCGCAGCGCCCGCCCCCCGGACAGCTCGGTCGCAGCCTGCTCGGCGAACCGCAGCCCCGCGAGCCGGACCCGGGCTGCCGGGCCGACGGCCACCACCTCGACCGACACCTGCGCGGCCTCGCCCACGTGCACGGGGTTGGGGTCCACCGACCGGCGCACCTCGATCCGGTGACGTCCGCGCCCGGGGACCGTGACGGCCACGCCGACCTCGGCTCCGACCACCAGGACGAGCGCCACGACGCCTCCGCGCACCAGGTCGACCGCACCGAGGAGCGCACCGAGCAGCACCAGCACGAGCCCGCCGGCGACGAGCCCCCAGCCCCGCACCGTCGGTCGCGGCAGCATCAGCCCGCCGCGCGCCGCACCCGGCCCGAGCTGGCCACCGGCCCGGGCAGCGGGGTCCGCTCGACGACGTCCTCGACGATGCGGGCCGTGCTGCGGCCGGACAGGCGCGACTCCGTGCTCGGCAGCAGCCGGTGGGCCAGCACCGGGACGGCGAGCTGCTGCACGTCGTCCGGCAGGACGTGGTCCCGGCCGGCCATCGCGGCGACGGACTTGGCGGCGCGGAGCAGCTGGATCGCGGCCCGCGGGGAGGCGCCGAGCCGCAGACCGGCGTCCTGCCGGGTGGCTCCGACCAGGTCGACGACGTAGCGCTTGACGGCGGGCGAGGCGTAGAGCCGGCGGACGGCGTCGATCATCGCGGCCACGTGCTCCGCATCGGTGGCCGGCCGCAGGCGGTCGAGCGGGTCCGACTGCTCCTGCAGGTCGAGCATCTCCAGCTCGGACTCCACGCTCGGGTAGCCGACGGTGAGCCGGGCCATGAACCGGTCGCGCTGCGCCTCGGGGAGCGGGTAGGTGCCCTCCATCTCGACCGGGTTCTGGGTGGCGACGACGAGGAAGGGGCGGGGGAGCGGGTAGGAGCGGCCGTCGACCGTCGCCTGCGCCTCCTGCATGCACTCCAGCAGCGCCGACTGGGTCTTCGGCGACGCGCGGTTGATCTCGTCGCCGATGACCACGTGCGCGAAGACGGGCCCAGGCCGGAACTCGAACTCGTGCGTCTGGGACCGGAAGATGTTCACGCCGGTCAGGTCGCTGGGCAGCAGGTCGGGCGTGAACTGGATGCGGCCCACGGTGCAGTCGATCGACCGGGCGATCGCCTTCGCGAGCGTCGTCTTGCCCACGCCGGGGACGTCCTCGAGCAGCAGGTGACCTTCGGCGAGCAGCACGGCCAGGCTCACCCGCACCAGGTCCGGTCGGCCCGTGATGACGGACTCGATGCCCGCACGGATCCGGCCGGCCACCTGGACGACGTCGTCGAGCTCCGACCCCGATGGCACGTCGACCGTCATCACGTCCTCCTCGCCGGGCAGGTGGCCACGAGCCTACGTGCGGGTACGGAGAAACTGCATGGGGTCGGGTGCCCGTC
>DAIDJQ010000098.1 GCA_027451305.1 Cellulomonas sp.
CCGCGGCCCGGAACACGTACCCGCCCGGGTCACCGACCCACGTCCCCGTTCCCTGCTGCGGGCGGTACTTGCCGGCCCGGGTGATGCTCCGCACGAGGTGCGGGCCGCCTTGCGCAGCCGTGCGGCTGAGCACCGCTTCGATGTGACCGTGCGCATCGGCGTCACTGCCGCCACCAGCGAACGACGCAGCGTCCTCGGCCGCGAGCTCGCCGCCGCCATCGCCGTCGCCGAAGCCCCGGGCGCCCGGATCGACCTGAAGCCCGACGACCCGAACGTGCTGAACGCCGCCCTGCCGCACCGCTGGGGTGGCACCAGTCTGTCGGTCAGCGAGCTGGTGGCCCTGTGCGGCTGGCCGCTCGGTGCTGACGACCTGCCTGGCTTGCCGCCGGCCCACCCCAAGACGCTGCGAACCGATGCGAAGGTCGAGACCAAGCAGCGGCTGTTCGCCGAAGCGCTTGCCCCGGGCGACGGCCGGCGGATCGGTGTCGCCGCCACGGACGCGCTGCATCACGGGATCGCCATCGGGTCCACCGGGTCGGGCAAGACGACCCTGCTGACGAACCTCATCACGGCCGATATCACCGCAGGCGCGCCGGTGCTGGTGATAGATCCGAAGGCCCAGATGCCGGACCAGATCCTTGCCACGGTGCCCAAGCGCCGCTGGAAGGACGTCGTGATCATCGACGCCACCGCTGAATCCCCGGTCGGGTTCAATCCGCTGGATGCCAGTGGCCGCGACCCCGATGTCGTGGCCGATGGCATCTTGGCGGTCTTCAAGCGCACCTTCGCCGAGTCCTGGGGACCGCGCACCGGCGACATCTTCTCCGCCAGCCTGCGCACCCTGGCCCGCGCCGGACTAAGCGCCGCCGAGCCCTACACGCTCGTCGACCTGGTGCGCCTCTGGACCGACCAGCGCTTCCGCACCCAAGTCGTCGGCCCGCTAGCTGCCGCCGGCGATGTCGGCCTCATGAGCTTCTGGGCCTGGTTCGAAGACCTTTCTCCCACCCAACGCTCCAACGTCCTGGCATCCCCGATGAACAAGCTGCGCGACATCCTGCTGCGACCAGCCGCGGTCAAGATCCTCGGCCAGCCCCGCCCCGCCTTCCGACTGCGCGACCTGTTCCGCGACCACAAGATCGTGCTCGTCCCGCTCAACGAGGGCCTCATCGGCCCCTTGACGGCCGAGCTGATCGGTTCGCTGGTGATCGCCGAGGTCTGGCAGGCCACCCAGGAACGCGCCGCAGACAAGGGCCATGAGCAGAACATCGGCTTCGTCTACGTCGATGAGGCCGACCGCTTCATGAGCGGCCTGACTGTCTCCCTTCCCGACGCGCTGGCCCGCTCCCGCTCCCTGTCGGTGGCCTGGTTCCTGGCTGTCCAGTTCTGGGCCCAGATGCCAGCTGAGATGCGCGCCGCCGTCATGCACAACGCCCGCACCAAGGTCGTCTTCAAGCAGGACGCCTACGACGACGCCCGGATGCTCGCTCAGCTGTCGCCCGAGCTCGAAGCCGAGGACTTCATGGGGCTGGGGCTGTACGAGGTGTACCTGCGCCCGGTCGCTGGCGGCACCACTTCCGGCTGGGCATCGGCCAGGACCCTGCCGCCCACGCCCGGTCAGTTCGACCCTGCAGACGTCGCCGCCGCGAGCTACCGCCACCACCGGCCGCTGCCGCCGGTTGCAGTCGAGGAGCCCGACTCCGCCGATGACCTTGCCGGGCTGCTGCCGACCACTACATCACTCGGACCGATTGGACGCACCAAACGCTCCGGAGGGACACGTCCATGAGCGGCCTCACCTCTTGGACGACCTGTCCGGCCGCCTGTCGTGTCGGCTGTCGTTTCACGACGGCGACGCCGCCGTCTCCTCGGCCAACCACGTGCGGTTTCACCTCTGGCAAGGAGGGGACTCCCCGCTGCTGCGGTGGTTCAAGAGGTCACGCGGCCCGGGCCGAAGGCTGCCACCGGGCGCCATCGGGAGTCTCGCGATGAGCCCGCAGCCCTGGTCACAGCTCGTCGAACGCCTGGCACCGCGCGACCTGACTGTCCTGGACGATCTGGAGCAGTTCAGGCTGCTGACCTCACGCCAGATTCAACGACTGCACTTCGCCGTCGGCACCGAGCACGCCACAGTCTCGGCGGCCACCCGGGCAACACAGCGCGCCCTGACCAAACTGGAGAGCTTCGGCATCCTGGACCGGCTGCAGCACCGCGTCGGCGGGGTACGCCACGGCAGCCAGGGCATCGTCTGGCAACTGACGAGCACTGGCAGCCGCCTCCAGCAGGAACGCTCCGGCGCTCACAACCGCCACCGCTACAGCGAGCCGTCGACGCTGTTCGTCGATCACACCCTGGCCGTCGCCGAGTGCGCCGTCCGCGTCCGCGAGCTCCAGCGTGCCGGACGTCTCGAAGTCGTCGAGTTGGCCACAGAGCCCGACAACTGGCGCACCTTCCTCGGCGCGGACACCCGGGCGGTCACGCTCAAGCCCGACCTGTCGCTCATCACGGCCAGCGGCGACTTCGAGGACCACTGGTTCATCGAGGTCGACCGCGACACCGAACACCTGCCGAAGGTGCTCGCCAAATGCGCGGTCTACTCCCGCTACGCCGCCACCGGCATCGAGCAGCAGACCCGCGGCGTCTTCCCGCGCGTGCTCTGGCTAACACCCACCGAGACGCGGGCGATCGCGATCCGCAGCGCCATCACGGACGCCGAGTCGCTACCCACTGGTCTCTTCCTCGTACTCGCCAACGCCGACTTCGACGCGACCATCGCGCCGCAAGAGGGCCCCGACGCGAGCGTCCCGTAGCGGCTATGCCCTGCCCCCGACCCTGACGGGTTCTGCCCGTCGTCCACCACAACAACCCCATGCCACAGAAAGGAGGAACCAACTGTGGAACACCGAGAACCAACCGAGAACCGGCTCACGCCCGAGGCGTTCGCCCGCTTCTTCGACGCCGACCAGGAGCGCCGCCGTCTGCAGGACGAGCTGATGCGTGAGCTGCCCTACCCCAAGAACGCCCCCGAGCTCTTCGCCCGGGTCATGGCCGATGAGGTCCGCCGCGACTTCATGCAGAACCTGCCCCACGGCCGCGACATCGACCCGGTCACCGGCCGCCTGATCGCCTACTCGCTGATCAAGTACGCGCCCGACGACGCACCCGTCAGGGCCCTGACCACCTACTACCGCTCGGGCCGCGGCAGCCGGGACGAGCTTCGCGCCGAGTACCTGCCGCTCTACCAAAGCGAGCAGATGGAGCCGGAGGGCCGGCTGCTGCTCGACATCCTGGGCACCCATCTGTACCGGCGCGAGCACCCCGACCGCGGCCAGCAGCCGCGCCACTACCCCGTGCGGGCCACGCTGCTGACCGTCACCAACCGCGCCGAGCAGACCCTGCTGCACTTCCCGATGCAGTACGGCCGCGGCCTGGCCGACGACGACGTTGAGCCGGTTGCCGCTGAAATGTGCCACCACGTGCGGGTCAAAGGCGACCCGTTCCTGGCCTACCTACGACTGCCGGGCATCGACGCCGCGTCGAGCGATCTGCTGCACCGCTTTGAACTCGCCTACCAGGGCGTCGCCGGCCAAGACGTCGACGCCGATGGCCTGCACCGCGGACCGGACGAGATGTTCGGCCACCACGAACCCAGCTGGGAAGCCGTGGAGATCGGAGGACAAGTCCATGTCTTCTACCACTGATCCCCAGGTCGCCCAGGCGATCGAGGCTGGCATCCACCACGCCGAACAGCTGCGCCGCCCGATCGACGCCACCACCGCCCGGATGATCGCCATCTGCCTTGGCGATCTCGGCAGCCAGCTGCAGCACTTCGGCCTGACCGGCACCCTGCACCGCGCTCAAGCACTGCTGGAGATGGAGTGGCTCGACGTCACTCCAGACACCCAGTTGTGGGCCGGCGCGCTATGGGACTACCTCGACCAGCCCCGCCTGCCCCGTCACCACCCGCTCGCCCCGGAAGGCAGGGCTGCCTGATGGAACGCTTCCCCGACCACCCAGCCGAGCCAGAGCGCCAGGGCCGACACGCAGCCGGACCTGAAGAGCATTTGGCACGCGTCGAGCGCTACCTCGACACCTACGGCAACGCCTTTCGGGCCTTCCTGACCCTGCCGGACAGCGACGAGAGCGACCCGGGGGTCCTTGACGACTTCGACGAGTCCTACGTCGGCTCCTACCGCCACGACCGTGAACACGTCCTGGAGAACGTCACCGAGTACGCCTCAGTCCGCGATCAGATCCTGCGGCTGGCCCGTGACGCCGGCTGGACCGACGACGTCGTGCACATCGACGTCGACATCCTGTGGGACCTGACCCAGTCGATCTTATTCGACATCGTCGACTACCAAGACGAGTACCACGTCTTCGGCAAATAGCCACGCACCTATCGATCACTAATCAACCACCTGACGTCACCTGCCAACCATCGTTGCGGACGTTCTCCGAAGGCGAACCCCTAAGGTGTCCGAAAATGACCACAAAACTCTAGCAATTCCTCGGAATAGGCGTAAAATGGAAAGGAATACATTGAGGAGATGCAGAAATGGCCACCACACCTGACGAGGTTCGACAACTAGGCAAACTGATTCGCGCGACAAGAATCACGAAGAAGATCTCACGGCTGGAGCTGGCGCGCCGCTCGGCGGTACCGCGAACAACCCTGATCCGATTGGAGAAGGGCACCATCGCCCGCCCGCGCCTCGACCTGGTGTCCGCCATCGCCGTAGCACTGGAAGTGCCCGCCAGCGAGTACTTCGCCGTCCTCGGCTGGCAGGCGGACACCACCTTGCCGGGCCTCGTGCCTTACCTGAGAGCCCGCTACAGCCAGCTACCACCCGAAACACTCATCGAGATCGAGGCCTACCTGCAGACCATCGCCGAGCGCGACGGCATCGACTTCGATCAACCACCTACACGACCACTTGGGTAGCCAGAACTTTAGGTAGCGACGTCAGGCGGAAAGGAGGGATTTCACCATGACAGCAACCAAGAACCAACCA
>DAIDJQ010000099.1 GCA_027451305.1 Cellulomonas sp.
TACCGGCTCGGCGAGCTGCAGAACCTCTACGGGCCGCTGCTGCTCTCCCCCGCCGTCCCGGAACGCGCTGCGCTGCAGCAGGCCCAGGGCGCCGCGCAGCCGGTCCACGCGTGGCCGGGCGCCGCCGCTGCCGAGATCGCCGGCGTCTTCGACGCGCTGCTGGACCGGGCGCTGCGCGCACCGCGCCAACGCTGACCCGGTCGGGACACGCGCTGACGCGATCGCGTCACCCGGAGGAGGAGAGCCCGCCGTACCCGTGGGGGCCGCCGTCGACCACGGCGGCCCGGTGGAGGCGTCAGCCGGCCGTGCGCGCCCGACGACGGCGAGCCAGCTCGTCGTCACCGCTGAGAACCGACATCGCCTCGTCCTCCGCCCGCTCGGTCGGCAGCTGGGCGAGGGTCCCCTCGACCTCCCGCCACACCCGGCCGACGGCGATGCCGAACACACCCTGACCGCCCTGGACCAGGACGCTGACCTCGTCCGCGGACGTGCACTCGTACACCGAGGCGCCGTCGGACATCAGCGTGATCTGCGCCAGGTCCTCGACACCCCGCTCGCGCAGGTGGCCGACCGCCGAGCGGATCTGCTGCAACGAGACGCCGGTGTCCAGCAACCGCTTGACGACCTTGAGCACCAGGATGTCGCGGAAGCTGTAGAGCCGCTGCGTGCCGGAGCCCGTGGCCGGGCGGACCGACGGTTCGACGAGCCCCGTGCGGGCCCAGTAGTCGAGCTGGCGGTACGTGATGCCGGCGGCCTTGCAGGCGGTGGGTCCGCGATAACCGATCGAGACGTCGAGGTCCGGCAGGTCGTCGTCGAAGAGCAGCCCCTGGGCTCCCGGAGGGACCGAGCCGGTGGTGGGGGCCGTCTCGTTGGTGGTCACCAGGTCCTCCAGTACGCCGTCCGCCGCGCCGTCACGAGGGCGGCTGCACCCGTTCCGGGCGCGGTGTCTGCCGCAAAGGTAGGCCGCGGCCTGGTGGGACGCAACGACGCTCGTGGCGTGTCGTCGTGGGCGTGTCTCAACCTCAACCTAAAGGTCAGGTCGAGCCGCCCGTCCCCTCGTCGGGGTCCTCCCCCGTGACGAAGTCCTCGGCCGAGACGTGGTCCAGGAAGTCGCGGAACTCCTCGATGTCGTGCTCCGCGGTGCTGGTGCGCACCTCGACCCCGGCGGCGGCGACCACCTCGGCGGCGCACAGGACCGGGCACCCGAACCGGAGCGCGACGGCGATGGCGTCCGACGCCCGCGAGTCCACCCGCTCCCCCGCCCCCAGCACGAGTGCGGCGTGGAACACCCCGTCCAGCAGCTCGGTGATCTCCACGCGCCGCACCGTGGTGCCGGCGGCGACGAGGGCGTCTCGCAGCAGGTCGTGGGTCATGGGACGCGGCGGGACGATCCCGGCCTGGGCAGCTGCGATCGCACTGGCCTCCGCGGGACCGATGAGGATCGGCACGAGGAGCGACGAGTCCGGGTCGAGCAGGAGGACGACGATCTCGTCGTCGGCCAGGTGCGTCCGCACCCCGACGACCTCGACCTGCACCAGCCCGCCGTCCTCGCCCACGTCGTCCACGCTACGACTGTGCGGGGGTTCCGTCGCACCGAGGCGCGAGGCGGATGAGACCCGGCCGGCCGGAGACCGGACCGGTGAAGCTCATCCGCAGGTCGGGGCGCCGAGACGCGGTCAGGGTTCGAGACCGGAGACCGCCGCGCGGACGAGCGCGGCGTGCATCTGCGTGCACAGCTCGCCCAGCTCGGCGGCAAGCGTGGCGGCCCGCGCACGGGAGGACGCGCTGCGCTGCCCGCGGACGGGCGCGACCACCTGCTCGACGAGGTCGGCCTGCCGGTCGGCTGCGGCCCGGAAGGGACGCAGGTGGCGGGCGTCGATCCCGTGCTCGGCCAGGCGCGCCGCCGCGAGGACCACGTCCCGGGCGTACAGGTCGAGCGCGCCGAGGGGACCCGCTCGCAGCACGCCGGCCGTCATCAGGTCTGCCACGAACGCCGGCTCGACGCCCGCCTCCCCGGCCAGCGACTCGACGGTCCACCGCGAGGACGCGCTCGTGGTCTCGCCGTCCCGGCTGGCCAGCCGGGCGCGGGACGGGGCCTCGTCGTCCAGACCGGCGTCGAGCGCGGACAGGTGCTCGGCGATCACCTTGAGCGGCATGTAGCGGTCCCGCTGCATCCGCAGCACGTAGCGCAGCCGCTCGACGTCCGCGGGTGAGTACTGGCGGTACCCGGCCGACGTACGGACGGGCTGGACCAGGCCCTGCTCCTCCCAGAACCGGAGCTTGGAGGTGGTGACCGCGGGGAACTCCAGCTGCAGGGCGGCCAGCACGTCCGAGATCCGCATGCTCGCGCGTCGCGAGATGCCGTGGGGCCAGGGTTCGGCGACCACGTCGGGACGTGCCGTCCGGTGCGCAGGCACCGCGGGGAGGTCGCTGTCCGGCTCCTGCGCTGCTGCGGTGGCGGGACGGCGCGCGCCCGAGCTCATGCCCGTGCCTCGTGGCCGGCGTCGGTACCGCTCACCCGCGTGCACCCTCGCGGTGGGGGCTGGGGTGGAAGGTCATGCGGAACTTGCCGATCTGCACCTCGTCGCCGGCGCGGAGCACCGTCTGGTCGATCCGGGTGCGGTTGACGTAGGTGCCGTTCAGGGAGCCGATGTCCCGGACCCAGAACTGCTGCCCCTCGCGGACGAACTCCGCGTGCTTGCGGGAGACCGTCACGTCGTCCAGGAAGATGTCCGCCTGGGTGCTGCGGCCCGCGGTGGTGCGCTCCGCGTCGAGCAGGAACCGCGCGCCGGCGCTCGGCCCGCGCTGCATGACCAGCAGCGCCGACGTGGGCGGCAGCGCCTGGACGGCCACCGTCTCCTCCGGTGTGAGGCCGATGGGGGCCGCCAGCTCGACCTCGGTGGGCCCGACCCCGGCGAAGCTGATGGTGGTCTCCGGGCCCTGGGACCGTGGTGCACCGCTCGGGACGGCGCCGCCGACGGGCTCGTCGTGCTGCATGGACGCCTCCCCTGTTCACGGTCCGAGGACCCGGCCCGGACGCCCGTGATCTGCGCCCTGGTCAGGGACACCCTATGCAAACCGTCCGCTCGGCGCAGCCCCCACCTCCTCGCCGCCCGCTGTCACCGCGTGGGAACCGGGACGCTCCGGACGTTCCCGACGCACCGGTTCCCGCTAGGACCCGGGAGCCGCGGCGGGGGTGGCGTAGCGAGGGGCGATGACGGGCCGCAGTGCGTCGACGTGGACCTCCTGCAGCTTGTCCACCGATCCGGACCCCCCGTCGTTGCGCACGTAGGCCATGGCACCGCCCGGGATGTCCAGAGCCGTCGCGATCGTGTCCGGATCGCCGATGACGAGCCACTCGTAGGGGGCGCTCAGCGTGGTGCCGTCCAGCTGGACGGCGCCCGGCGAGCCGGTGAAGGCGCTGCTCGCCGTGACCCGCTGACCGTTGAGCTGGACCGCCTCAGCCCCGGCGTTCCGCAGCTCCTCGAGCATGTTGAGCATGGTGATCGGCCGGATCGAGCCGCCCGAGTCCGTCAGGGTGATGTGCACCCCCGGCCCCACCGCGGGCAGCCGGCCCGCGAGGATCCCCTGCGTCGCGGCGCTGCGGCGGGCCGCTTCGAGGGCCGCCTGGCGGGTGTTCGAGCCGCTGACCAGCTGGTCGCGTTCGCGCTGCAGGTCGGCCGCTTCCCGGCTGAGCTGGTCGGACCGGGTGCTGGCCTCGTCGAGGAGCCGCACGAGGTCGTCCTGGCGCAGCTGGGAGAGCGACGCGTCGCTGTTCTGACGCAGCTGCACGACGATCGCGAAGCCCAGGACGGCGCACAGCAGGCCCGCGAGCACCTGGGCACGGGTGCCCCGAGGGCGCAGCGCGCTGCCGAGAGCGGCCCACCCGGTGGGGCGGACGGGAGCGTGCGGGGAGGACGAGGAGTGGGCGACGGAGGGCTCGTCGGCGGCGTCCGGGACGGCGGCCGCCCCGATCACGGCGAGCGGGCCCGGGTCGAAGGGCGGGACGGGCGAGTCGACGTGCGGGAGGGAACCGACGGCGTCGGCGGACACCTGCCACGCGTGCGACTCGTGCAGACCTGCCTCGTCGTCCTCGGCGCCGCCGCCGTCCCCGCCGTGGTTCTCCGCTGCGACGTCGTCCGCACCCTCCACCACGTCCCGGCCGTGGCCGCCGGCCGCGTCCTCCGGCGGCGCGGGGTCCGGCCGGCCCGCGGGCACCGGAGCGACGTCGCCTCCGTCCGGCTCGGTCACCCCGTCCGGCTCAGTCACTCCGTCCGGCTCGGTCACCCCCTCCGGCGCCTGGAAGGCGATCCGGTCGTCGGCCCGCCGGTCGTCGCCCTCCGACGCGGTCTGCTCCTCGCTCACGTCAGGCCTTGAACAGGTGACGGCGGATGGCGGCGACGTTGGAGAAGATGCGGATCCCGAGCACCACGACGACCGCCGTGGACAGCTGGGTGCCGACGCCGAGCTGGTCGCCGAGGAACACGATGAAGGCGGCCACCACGACGTTCGAGAGGAACGAGGTGAGGAACACCCGGTCGTCGAAGATCCCGTCGAGCAGCGCACGCAGGCCGCCGAACAGGGCGTCCAGGGCGGCGACCACCGCGATCGGCAGGTACGGCTGCAGCTCGGCGGGCACCGTCGGGTGCACCAGCAGCCCGACGACGACGCCGATCACCAGCCCGATGACCGCGATCACCGGCCCTCCCCTCCTGCACCCGGCGCGACGACGGTCGACTGTGGCACAACCGGAGCCGCGGCTGCACGCGCCGGGCCGGAGCCGGACGGCGTGGGTGCCACGGTCGACGTGGGTGCCACGGTCGACGTGGGGCTCGGTGTCGGCGTGGGGCTCGGGGTCGGTACGGCTGCGGACTGGAGCACCGTCGACCCGGCACCGGGGAGCTGCAGCCGCCGCTGGGAGGTGATCGACACCCCGATCCCGTAGGTCGCACGCAGGGTGGCGAGGTGCTGACCGGCGCTCGACCGGGCCAGGGCGGTCTGCAGGTCGGCCGCGGAGCCGATGGCCTCCACCGTGTAGGGGTTCACGAGCGGGACGAGGTCCACCAGCACGGCGCTGCCGGCGGTCCGGATCGCGGTGGTGGACGTCAGTCGCTGGCCGTTCACCGCGATCGCCTCCGCCCCGGCCGCCCACAGCTCGTTGACCAGGATCTGGAGGTCGACGTCCTGGACGCGCAGGTCCGGGTCGTCCTTCGTCGTGCTGTCCGTCGGCGCGTCCGTGAGCACCACCCGAAGGCCGGGACCGCTGACCGGCACCTGCCCGGCGGCGACCGCCCAGCGCTGCAGCTGCGCGAGCAGTGCCGGGTCCTCCGAGCGCAGCGCCTGGTTCTGCAGCGCCGCGATCTGCGAGCTGAGGTCCGCGTTCTGGGCGGCGAGCGCCTCCGCGTCGGCCCGGTGCTGGCGGACCTGCTGCTCGAGGACGTTGCGGGCGGCGACCGCGCCGGGCTGCGGCTGACGCAGGGTGAGCGTCGCAGTGGTCACGCCCAGGCCGAGGAGCATCGCGACGAGGACCAGCCACACGGCGGTGCGACGCCCGTGGCTGGGCACTCCGGCCAGGGCACGGCGTCGCGCGGCCTCCGCGTAGCCGGGATCCAGCGGCCGGCGTTGCACCTCGATGAGCAGCGTCATCGACGCGTCGCGCACGCTCTCGGGCACGTGGCTGTCGTGCCGGGCCATCACGCCACCCGAGTCCGTACCCGCAGGACGCGGCGCGCCTGCTCGAGGTACAGCACACCTGAGAACCAGTAGAGGCCGACGCCCCACAGCGCGAACGCCCAGCCGAGGACGGTCGCCACGGTCCCGGCCGGCCCGGACCACGTGGCGAGCAGCAGCAGCGGGAACGCGCACAGCAGGGCGAACGTGCCGGCCTTGCCCGCCAGGTGCACCGGCAGCGGCGGTTCGCCCACGCGCGCCAGGACGAGCAGCATCAGGCCGAGCACCACGTCGCGTGCGACGAGCGCCGCCACCAGCCACCACGGCACGGCGCCCCGCCAGGCCAGCGCCACGATGGTGACCAGGATGAACAGCCGGTCCGCGGCCGGGTCGAGCAGCTGGCCGAGACGGGTGACCTGACCGAGCCGCCGGGCCAGCACGCCGTCGAGCCAGTCGCTGGCGCCCGAGACGGCCAGCACGGCGAACGCCCAGCCGTCCTGCCGACGTGCGAGGAGGACCGCGAACACGGGCACGAGGAGCAGCCGGACGAGGCTGATCAGGTTCGGCACCGTCAGCACCCGGGTGCTGACCGGGTCCGACCCGGCGCCAGTCCCGTCCACCGCCACCCTGCTCCTCCGCACCGACCGGATCGCCGCGGCAGTGCCGGTCAGCAGCCCGCGGTCCCGACGCCGCTCGCCTCCGACCTCCGTCGGGCGGCACCATCGTAGGCGCCGGGCCGCTCGGGCCCGGGTCGCGGCGCACCCCGGCCCGGCACCTCGCGCCCCGCGTCGTGCGACGCTGGTGCCGTGGCCGGCCTGAACGATCCCGCGGTGGTGCAGCGACTGCTGACCGCACCCGGGCGGTGGGCCGTCGTCGGGCTGTCGACCAACACCGCCCGTGCGGCGTACTCCGTCTCCGCCTACCTGCAGGATCTCGGGCACGACGTCGTCGCTGTGCACCCCCGCGCCGAGTCCGTGCACGGTGCGCCCGGCTACCCGACGGTGCTGGAGGTGCCGCCGCCGGTCGACGTGGTGGACGTGTTCGTCAACAGCGAGCACGCAGGTTCCGTGGTGGACCACGCGATCGAGGTCGGGGCCCACGCCGTCTGGCTGCAGCTCGGTGTGGTGGACGACGCGGCCGCCCGACGTGCGCTCGACGCCGGGCTCGACGTGGTGATGGACCGGTGCCCCGCGATCGAGGGCCGCCGCCTGGGGCTCCCCCGCCGCTGACCCCGCGCCGCCCGACGCCCCGCCGCCGTGCCGTGCTGCTGCAGGTGGCGGACGTCACCTGCCACGCACCCGGACGCTGCGGCGGGCGAGAGGTAGGATGACCTGGTTCAGAGTTCGTCGCGTCCCCCCGGGCGCGTCCTGCGGGAGTCTCCGCCGGCCGCCCTCGTGTCGTGCAGCCGCCCTCGGGTGGCCTGGTGTGTCGGGGAAGTGCGACCGGCCTGGCGCAGCGCGCCGGGTCCAGGACTCACCCTCGACCGATCGGTTCCTCACGCCATGAGCTCTGCCCTGCCTGCCACGACTCTGCCCGACGCCCCGGCCTCGTCATCGGAGCCGGGCCCCGACGCCCGACCTGCAGACGCCGCCCCGACGAGCACCTTCGCCGACCTGGACCTGCCCCCCGCCCTGCTGCGCGCCGTCGAGGACCTCGGCTTCGTCAGCCCCTCCCCCGTCCAGGCGGCCGCGATCCCCGCCCTCCTGGCCGGCCGTGACCTCGTCGGCGTCGCGCAGACCGGCACCGGCAAGACGGCCGCCTTCGGGCTGCCCCTGCTGGCGGCGATCGACCCGACGCTCGGCGCCGTGCAGGCCGTCGTCCTGACCCCGACCCGCGAGCTCGCGCTCCAGGTCGCCGAGGCGATCGAGTCGTTCGCGGCGCACCTGCCCGGCGTGGGAGTGGTCGCGGTCTACGGCGGCTCTCCCTACCTGCCGCAGCAGCGGGCGTTGCAGCGCGGCGCCCAGGTGGTGGTCGGGACCCCGGGACGCGTCCTCGACCACCTCGAGCGCGGCACCCTGGTGCTCGACCGGCTCCGGTTCATGGTGCTCGACGAGGCCGACGAGATGCTGCGCATGGGATTCGCCGAGGACGTCGACCGCGTGCTGACGTCCGCGCCGGACCGGCGCCAGATGGCGCTGTTCTCGGCCACCATGCCGCCCGCGATCCGCCGGGTGGCCGAGCAGCACCTGAGCGACCCGGCGCAGGTGACCGTGTCGCGTCAGTCCTCGACCGTCACGTCCGTGCGGCAGACCTACGCGGTGGTCCCCTTCCGGCACAAGACCGGGGCGCTGGCCCGGGTGCTCGCGGTCAGCGACGCCGACGCGAGCATCGTGTTCGTCCGTACCCGGGAGGCGGCCGAGCAGGTCGGCTCCGCCCTGATCGAGCGCGGTGTCTCGGCCGCCTACATCTCCGGCGACGTGGCGCAGGGTGACCGCGAGAAGATCGTCGACCGCCTGCGCTCAGGTGCCGTGGACGTGCTGGTGGCCACCGACGTCGCGGCGCGCGGCCTGGACGTGGACCGCATCGGGCTGGTGGTGAACTTCGACGTGCCGCGCGAGCCCGAGGCCTACGTGCACCGCATCGGACGCACCGGGCGTGCCGGGCGTGCCGGCGAGGCGCTGACCTTCGTCACGCCGGCCGAGCAGGGCAAGCTCCGGCAGATCGAGCGCACCACCCGCGTGCAGCTCGAGCAGATCCAGATCCCGACGCCCGCCCAGGTCTCGGCGCACCGTGTGGGATCCCTGCTGGCGCAGGCCGACGCGCGCGCGGCCCTCGGGCGCCTGGAGGCCTACACGGAGGCCGTCGCCGCACACCTCGCACAGCGGCCGGACCTCGACCCCGTGCGGCTGCTCGCCGTGCTCGCCGCGCTCGCGGTGGGCGACGAGGGCCCGGCCCCGCGCAGCGAGCAGGGCGACGACCTCGACGACGCCCTCAGCCGGGCGCGGCTGGACGACTCGCCGTCACGCGGGCGGCTCCTCGAGGGCGGGCACGGCGGCGACGGCGGCCGGCGCCGCACCGACACGCGCCGCGCCGACGGGAGCACCCGGTACCGCGTCGCGGTGGGCCACCGGGACGGCGTGCAGCCGAACGCCCCGGTCGGCGCGCTGACCAACGAGGGCGGGCTGACCGGCAAGGACCTCGGCAAGATCGACATCTTCGGCTCGTTCTCGCTCGTCGACATCCCGGCCGGCCTGACCCCCGAGGTGGTCGAGCGGCTCAGCCGCACCCGCGTGGCCGGTCGGCCGCTGCGGATCCGGTTGGACACCGGGCCGGGGGCGAGCGCGCCGCACGGGCCGAGCCGCCCCGCCGGGCACGTGCACAACGGCAGGCACTGACCGCCGCACCAGGCCCGGCACGGTCGGTCGCGCCACCCACGAGCGAGGCCCCAGGGAGCTCCCTGGGGCCTCGCTCTGCGTCGTCGCCGGCTCAGGCGGGGACGCCGGCCGCCTCGAGCGCGGCGTCGACGAAGGCGTCGACGTCCTGCGGCCTCGTGTCGAACGCGCACATCAGCCGTACCTCGCCGGTGCCCGCCCGCCAGTCGTAGAAGTGCCACGTCCGCCGCAGCTGCGCCGCGAGCGCGGCGGGCATCCGGACGAAGACCGCGTTGACCTGCGTCGGCTGCGTGGGCTCGACACCCGGCACCCGCTCCAGCCCCGCTCGCAGCCGTGCGGCCATCGCGTTGGCGTGGTGCGCCGAGGTCCGCCACAGGTCACCCTCGTACAGCGCAAGGAGCTGCGCGGAGACGAACCGCATCTTCGAGGCGAGCTGGGTGTCGATCTTGCGCAGGTAGCCGACGCCGTCGACGGCGGCCCGGTCGAGCACGACGACGGCCTCGCCGAGCACGGCCCCGTTCTTCGTGCCGCCGAGCGAGACCACGTCGACGCCGACGTCGCTCGTCAGCGCGCTCAGGGGGACGTCGAGGTGCGCCGCGGCGTTCGACAGGCGCGAGCCGTCGAGGTGCACCCGGAGCCCGTTGGCGTGGGCGTGGTCCGCGATCGCCCGGATCTCCTCCGGCGTGTACACCGTCCCGAGCTCGGTCGACTGGGTGATCGAGACGACCCCTGGCTGCGCCCGGTGCTCGTCGCCGCGGCCCCCGAGCTGGGTGGCGACGAGCTCGGGGGTCAGCTTGCCGTCCGTCGTCTCGACCGGCAGCAGCTTCAGGCCGCCGACGCGCTCGGGCGCAGCGTTCTCGTCGGTGTTGATGTGCGCGGTGGTGGTGCAGACGACGGCACCCCAGCGCGGCAGCATCGCCTGCAGCGAGACGACGTTCGCACCTGTCCCGTTGAGCACCGGGTACACCTCGGCGTCGACGCCGAACGCACCGGAGAGCACCTCGCGCAGCCGCTCCGTGTACGGGTCGGCACCGTAGGCGGGCACGTGCCCCCCCGCCGCCTCCGCGATCGCCGCGAGGACCTCCGGGTGCGCACCCGCGTAGTTGTCGGAGCCGAAGTCACGGTGGCCGGGGTCGTGGAGTGGAGTCACGGCCTCAGTCTTGCGCACACGTGCGCCCGGACGTCCTGGCCGGTGCCGCTGCGAACGGCCGACGGGACGGTCAGCTCGAGGGCGCCTCCACCGCCGCGCGGCACGCCGCGCAGGTGCCGGTCAGCTCGATGACGTGGTCGACGTCGGAGAAGCCGTGGGCGGCACCCACCTGCTCGGCCCAGCTCTCGGCAGCCGGCCCGTCGATCTCCACCGTCCGGCCGCAGCCGCGGCAGACGAGGTGGTGGTGGTGGCGGCGCTCCGCGCAGCGCCGGTACACCGCCTCCCCCTCGGCAGTGCGCATCGTGTCCACCTCGCCGCTGTCCGCCAGCGCCTGCACCGTGCGGTAGACGGTGGCCAGCCCGACCCCGGAGCCGCGGTGGCGCAGCAGGTCGTGCAGCTGCTGGGCGCTGCGGAACTCGTCGACGTCGTGCAGCAGGTCCAGGATCTCCGTCCGCTGCTTGGTGTGCCGCTGGGGCTCCGCCATGGTGCGCTCCTGTTGAGAGTGATTCCCAGCAGTCTAGCGGGGTCGGTGCAGCAGGTGGTCGACCTGCAGGGTGGTGATGACGCGGTCCGGGCCGATGCCGTGCTGCACAGCCCGCTCGCAGCCCGAGATCAGCCAGTCGAGCTGGCCCGGCGCGTGCGAGTCCGTGTCGATGGCGAACACGCACCCGACCTCCACCGCCAGCTGCAGCAGCTCGTGCGGCGGGTCCAGCCGGTCCGGGCGGCAGTTGATCTCGACGGCGACGCCGTGCTCGGCGCACGCCTCGAACACGGCACGTGCGTCGAACTCGCTCGGCGGACGCGGCCGGCTGCCCGTGAGCCGCCGGCCCGTGCAGTGGCCGAGCACGTCGGTGCGCGGGTTCGCCACCGCGGCGAGCATCCGGCGGGTCATCGCGGCGCGCTCCATCCGGAGCTTGGAGTGCACCGAGGCGACCACCACATCCAGCCGGTCGAGCAGGTCCGGGTCCTGGTCGAGCGCACCGTCCTCCAGCACGTCCACCTCGACGCCGGTGAGCACGACGAACGGACCCACCGCCCGGTTCAGCGCCGCCACCTGGTCCAGCTGTGCCTCCAGCCGCGCGGCGGACAGCCCGTTGGCCACGGTCAGCCGGGGAGAGTGGTCGGTGACCGCGAGGTACTCGTGACCCAGTCCCATCGCAGCGAGCACCATCTCCTGCATCGACGTGGTGCCGTCGCTGGCCTCGCTGTGGGCGTGCAGGTCACCACGCAGCGCCGCGCGCAGCGCCGCGGCGGGACCGGTCGGCGCAGGCTCGGCGGCGGCCTCCGCCTCGAGGCGGTCGCGGTACGGCACCGGCAGGCCGCGCAGCACCTGCGTGACGACCTCGGCGGTGCGGGTGCCGACGCCGGGCAGGTCGTCCAGGGCCCCGGTCGCCGCGAGCGCGACCAGCTGGTCCGGGGCGGTGCGCTCGACGCTGCCCGCGGCGGCCCGGAACGCGTCGGAGCGGTAGGCGCTGGCCTGCGCACGCTCGAGCAGGAACGCGATGCGGCGAAGCGCGGCGACCGCGTCGTCCCGGCCCGCCTGCGAGGTGCGTGCCGTCACGAGGCCTTGCGCCGGCCGCGGCGCGCCACGGGCTTCTCACCCGCGTCTGCGTCGGCCTCGGCCGCGGGCGCCTCAGCCCGCTCGGACGCCTTCGTGCGCGGGCGACGGGCTGCACCGGCACCCTCGTCGTGCGAACCGCGGGCCTTCTCCACGCTGCGCTGCAGGGCGGCGAGCAGGTCCACCACCTCGCCGCCCTCGGCACCTGCTGCAGCCGGGGGCACCACCGGCACCCGCGTCTCGCCGCTCGTGATCTTCGCCTCGATCAGCTCCTGCAGCGCCGCACCGTACCGGTCGTGGTACTGGGACGGGTCGAAGTCCGCGGCCAGGGAGTCGACCAGGGTCGAGGCCATCGCCAGCTCCTGCGGCCGCACCTGCACCTCGGACCCGAGGACCGGGAAGTCGGCCTCCCGCACCTCGTCCGGCCACAGCAGAGTCTGCAGGCAGATCACCTCACCACGCACGCGGAGCACGGCCATCGACTCGCGCTGCCGCAGCGCCACGGTGACGACCGCCATGCGGTCGGCCTGCTCGAGCGCGCCGCGCAGCAGGGCGTACGGCTTCACGGCCGTCTGCTCGGGCTCGAGGTAGTACGTCTTGCCGAGCAGGATCGGGTCCACCTGGTCGGCGGGGACGAACTCGAGCACCTCGATCTCGCGGGAGGTGGTCAGCGGCAGGGCCGCGAAGTCCTCGTCGTCCAGCACCACCAACCGGCCGTCGTCGGTCTCGTACCCCTTGGCGATGTCCGGCCAGTCGACGGTCTCGCCGTCGACGCTGCACACCTTCTTGTACCGGATGCGCCCGCCGTCCGCACGGTGCACCTGGTGGAGCGCCACCTCGTGCTCACCGGTCGCCGCGTACAGCCGCACGGGCACGTTGACGAGGCCGAAGGCCACCGCGCCCTTCCAGATCGCTCGCACGTCGCCGCCTCGCCCTCGTCTCGTCGACCGACG
>DAIDJQ010000100.1 GCA_027451305.1 Cellulomonas sp.
ACGCGCTCCCGCGACACGCCCATCAGGGTGGCGGTGACCGGGTCCTGCGCGACGGCGCGGATGCCGCGGCCGAACTTGGTGGCGTTGATGAACCGGTCGGTGGCGAAGGCCAGGCCGAGGGCGGCGGCGACGATGACGATCTCGACGTTGTTCACCGACGCGTTGCCGACCTGGAACAGGGTGCTCGCCTCCACCAGCCGGATCGGCTGCTGCGCGTTCACCCCGCCGAGGTTGCTGCCGGTCAGCTTCGGCAGCACGAAGTGCACGAACTCCTGCAGCACGAACGAGGCCCCGATGGCGGTGATCAGGAAGACGAGCGCCGGGGCGCCGCGCCGTCGCAGCGGCCGGTAGGCCACGCGTTCCAGCCCGACCGCGGCACCGCCGGCGACCACCATGCCGCCGACCATCGCCACCAGCAGGTAGACGATCGTCATCACGGTGCCCTCGGAGTAGGCGTTCCCGTTGGGACTGAAGCCGAGCAGCATCAGCGTCGCGTACTGGCCGAACATGCCGAACATGAAGATCTCGGAGTGCGCGAAGTTGATCAGCCGGAGCACGCCGTAGACCAGCGTGTAGCCAACGGCGACCAGCGCGTAGATGGACCCGTACGTGAGCCCGTCGACGGTCAAGGCCCAGAAGTTACGGCCCAGGGCTCCGAGGTCGAAGTTGATCACGCTGTCGCTGAGGACCTGTCCGCCGGCGAGCAGGAGGACGCTCATGTTGCTCCTTACGAGAGCCGGCACGGCCTGAGGCCGGCGCCGGACGAGCGGGACGAACGACGACGGCCGGGCCCCTGCGGGCCCGGCCGTCGTCGGGGCTCACTTCACCTGGTAGACCCAGGTGCTCGCCGAGGCGAGCTCGCCCGTCGAGTCCCACTTGTAGTTCTTGGCGAGCCCGGTGCCGTCGTACGAGGCGACGAACTTGACCATGTCGGCGCGGGTGGTGATGCCCTTGTCGATGCCCTTCAGCATGATCGTGCCGAGGTCGTAGGCCTCGACCGAGTAGACGCCGGGGGCCACGGAGAACATCGCCTTGTAGTCGGCCGCGAACTTGTCCGGGGCCGGGCCGCACGGGCAGGTGAGGTACGCGCCCTTGGACGCGTCACCGGCCTGCTTGACGAACTCCGGGTCGTTGGTGCCGTCGCCGGAGGCGAAGGCGGCGGTCACGCCACCCGAGCGCAGCTGGGACAGCAGCGGGGCCGCCTCGGCGTAGTACCCGCCGTAGTACACGGCGTCCGGAGCGGCGTCCTTGATGATCTGGACCGTCGCGGAGAAGTCCTTGTCGCCGGTCTTGACCTTCGCGGCGCAGGACGAGTCGGCCACCGAGCCGAGCGTCTTGGTCACCACGTCGGCCAGGCCGATGCCGTAGTCGGAGTCGTCCTCCACCACGCAGACCTTCTTGAAGCCCAGCGTGTCCTTCATGTAGCTGGCGATCGCGCCGCCCTGGGAGTTGTCGTTGCCGAGGCCGCGGAAGAAGTTGGTCCAGCCGTTGGTGGTCAGCGCCGGGTTGGTGGCCGAGGCGGTGAGGGACAGCAGGCCGGCCTGGTTGAACACCGGGCCGGTGGCCTTGGTCTCACCGGAGAAGGCCGGGCCGAGCAGGCCGATCACCGACGTGTCGGAGACGATCTGCGGTGCCACCTGGGTGGCCTTCTGCGGGTCGCCCTCGGTGTCGAACTGCTTGACGGCGACCTGGCAGCCGGCGTTCGCCTTGTTGTGCTGGTCCACCGCGAGCTTGAGGCCGTTGAGGATGTTGGTGCCGAGGGCCGCGTTGGGTCCGGTGAGGGCGCCCGCCATCGCGATCGAGATGTTGCTGCACGTGGCCTTGCCGTCGCCGGCGGGGTCCGCGGCGGCTGATCCGCCCGAGGCCGTCACCGTCTTGCCGGAGGCGTCCACCTGCACGAGCGGCTGGATGCTGAGGCTGCTCGCTGCGGTGCTGCCACCGGTGGAACCTGAGGTGCTCGTCGTCCCGCCCGTGCTCTTCGAGGAACAGCCGGCGAGCACGAGGCCGGCCGTCATGACGAGCGCCACGCCCGCGAGGCGCGGTGTCGATCTGCGCATGTGTGCTACCTCCTGGTTGGTCGAGGCACGGCCTCGTTCCCGACCCCTGAGCGTCGGGCTGGCACGCAACGTAGGCCCGCTGCGTTTCAGTGGCGTTACCACTTCCTGCGCAACGGATCACGAGTCGAGATACGGAAGGCCACGATGCGATCTCGTGCCCGACTCGGGTGACGACGATGCTAGGGCGCAAACGCCGTGGTGGCGACGACTCGGCGGAACCACGTCGTCCCGGGCTCGTCCGCGCTCTGACGACGGGCCCCACCCGGGCCTGACCTGGGGACAGGCGGGCGGAGCTGTGGGAGCGCGGCCGCCATCAGGTGGACGCCGGCTGTCCGGCCGGTGAAATCGAGACCAACTCGTGACGATCGCCGTCGCTCCACAACCAGTGCACAGCGCTCCCGCAGGTCGATGACGTGCCGGAAGGGGCACCCGGACGGTTGTCCACAAGTCTGTCCACCGACTGTGCACACCAGCTGCGCCGTGGCTGCACAGGGCCTGTGGACGACGCTCGTTGAGGCCTTGTCCGCACCGCCCTAGTCTCGCCTGGTCCCTCGTCGTGGGGACGTGCGTGGCGGTCCCAAAGGGCGATGTCGGTGGCAACCGGTAGAACACACGTTCGAGGCTGAGGAATGACGAGCGGGGTGGAGGACCGGTGACCGTCGAGGACCTGGAGTACGGCGTGCCCTCGGCGCGCACACGGGCGGACTCGGGGGCGGACCGCCGGTACGACCCGGCTGACCGGCTTCCGCCGCAGGACCTCGACGCGGAGCGCTCCGTGCTCGGCGGCATGATGATCAGCAAGGACGCGATCGCCGACGTCGTCGAGCAGCTCCGCGGCACGGACTTCTACCGCCCGGCCCACGAGATCGTCTACGAGGCGATCCTCGACCTGTACGGACGCGGCGAGCCGGCGGACGCGGTCACGGTCGCCGACGAGCTGACCAAGCGCGGCGAGATCGGCCGGATCGGCGGGGCGCCCTACCTGCACACCCTGATCGCCACCGTCCCCACCGCGGCGAACGCCGGCTACTACGCGCGGATCGTGCGTGAGCGCGCGATCCTGCGCCGGCTGGTGGAGGCCGGCACCCGCATCACCCAGCTCGGCTACGCCACCGACGGCGGCGACGTGGACGAGCTGGTGAACTCCGCCCAGGCCGAGGTGTACGCGGTCACCGAGCGCCGGGCCAGCGAGGACTTCCTGCCGCTGTCGCAGATCATCGGCGGGACGGTCGACGAGATCGAGGCGGCCGGGCACCGCGGCGAGGGCATGCAGGGTGTGCCCACCGGGTTCGCCGACCTGGACCGGCTGACCAACGGCCTGCACCCGGGGCAGATGATCGTGATCGCGGCGCGGCCGGCGATCGGCAAGGCGCTCGCGCTCGACACACCGCTCGCGACACCAGCCGGATGGACCACCATGGCGGACGTGCAGGTCGGGGAACTTCTGCTCGCCGGTGACGGCACGCCGACCCGGGTGGTCGGCGTGACCGAGGTCATGACGGGTCTGCCGTGCTACCGCGTGACGTTCGACGACGGGTCGACGATCGTCGCCGACGCCTGGCACCAGTGGGCGACGCGGACCCGCGCGGACCGGCGCCGGCCCGACCGCGGCGAGACCCGGATCCGCACGACCGAGGAGCTCGCGGCGACCCTCCGATGCCGGACGGCTGACCAGCGAGCCAACCACAGCGTCGACACCGCGGCACCGCTGGCGCTGCCCGACGGCGATCTCCTCGTCGATCCCTATCTCCTGGGGGTGTGGCTCGGCGACGGGCACACGAGCGGTGCACGGTTCGTCTCGGCCGACCCCGAGATCGCGATGGAGATCGAGTCGCGCGGGTACGTCGCGGAGGCGACGGCGTGGGCGCGTGGGTCTGCGGTGACGAGGAGCTACGGGATCACGCTTCCCGCACCGGAGCCTCGGCCAGCGAGGCCGTGCGAGGTGTGTGGCGCACCCTTCGTCCCGAGCCGCAGTCAGGTACGCACCTGCGGGCGGTCCTGCGGCGGACGGGTCAAGGCCCTGTCAAGCCCGGTCCCGCGCCCCACGTGCCCGGACTGTGGTCAACCGACCACAGGGTTGATCCGTTGCCAGGCGTGCCACGACGCCCACGGAACGGTGCAGGGCCGACTGCGAACGCTCGGTGTGCTCGGCTCGAAGCACATCCCGACCCAGTACCTGCGTGCCAGCCAGCGGCAACGTCGGGACCTGCTTGCCGGCCTGCTCGACACCGACGGGACGGTCAACCCGACGGGCAGCGTGCAGCTGACCTTCACGGATCAGCGCCTCGCGTCGGACGCGCGCGAGCTCGTCCACACCCTCGGATATCGCACCGGGCTCTCCACCCGGCCGGTCGCGGGCCGCAACGAGTCGCGCTCCACGGCGTACACGATCACGTTCACGACGGACGACGACGTGTTCCACCTCGAGCGCAAGCGACTCGTGCACAAGGACCGCCGGCGTCCGTCGACGCCGCGGCTGAGCCAGCGCATGGTCGTCGCCGTCGATCCGGTCGAGTCGGTGCCGGTCCGGTGCGTCGAGGTGGAACACACGGACCACCTGTACCTCGCCGGCGATGCGTTGATCCCGACCCACAACTCGACCCTGGGCATCGACATCGCGCGGTCGGCGTCCATCAAGCACGGCATGGCGTCAGTGGTGTTCTCGCTCGAGATGAGCCGCAACGAGATCACCATGCGACTGCTCTCCGCCGAGGCGCGCGTGCACCTGCAGAAGATGCGCACGGGGCAGATGGGTGAGGACGACTGGGCCAAGGTCGCTTCGACCATGGGGAAGATCTCCGAGGCGCCGCTGTTCATCGACGACTCCCCCAACATGTCGCTGATGGAGATCCGGGCGAAGTGCCGCCGGCTCAAGCAGCGCCACGACCTGAAGCTCGTGATCATCGACTACCTACAGCTGATGTCCTCCGGCAAGCGGGTCGAGTCCCGTCAGCAGGAGGTGTCCGAGTTCTCCCGCGCGCTGAAGCTGCTCGCCAAGGAGCTCGAGGTGCCGGTGATCGCGATCTCGCAGCTGAACCGTGGCCCGGAGCAGCGGACCGACAAGAAGCCGCAGATGAGCGACCTTCGCGAAAGTGGCAGCATCGAGCAGGACGCCGACATGGTGATCCTCTTGCATCGCGAGGACGCGTACGAGAAGGAGTCACCGCGCGCGGGCGAGGCGGACCTCATCGTTGCCAAGCACCGAAACGGTCCGACCGACACGATCACGGTGGCGTTCCAGGGGCACTACTCGCGCTTCGTCGACATGCAGATGTAGCGATCCGCCTGCTCCTCACGCCGTCCGGCCGCGCGGGCGAGGCTCGCGGCGGCGACCGCGTCGCCACCACGCCGACGTCACCGTCGTCGCCGCCGCCGTCGAAGGCGACCCGACCGGCCCAGGAAGTGCGACCGGGGCCGGTCACCCCCTGCCCTCTGCACCGCGCTCGGTTGACCGGCGCGGGGAAGGCCCGCACCCTGGTGGCGATGGAGCGTGAAGGCGGGCACAGCGGCCGCGCGATTACGGTCGCGCAGGCGTTGATCCACCACGTGCTCAGCCCGCCGCCGCCGCACCCGACGACTTCCGCGGCCCGGCCGTGAGCCCTGGCCCGCTCGGCACGTCCGCCGCGCTGACGTCCTGGCAGCTCGACGTCCCGGCGCTGCTGCTGGTCGTCGTGACCGCAGCCGGGTACCTCGCCGGGGTTCGCAGGGTCCGGCGGGCCGGCACCACGTGGTCGCCGCTCCGGTCGGCCGCCTTCCTGGGTGGTCTCGCTCTGGTGGCCGTGTCGACCTGCTCTTTCGTCGGCGTCTACGCCCGCCTGCTGTTCTGGGTGTTCACCCTCCAGGTCTGCCTGCTGCTGCTGGTGGCGCCTCTGCTCCTGGGGGTCGGTGCGCCCGTCGCCCTGGTCGCCGCGGTCCGCTCCGGGACGCCGGGCCGGGAGGGTGCCGGTGGCACGGCACCCGTCGCGGGGCGGTCCCGGCTCCTGCGCGTGCTGGGCGCGCCCGGCGTGGGGCCGCTGCTGCTGATCCTGGTGACGGTGCTCGTCTTCTTCACCCCGCTCCTGGACGCGGGGCTGCGCAACCCGGCCGTCTTCCAGTCGGTCCACCTGCTGCTGCTCGGGTCGGGCCTGCTGATGGTGCTGCCGGTGACCGACGAGGGCATGACCCTGAGCTCCCTCGGCTACGCAGCGCTCGTCGGGCTGGGGTTCCTGGAGTTCCTGCTCGACGGGATCCCCGGCATCGTCCTGCGCCTGCACGGGAGCCTGCTCGCACCGGCGTACTGGTCGGGGCTGCACCGCGGCTGGGGTCCGACACCGCTGGACGACCAGCACCTGGCGGGCGGCATCCTGTGGTTCTTCGGCGAGGCCGGCGACCTGCCCTTCCTGCTGATGGCGATGATGGCCTGGATCCGGGCTGACGCTCGGGAGGCCGATCGGATCGACCGCGCTCTCGACCTCCTGTCTGCACAGTCGGCCGGCCCCGGCGCGCTCCCGGCCGCAGCTGCGATCCCGTCAGGCGCGAGCGTCGCGCCCGGCGTGCCCGACTCACCTGGCATGCCCGACGCGCCCGGCCTGCCCGACTCACCTGGCCTCGACCGGCCCTGGTGGGAGACGGATGCCTCCGTGTTCGGGGAGGCCCGCGCCCGGCGGAACGGCTGGGCCACGGGGCAGGGACCGGCGGCGGCCGACCCCGAACCCTGACCGGTCGCGAACCACGGCGACCGTGCCGTCGCCGCGGTCGGCGAGACGG
>DAIDJQ010000101.1 GCA_027451305.1 Cellulomonas sp.
CGATGTCCACGTACGTCGAGGTCAACGCGTGCTGCGGGCCGCCGACCTCACTCCAGAGCTCGTCGACGCTGCCACAGAAGCCCTCCTCATGAGCCACCGAAAGTTCTCAGAAACACGCCTCGAAGCGATGCGATTCACACCGTTCAGCTATCGGGCGGTGTGGTGGCCCAGCGGCGGCAGCACGGTTCAGGACCACGGCGATCACGTGGCGCTGACGGTGTACGGAATGGTCCACAGCCAGCATCCGACGATGCTTCAGCTGGCCGAGGTCTTCGTGGCGGCACTGCAGATCGCGGCGACTCGATACCTGGAGTTCGAGCCGTCCCCGACCGCAGTGGCTCCCTTGGTGCTGGACGGACGCACGCTGACCGAGAAGGCCAACGCTCGAACCGGCGCATCCCTGACCGCCGCCCAACTGCACCAGATGCTCAGCCATGAACCTGCGACGTGGTCCGGCCTACGCGTGGACGGCGACTCGTTCGTCTGGGACCTGGCGCATTCGCAGGTTTCTCGGTTCCGCGACGTTGCCTCCCCGCGCGCCTATCTGTCCACGTTGTCGGACTTCCTCGGCACCGCCCTCGTTGCGACACCCACCCCGGGGCTGCATGCCACGGCTCTGCCCGACGCCTTCGATCGTCTCGATCTCGTCTGGCAATTGGTCTTCGGCCACCGGCTCTTGCGAATCCTGCGTGCCGCGGTGCCGATTGAACTGACCCTGCCAGTGGCCGATCGCGCGGACTTCAGTTCGCGGACCGCTGCCCTGGCGGACCTGCTGGCGACGATGACGGTCCGCCAGAAGCCGCAGAGCAGGGGCGACCCGCTAGAGATGCTGAAGTCCGTCGTGCGCGACAAGCTGCCGGACGACGGTGAAGCCGCCGAGGCGGCTGACACGCTCTTGCACGTGCGCGGCGTCCGGCACGCCTTGCTGCACCCAGCGGCTCGGGCCGCCTACGAGGGTGACTGGCAGGCGCTCGGTCTGGATGGGTTTGGCGAGGACTGGGGCGCCCGCTGGGAGCACCTGCGCTACCAGACGATGCGCGCCCTCGAGACCTTGAGCAACCGGCTGCTGTCCCAACGTGACACTCAGAGCGCTGGCGCCAGTCCCTCGCCACGTTGACGGGCTGGCGGCCTGGTTCCTGCGGACGACGCCCGCCGTCACCCCTTGTCTTCGGGGTGGCGGCGGGTTGGTGGTCAGGCGGCCATCGGTGTCGGGTGGTGGGCGGCGCAGATGGAGCAGGTGGGGCTGTAGGCGCCGGGCTTGTGGCCGTCCTCAGCGCTGTACAGGACCCAGCCGGGGAACAGGAGGGCGTGGGCGGCGGGGTACTGCTCGGCGATGGCTTCTTCGACGGCGACCATCGCCATGAAGGTCTCCCGGGCGTCGGGCAGTCCGTGGCTGGCTTGCGCGGCGGACAGCTGGGCCAGGGCGTGGCGGTTGGCCAGCAGTCGTCGCAGGTGCCGGTCCCAGCCGCCGGTGGCCGCCGGTGTGGTGGCCCGTGCGGGGTGCGCGGGCACGGCGGTGGTGGTGTCGGGATGGGTGGCGGTCATGGTGACCTCCTGGGTTGGACACGCGACCGGGCAGGGATGTCGGGTCGTCGTGCGGAGCACCCGGGGGTGCTCACCGATCGCCATGGGCGCAACCCGCCCGCACGCAAGACCCGATCTCGGCGGCCGGCAGGGCTGGGGTCCGTGCTGTATCACCTCCCGTCGGGAGGACCCCACCCCGGCCGGCGCCCGGTTCGGGTCGTCGTGCGGTGTTCCACTGTTCAGCTGTCAAGGTCCGGTGCGTCGTGATCGCACCCGGGATCGTCCGGGGAACCCGGCGGGGCGCAACCGGCCCATGGGTCGGGGTCGACCACGTCCCAGTCGTCCAGCACCCGGCGCAGCGAGCGCACCAGGGCGGTGGACTGCAGCCAGGCCTGCGGGCTGACGTGGGCCAGGCTGGAGCCGGTCAGCTGGTAGGTGAGGACCTCGGCGGCCAGCTCGTCGAGGTCACCGACCACGACGTCGACCATGGCGCCGATGTGCAGCAGCACCGCCATGCCCTCCAGCATGTCCAGCACGTTGCGCAGGTGGTCTCGGGTCATCTGGATCAGCTCGAGGATCTGCCCATCGACGGTGACCCAGTAGTGCGGCTGCGACAGCACCCGACGATCCAGGGTGCCCGGGACCACGGTGTACATCCAGGCCGGAGGATCCGGCGGGTTCGTGAACACGCCCGCACCCTGCCGGGCTGCCCCGCCCCAGCAGTAGGAACCCGGCTGCCGTTGAAGGGCCCGCGTGGTGCCATCCGCGCCGTGGGCGGCCGGTCTCCCGCTTGTCTGGTGGCTTCCCAGAACGGATGCCGCCGCATGGAGGGCACCGCGGCGCCTAGGTCACTGGTCTCGGCCGCAGCCTCGCCAGCACGAGGCCGCGGCGGTCTGCTGCTGGCCCGGGAGTCGCCTAGAGGTCAGCGGTGGACCGATGAACGAGAGTGGTGACGGCGGCGCGCGGCGGTTCGGGACCGCGGAGGGAGCCGCGCAGCACGTAGACGCGGCGGCGATGGAGTTCGCGCCGACCGGCGACACAGGCTCACGTCGCTAAGTCCCTCGCCCGCATGCTGGCGCGCCTACGGTGAGACACGTGGCAACTGGACGTTCCGAGGAGCCGCGGGCGATCTTCTCTCAGCCCGAACTCCCGCTGCCGGGCGTCGTCCCCCTCGATGCAATCGAACGGGTGGAGCGCTGGCTCTCTTCCCGGGAGAACGACGACTACGACCCCGACGTCGTGAGTGCGCGCTTGTTCCTGAGGGACAACGACACGCGAGCGGAGCGGGCCAGGCGATGGATCCGCGTCCGGGAGATCGATGAGCGCTGCACCGACAGCTGGGGTGTCTTGATCCATGGAGGGACCGAGGCGGTGTGGCTGCTAGACGAAGCAGCCGGCTCGCTGGCCGAAGGACTCTGGCTAGCATCCCTACTCTGCAGTCACGCGGCCTGCGAGCGGCACCTGGCGGGGATCCTCAGTTTCGACGAAGAGTCACTGCCTCGATCGTGGCGACAATGGGGCTTGGGGCGCTTGCTCGAAGAGCCGAGATCATGCGACATCGTTCCGCCCGACCTCCGAGCGGCGCTCACGGCTATGAACGAGGCGCGGAGGGTGTCGGCCCACTTCAAGCCGCCGCTGCACGACGGGTCTCTGCTGCGCCGAGCGCTGGCGATGGAAGAGCCGGACGTCAGCGGACTCGCAGAGTCCGATGCGTTTGCCGCGTATGAGACTGCGAGGACCCTTGTCCACAGGGCTCGGTGGCCCTGAACTAGACGCGAGCCACTCTCGTCGCCGACGTTCCGCGCGGTTCGGGCGGACGTATCCCGTCGGCCAATCCCAGGATGGTCCCGGCCAGGGCGTCGCCGTGCAGCCAGGGCGAGTCGCGCGGCCACGCGGTCTAGTTCTGTCCCACCGGCACGTCCGCCCAGCCGGGAAGACCAGAGCGCGCGTGGAAGCCCGCTGCATCGTCTGGTCATACCCACTTGAAGCCGCCCTTACCGCTCGAAGGCAGCTGGTGGTGCCAGCCGGTGGTCCGCGCTGGCCGTGTGCCCGCGCCGGCGCATTGCCCAGCGGCACGCCGTGCGGTGGGATGCACCTGTGGCAGACGAACTGAGCCTTCCGGACCTGCTGAGATCGTTGGGCGGGGGACGATTCGACGGCAACCCTCAGAAGAGCTTCAAGGTTCGCCCGGCCAACGAGTTCTTCGTCCCGCCCGAGCTCCAGGTGAAGCTCGGCCTGGGCGACCTTCGCGCCGACGTCATCTTGGTATCAGCGCGCGGAGCTGCCGGCAAGACCACCACTGCCCAGCAGATGTCCCACGAGCTCGGTGTTCCGCTATGGAAGCTTGAGGAAGACGCAGCAGTCAGCGCCACCGCGTTGTCGTACGTCCTCGGTCGCTACATGGACACGGTCGAGGTAGAACAGGCTCTTGAGCGGATGGAACGCCCCACCATCCTCATCGACTCCCTCGACGAGGCGCACGCGAGAGTCTCGGGCACCTCATGGACCGAGTTCATGCAGTCCCTCGGGCACTTCACCCGGCACGGTCTCCGCCTCATCGTCCTGGGTCGCGAACGCACGCTAGAGGAGATCTGGCTGACCCTCGATGACGTGGGCGTTCAGTTGGCGTGGCTCGAGATCAGCCACTTCGGCCCAGGTGAGCGACGCACCTACGTCGATGGACGGACGGCGAGGAGGGCGCGGAACGCGGAGGTCCTGCAGAACCCGCACTACGAGGCTGCCCGCAACGCCATCCTGAGGTCTCTCGTTGGCTCGATGTCCGGCGCGGCAGCGGACATGTTCGTTGGCTACGCGCCGGTCCTCGATGCCGTCGCCACGGTGCTTGCCCGGGACAACCTGTTCACCGTCGCCCAGACGTTTGACGCTGCACAGGGCGGAGTCCGGGCAATCGAGGAACTCCGGCGGATCCTGAACCGACTCCTGGAGCGGGAGCAAGGCAAGGTCGCGCCCCTCGCCGCAGATCTGGGCATTGATCCTGGCGCCGCCTTCACACCAGCAGAGCAGGTCTCGTGGCTCGCCTGCGAGCTCCTGAGCGGGCCCGAGCCATCGCTCGACTTCATCAGCGAGCCGAAGCAGCGGGATACGTATCGCAAGCAGGTCCGCGAGTTTCTTCAGGACCACCCCTTCCGATCAGGCGAGCACTGGGCGAGCACGGTCTTCGCCGCGTATGTGGCCTGCCTGCGTTTCGACTGTACGCCGGGAGACGCACTCCTCCGGGTGGGCAACGACTCGGGGCTGCTCTTCGACTTCTTCTCCCTCAACGGATCGGACGAGGCCATCGACGAGGAGCAATTCGGCGCGCTTCACGCATCCATCACAGCGGGTGAGTTCAGCGGAGTTAGCGCGAACGTCGCGACGAGAGAGGAGAGCGTTGGCGAGCACGAAGCGATCATGCACGTCGTTCGTGCGGGCGAATCTTCGGTGCTGCGTCTCAGACTGCTCGCTGCTGACTCGGACACGCTCGCGCTCTACGGGCCGCTGGAAGCGCTCACTGTCGTGACCGAAAGTGGGGTTACCGTCCCAGCTCGTCGGCCGGTGACGGTGCTCGGCCCCGATCTGTTCATCTCATGTGGCGCCCTAGTGATCGAGGGGCTCACCGTCGAGTTCGCGCACAGGGCCGTGCCCGCGGACGACGGGGTGCAGAGCGGCCAGGTTGTCTTGCAGGTCTCCGGGGATCTCGTCCTTCCGCCTGAGATCACCCGCGAACCTTTGCCCGGTGACTTCGAATTGGCGGTCCCGGAGTCAACTGTCCTGCGCTACCCGTGGGTGGGGTACCGGCAGGATCTCGTGGACGCGAAGTCCGCGAACCCTAGCGGCCGGGCAGAGCGCTTCCTGAACATGCTCATGAACCTCACGCGTTCCCACGGGCACTCCGGCGACCGGGGCTGCTACTCAATGAAGCTCCAGGGTCGCCAGTCGGTCAAGGGAGAGGAGTTCACGGCCGCCTTGGCCACCCTGAAGCGGTGGGGCGTCGTCCGGCTTGACGGAGACATGATCTACGTCACCCCCGAGTTCGAGGACCACCGCTTCAGTGGCAAGACGCAAGCCGGGCAGCGACTGCTGGCAGACGTCTGGGATGTCTGGGGACCGGTGGTCGCCGAGCTTGAGAAGGACCTCCGCTAGCCTGCCCATCTGACACGACCCGGGCAGGACGCGTTGGCGAGGCGCTTCCGAGCGGTGATGGCGCCATCTTTCGATGCAGGCCACGGCACCTGTGCTCCCGAGCCCCAAGAGCGTGCTTCGCCAGCCGTCGGGAAAGCTCCCATCTCAGGGCCCTGAGCGTCCTCGGGGTTCGCACCGTGCCACACCCACCAGTTCCGGGAGATCGCGGTCATGCGGGTGGTGGGCGAACTTGGGCTCGAGGCGGCGTCCGAGCTCGCGGGCCACTCGGACACCAGGCACGGTCGCGGTGCGTGCGCTGCTGCGATGGAACCGAGTGAGACCCTGCGCAGCCCGGCGCTCCAGCGCGCGTTGCGATCGTCGATCCACTCGCGAACGTCCATCGGCACGAATGCCGCCCCCTGCCATTCGAGACCAATCAGCTCCACCGAGAAGAGCCCTCAGACCGCCAACGCCTCTGCTGGAACACATCGGCCGCCGCCCCGAGTACGTTGAGACCCGAGCCCCGGCGGCAGCGCCGCACCGCACCCGCCGCCGCTGATGTCACAGCGGTCTTTCAGCCCTTCCCTCGCGTCGGAACGTACTCGCGGTCTCCGACGCGCGGGGCGCGCGCGGCGACCGGCGCTCACCCAGATGCCTGGTAGAGCACGAATAGCGCCACGGGGATGCGGCGACTTGACCGGAAGCGCCGGCACCGGACTGTCCGACCCATGGCCACGCCCAACGCATCCCGACCCTGCGAGCAGTCATCGATCGCGGAGTCCCTTGCCGCCTACACGCCTGCGGGCTTGCCTGCTGAGACGTGGCGGCAGGTGGCCGATGCTGCCGTCGCCCTGGTGTTGCGGGGGCAGCCGGCGACGATCGAGCGGGCTCGCAAGGGCATCGAGGCGCTGGCTGCGGCGGCGGCTTACCTGGCGTCCACCTCGATCCCGCTGACGGTCGACAACCTTGTCTCTGACGCCACGATCTCTGGTCTGGACAGCTCGCGCCAGGCGGCCGGGCAGAGCGAGGGCACTCGCGGGAACCTGCGGGGCCGGTTGCGCCGGCTGCAGGCGACGCACCGGGGAGTTCCGACTCCGGCGCGCCGTGAGGACGGGGACCGTATCGCCGATCTGCCGACCGCAGCGGCTGCGTTGCCTGTGCTGGTTCTGTTGTCGGCGCAGGAGCCGGCCGACCGGCAGGGGGTGGCTGCGTTGCAGACGGTTGTCGGGTGGGCGCGTGCGCGTCGGCGTGGACGGGCCGTGGCTGAACCGGGGGCCGATACCTGGCGCGATGCTCGGGCGTACGGCGCTGCTCACGGGGTCAATGTCACCGCGACGATGCTGAAGACGCTGGCGACGCACGAGGTCCTTCAGGAGGCTGGTCCGGTGGTCGACCTGGTCGCGACGTGTCAGCTCACCCGTCGGGATCTGGACCTGGCCCTTCCCGTCGCGGCGGGTTTGCCGGAGACGCCGGATCTGGTGCACCGGAGCTTGTTGCGCGGGTAGGTGTGGCCATTGCGCGCTCGCAGAGGATGCGCACCTTCCGTCCTGCCACCACCACCCAGGCAGGAGAGACCCGGCCATGTCCACCCCCACCCGACGCCCGAGCTCGAAGGCGGCCATGCTGCGCAAGCAGGACGAGCTGACGCACGCCGCCCAGCACGTTCGGCAGCTGCCCGCGCCGCTGGCGCGGGTCGTCGACACGTTCGACGTCTCCCGATACGGCACGTGCTCCCAGCCGGTCCGCCCGTTCCTGCGGGAGGTCATCACCCGTAGCACGCTCAGCGGCACCGAGTCCGTGCGCAAGCACTGCCGGCACCTGACCGCGCTGGCGGTCTACTCCGACCGGGCCGGCCTGCCGCTGCAGATCACCGCGGTGCTGACGACGACGAACATCGACAGCTACATCACGGCCGGCATGATCGGTGAGAGCGACGCCAACAGGGCCGAGCGACGGCGGCGCCTGCTGTCGATCGCCACCGCCGTCAACCCCGGACCCCAGACGCCCAGCAAGCTGTCGCCGATCGCGCACCGCCCGATCAGGCCGCCCTACACGCCCCAGGAGCGCGCGACGATCCTGCGGGCCACACGCACCCAGCCGACCGAGCGGCTGGGTCAGCAGGTGAAGGCGGTCGTCGCCCTGGGGTTCGGAGCCGGCGCCGACACGGTGGACCTGCGTGAGCTGTGGGTGCGCGACATCGTCGACCACGGCGAGCGCGGGGTGTCGGTCACGTTCCATGGGCCCCGGCCCCGGGTGGTGTGGGTGCGGGCCTGCGTGGAGGACCTGCTGCGCACCGCGATCGCCGGCCGCGATCGCGATGAGCTGGTGATCGGACGCAAGCTCGAGCGTCGCAACACCGGTGCACGGGTGCTCGAGCAGGCCACCTGGTACAAGGTGCCCGATGTCGACCAGGCACGGATGCGTGCGACCTGGCTGGCCGACCTGATGACCGACCCGATCCCGCTGGCGGTGATCCTCAAGGCTGCCGGCCTGCTGTCGGCGCGCAGCCTGGTCGACGTCATGGCGCACGTAGGCCCGTGGCGGCAGCTGAAGAACCTGCCGCAGGTCGAGGGCGACGCGGTGCGTGGAGGTGACCGATGATGCATCTCGCCTCCTGCTCGCAGGACACGCCCGAGCTGGGCCAGGCCACCAAGCTGACCACCAAGCGCCTACGGCCGGAGATGATCCTGCGCACCGAGTGGATCATCGACACCTCCGGCGTCGTCGACCTGCTGGTCCCACCCCGTCAGCCGGGCCAGCGCGGGCGCATCGGCAAGATCCGCGACAACACGCGCCTGTTCCTCATCGGGCTGGCGCTGTGCGCCCGCCTCGGGCACGAGACGACCGTCATGGGTGTCCACCAGGTCCTGACCGAAGCCGTCGACCGGGAGACCCAGTGGCGCCTGGGCGTCCTCCGCCAGACCGTCACCAAGTCCTCCACGCGCCACCCCAAGGGCGCCGTGCCCTCCCTGCTGGTTCCCGCCATCGTCGCCAACGGCAAGCCGCGCAAGCGGGTCTTGCCCAACGGCGTGGAAGAGGTCTCCTACGACGATCTGTACAACGCCAGCCAGAAGCTGCGTCAACGCTGGGACTACGGCCCAGGCTCGGCACCCGACCTCGACCCCGTCCAGCGCGAGCACCGTGCCCGCGTCATCGCGGCGGTGGTGGACGCGCTGATCGTCCGCACCACGATCCCGCGGACGGGCGCCACCTGGGCGATCGATGCCACCGGCCAGTGGGCCTGGATCCGCGGCCACACCAAGGAGAAGCGCACCCTCGAGCAGGCGCTGCGCGGCAAGACCGACGGGCAGATCACCGACCTGATGGCCGGCGATCCGGACGAGCTGGTCACCGAGGAGATCGCCCAGGACGACGACGGGCACACCTCCCCCCGCGACCAGAGCCAGCCGGTCCCCAAGTCCGCACAAGACCTCAGCGACGCGGCCTGGGGCTACAAGACCGGCAAGGACGGGCACAAGGAAGTCGGCTTCGGCTTCCACCAGCACACGATCGTGCGAGTCCCCGACGCCAACGCCGCCGATGACAGCGAGCCCCTCCTGGTCGACGGCTTCGTCCTGACCCCAGCCAACGCCGACGTCGTCGACGTCTCGCTCGACCTGATCACCCGCATCCGCGATCGCCACCCCGCCCACATGAAGGTCCTGCTCGGAGACCTGCTCTACTCCAACCTGCGAGCCAGCCGATGGGCCGTGCCCCTGGCACAGCTCGGCATCGAGCAGGGACTACGCCTGCGCGTCGACCAGCACAAGATCGTCGACATCCAAGGCGCACAGATGCAGCACGGCTGGCTGCACTGCCCCGCCGCCCCCATGGACCAACGCCCGCTGCCCGAGGACAACGCCACACCCCGACGGTGGGACCAGATCCACCACGCCGCCGACGACTTCAAACGGCGATGGGCCTTCGACCGCAAGGAGTCCGGCCTGGGCACCAACCTCACCAGCAAGTGGGTCTGCCCCGCGATCGCCGGCAGGGTCGGGTGCCCCGCACGCGGGAACGCCAGCGTCCAGGCCGCCCTCGAACTCGCACTTCCCGTCATCGCCGCCCCCAGCGACTGGACCGACCGACCCTGCTGCGTCAACAAGACCGTGGACTTCACACCTGACCCAGACGACAACGATCACCAGCGCAAGATCATGCAGCGCGAGTACGTCGGCACCAGCCGGTGGCGCCGCCTGACGAACCGACGCACGTTCGTCGAAGGCGTCTTCGGCATCTTGAAGAATCCCAGCCGGCTGCGCCTACGCCGCGGCCACAACCGACTGCCGGGCATCGCGATGGCCACTCTGGTCAACGCGATCAAGACCGCCGTCTTCAACGAGGAGCAGCTGCGCATCTGGCACGCCGCCACCGGCAACGGCCCCACCGACCACCCCCTGCTCCAGCCCGACGCCCCGGACTGGGGGTTCCGCAACCTGACCCAGGAAGAAGCTGAAGCCATCGACACCCGCCACCTCCTGCACCTCGTCACCACGGACAGCGCCGAACGCGCAGCCTGACGCAGACCACCCCCTAGCCCCCCCCGGGTACGGCGCGATGGAGCTCTCGGCTGCCACGGTCGGGGCCCACTGCCGGGGCTGAAGACAACGGCGGCTGCCACACTTCGGCGTATGAGGTCGCGCAACGCCGCGCTGGCCATCGCGGTGCCGACGATGGTGCTGCTCGGCGCGCTCAGCAGCTGCACCAGCGCGCCCACGCCTCCAGTTCAAAGTCAGGCACCACCACCCGTGGTCGACTTCACCACCGCCGCCCAGGCGGGAAGGCCGGTGGCCGTGCAGATCTCACGCGGCGAGGAGATCGTGATCTCGTTCTCCGGTCCCGCGGACGTGAACCTCGAGCCACAGTGCTGGAGCGCCTCGATCGCGGACCCGACCATCCTCGCGTTCGCGCCTGCGGACGGCTCGGGGCGTGCCGCCAGCCCGCCCCTGCTGAAGGGCCTCAAGAAGGGTGAGACGGCGGCAGTGCTCACCTACTCCTGCCCCAATCCTCCCCAGCACGTCACCATCGACGTGACCGTCCTCAGCCGCTGAGACCACCTGCCAAAGGTGGCCGGATGAGACAGCGCCAGTCACTCCCCGTCGACGCTGACGAGCCGGCCAGAGACGCGTTGAGGCCCGCCCCACACGGGGACGGGCCTCAGCCGATTTTACGAAGAGTGCCTCCGCATTCTACGAAGACCTCATGGTGGAGGTGGCGGGAATCGAACCCGCGTCCGATGACGGGGAACCAGGGCTTCTCCGGGCGCATTCTGCATCTGATCTTCTCAGCCCCCACGATCACGCAGACAAGTCGTGGACGGGCTCAGTCACCTAAAAGTCCCCGCAGCCCCGATGACGAGGGATACGAGCAGTGGCTCTCTAGATGACGTCAGCTACCGGGTCGAGAGCAATCCCGGGCTGGCGGACTACGCAGCTCGCTCAGGCGGCGAGGGCGAAGTCGGTGCTCTTGTTATTGGCACCTGTGTTTTGCGCGGATCGTTAACGAGATAACCGTGCGTCCTCGGCCCGCTTCTCCTGGCTCGACGACCACCGTCGAAACCGATCACCCCCATGTTCAGTTGTCAACGCATCGACGCCGGGGCGCCGCTGCGGCACTACCGAGTCTACCGGCCCAACCAGCCGCCCGTCCCGGTCATTCCCGGCCCGCGCACCCGCCGGTCACAGGCTCACGCGCGGCAGGATCCGGTCCAGCCACCGCGGCAGCCACCAGTTCCAGCGGCCCATGAGCACCATGGCGGCCGGGCCCAGCACGCAGCGCACCAGGGTGGCGTCCACCAGCACGGCGACCGCGAGCCCCACGCCGAACATCTTGATCACCGGGTCCTCCACCCGGATGAACGACGCGAAGACCGCCAGCATGATGGTCGCCGCGGCGGTGATGACCCACCCGGTCGAGGCCACGCCGCGGCGCACCG
>DAIDJQ010000102.1 GCA_027451305.1 Cellulomonas sp.
GGCGCGATCGCCGGGGCCGGGGCGCAGCCGTTGCGCCGGGCCCTCGGGACCCCGGTACGTCTGCGGGTGGCGAGCGGCGCGCCGACGACGGCACCGCGCGGGCTCGGTGACACCGCGGCGTCGGCGCCCGGGATCGCCACGACGGCGCCGCAGCGCGGGTCGCAGCGGGGCGTGCCTCCCGTGGCTGCCGGCGCTGGGGTGGTGCCGAGCAGTGGGTCGTCGGTGGCTGCAACGGCGGCCTTCCAGCGCGTTGACCAGGGTGAACGTGGTTCCGAGGTGCGTCGCGCCGCGCTGCCGGCCCCTGCCGGAAGCCTCGCGGCGACCGCGGACCGCCGGGCGATGCCGACTGCCGCCGTCGAGACGCGGGCTGCGGCGGGCGCCGAGCAGGGTGGGGCCGGCGCTGCTGCGGGCGCCCGAGGGGTCGGGCCGCAGGGTGCCGGGCAGGTGACGTCGGGTGGCGACGACCGCGTCGCGGGGGACCGTGCTGCGCCCGGGCGCGGCGCGGCCGTCCGGCGGTGGAGCGGGCTGCCGGTGGTCGTCGACGCGCTGACCGTGCGCCGGGCATCCGACGGCGTGGTTCTCACCGCGGCCGCGAGCACGGGCCGGTCGGTGCGGTCCGGCGGTCCGGCGGTGGTACGCCGAGAGCTGCTCACCGACGAGGTCCGGTCGGTCGCGGCGGCCGCGACCCTTGCCGGGCGGCTGCCCGGTGCGTCCCGGTTGCCCGGTGCGTCCCGGTTGCCTGGTGCGGCTGGGTTGCCCGGTGCTGCACAGGGTCTGCGCGGTCTGCACGGACCTGGTGCTGACGTCCGCACTCCCACCGGCCGGCAGGGGTCGGCGCTCGGCCCCGGAGTCCCCGGCAGGCTCGGTGCGCTCGCGGGGGTCGGTGCGGGGAGCGTTGCCGGAGGGAGAGCACCGGGTGGCGCGGCGCTGCGGCGTGCGTCGCTGCCGTCGGGATCCGGCACCGTGCCAGGTGTCCCGCTGCCCGGCCGCCCGGCCCCGGCGTACGCAACGGTCCGGCGCCTGCTGGACCCCGGCGCCGACGTCGCCGACCAGTGGTCGCTGGGGATCCTCGGGCCCGGTCGCGGCGGCGCGGGCTCCGGCTTCGGACCCGGCTCCGGACCGGGCTTCGGGCCGGGCTTCGGACCGGGCTCCGGACCGGGCTTGAGTTCCGGCTTCCGGCCGGGGCGGGCGACCGCGCGGCGTCCGAGCGCGTCGGCGCCCGGCGGTTCCTCGGCCCCCGGTGGCGCGGCGTCGCGCGGCGGGCGGCCGGTCCTGGGCGGGCACCGCGGGCTCGGCGGGGGAACGGCGCTCGGCGGGGGACCGGCGCTCGGCAGCGCACCGGACGGCCGGCGGCCCCTGCTCGGGCTGCACCGCGGTGCGACGGCGCCGGTGGAGCTGCCGGACGTGCCGGGAGCCGTCGGTCGGTCCGTGCTGCCGCCGCGCACCGTCCCCGGTGCGCAGCGTGCGACGGACGGCACCGGGGTGGGCGGTGGCGCGGGGGACGTGGTCGCTGCCGCCGTCGCCGCCGCACTCGCCCGTACCGCTCCGGGACCGCGTGCCGGCGCCGGCTCGGCCGCCGTGCCGGCTCGGGTCGCCGCGCTGCTGGCTGCCGAGGCGTCCGGCGCCTTCGCCGCGCCCGGGGCCCTCGCTGCGACCGACCGGTCGGCGGCCGGCGGTACGGCGATCACCGCCGCGGCCGACGGTCAGTCGTCCGCCGGCGCCTCGTCGCGCGCCGCGGCCCCCGGAACTCCGCCAGCCGGCTTCGCGCCCGCCGTCAGCACCGTCGAAGGAGCACTGATGAACGCCGTCCCCGTCAGCAGGACGTGGGCCGACCCGGCCGACTCGGCCGATCCGGACGTGTCGGCGCTGAGCCCGCAGGTGCTCGACGACCTGGTGGACCGCGTCGTCGAGCGGATCGAGGACCGGGTGGTCGAGGAGCTCGAGCGGCGCGGGCACCGCCGGACGTCGGGGGTGTTCTGATGGCCGCCGTCGAGAAGGCGTTCCTGGAGATCGAGAGCGGCGAGCGGCTGCCGTGCCTGTTCAACCCTGCTCAGCTGGCGATCAGCCGCACCAACACGTGGGCCGGCGAGTCGATGCCGGGCCGCGGCGTGCCACGGCTCCGCTACGCCGGGGCGCGTCCGGGCTCGATGGCCGTCGAGCTGTTCTTCGACACGACCAACGACGGCACCCCCGTCACCCGGTACACCGGCAAGATCCTCGGGCTGATGGAGGTGGACTCGTCGCTGCCCGGTGCCAACGACGCCACCCACAACGCCCGGCCCCCGTACGTCGCCTTCCACTGGGGTGACCTGCACTCGTTCAAGGCCGTGATCGCGCACCTCGACCTGACGTTCACCTACTTCTCGTCCACCGGTGTGCCGCTGCGCGCCACTCTCGCGCTCGTCCTGCGGCAGTACGAGCCGTCCAACGCCTTCGGCCCGCAGAACCCGACGTCCGGCACGCCGCGCCCGCACCGCGTGCACCGGGTGCAGCCGGGGGAGACCCTCGACCGGATCGCCGCCCGCTACTACGGCGACTCCACCCGGTGGCGCACCCTCGCGGTGGCCAACGGCATCGAGGACCCCCTCGACCTGCGCGCCGGCAGCCAGCTGTCGATCCCGCGGCTGGAGGTGTGAGCGTGCCGGTGCTCCCGCCCGCGTCCGACGGCATGGCCCTGTCCCCGGTGGTCTCCGCCGGCGGCACCGAGCTGCCCGCGGCCTGGGTCGACGCGCTGCTAGAGCTGCGCGTGCGGCGGGCCCTGCGGACCATCGGCCGCTGCACGCTGCGGTTCGCCGACCCCGGGTACTCCCTCGGCAAGGAGAGCAGGCTCAAGGTCGGCACGCAGGTGCGCGTCTCGGCCAAGGGCGTGGCCGTCGGCGACCCTGCGGTGGCCTTGTTCGAGGGGAAGGTCACCTCCACGGGCGTCGAGCACCGCGACGGCGGTCAGCCGGAGCTCGTGGTGGTGGCCGAGGACCTCGCGTACGGCCTCAGCCGGTCGGTGCGGGCGGCGACGTTCCTCAACGTGACGGCGTCGGACATCATCGCGAAAGTGCTCGCGGCCGCGGGGGCCCGCGTCCAGGTCGACTCGACGACGGCGCTGCAGGCCTACACCCTGCAGACGGGCACCGACCTCGCCTTCGTCGACGAGCTGTGCCGGCGCAGCGGGCTGGACTGGGAGGTGGACGAGTCGGTCTTCCACGCCTGGACGTCCCACAACGGCTCCGCCCTCACCGGCAGCGCTCCGGGGCCGGCGGTGCGGCTGGTCGTCGGCGACTCGTTGCGGGACTTCTCGGCGAAGGTGTTCGGCGACGCGCCCGACCAGGTGACGGTGCGCGGCTGGGACCACATGGAGAAGCAGGAGCTGGTGGGCCAGGCGAGCCTCACGCGCAACCGGCTGCCGGCCGGTCTCGACAGGCTGATCCCCAGCGAGGCGCTGCCTCGGGCGACGGTGCTGGACGCGCAGCAGGGACCGGTGGACCAGGCCGAGGCGGCGACGCTGGCCACGGTCGGCAGCACCGCCGCGGGGACGGTGCTGGCACACGGCCGGTGCCAGATCGCACCCGGCCTGCGCCCCGGGGTCACGGTGACGGTCGACGACGCGGGGCCGGCGTCCGGCAGCTACTACGTGCGCGAGGTGGAGCACCACTTCCGGCCGGCGGGCTTCCACACGACCTTCGTCGCGGGGGACCGGGAACCGGGCACGCTGGTCCTCGGCGCAGCGGCGCCGGAGCGGTCCAGCTTCACCCACCAGGGGCTGGTGGTGGGCCTGGTCACCGTCATCGAGAACGACCCCGAGTCGGCCGGCCGGGTGAAGGTGTCGCTGCCCGGCCTGGACACCACCATCGAGTCGCAGTGGGCGCGCCTCGCCGTGCTCGGCGGCGGCTCCGCGCGCGGCATGGTGTTCGTCCCCGAGGTGGGCGACGAGGTGCTGGTCGGGTTCGAGGGCGGTGACGTGCGACGCCCCGTGGTGCTGGGCGGGCTGTTCGGCAAGAAGGACAAGATCCCGACGAGCCTCGTGGCGAGCGGCGCCGTGGAGCACCGTCGGCTGACGTCCCGGCTGGGCCACGTGCTCGAGCTGGCGGACGGCACCGGCCCGTCGACGCAGCACATCCGCATGGCGCTCGCCGGTGAGGAGGTGAGCCTGCGGCTGGGCAAGGACCGGGCGGACCTGAAGCTGCCGTCCGGCGTGCCGCTGCGGATCGAGTCCGGGAGCTCGTCGATCGAGCTCGACGGGAACGGCGCGATCACGCTGTCGGGGACCACGATCAGCCTCAAGGCGACGCAGGGGCTGACGCTCGAGGGGAACGAGGTCACCGCCAAGGCGACGGCGAAGTTCGCCGCGTCCGGTGCCGAGGCGGAGCTCAAGGGGACGGGCACCACGACCGTCCAGTCGTCTGGTGTCACGTCCGTCAAGGGCACGATGGTGGCGATCAACTGATGAGCCTCGAGCTCCCGAACCCCCTGGTCACCCCCGCACCGGACGTGTCGTTCATCGGGCGCGGCTTCAGCTGGCCCCTGGAGGTGGACCATCGCGGTGCGATCCGCCTCACCCAGGGGCCGGAGGACCTCGACCGCTCGATCCGGGTGGTGCTGCTGACCGCCCCCGGGGAGCGCGTGATGCGCCCGCAGTTCGGCTGCCGCATCTGGGACCTGCTGTTCGAGCCGGTGAACGCCAACCTGCTGGGGCTGATCTCCGAGGCCGTCCGCGACGCGCTCGCCCAGTGGGAGCCGCGCATCGAGGTCGAGGACGTCCAGCCCGTGCAGGACGACGACGACGGCGCCCTGGTCCGCATCGCCGTCCGCTACCGGGTCCGGGCGACCAACGACCGTCGCAACCTCGTCTACCCCTTCTACGTGATCCCGCGCGAGGACTCCTGATGCCGCCGATCCCCCCACCGAACCTCGACGACCGGTCCTTCCAGGACATCGTCGACGAGACCAAGCGGCTGATCCCGCGGTTCACTCCCGAGTGGACCAACCACAACGTGTCCGACCCGGGCGTCGCGCTGATCGAGCTGTTCGCGTGGATGAGCGAGATGGTGCTGTTCCGGGTGAACCAGGTGCCCGAGCGGCTGTACGTGCACTTCCTCAACCTCGCGGGCATCGAGCCGTTCCCGCCGTCGGTGGCGCGCACGGACCTGACGTTCTGGTTCTCCGCCCCGACGGACCGGCCGCTGGTGATCCCCGCCGGGACGGAGGTGACCACGTCCACCAGCGCGCCGGACGCCGTGGTGTTCGCCACCGAGCACGAGGCGGTGGTGGGTCCGCCGCGCATGGTGGCCGCCCACACCGGCACGGCACGTGACGAGCAGACGGTGGACGCGTGGGAGGACCTGACGTACCCCGGCAGCGCGGTCACGTGCTTCACCTCGGCCCCCGTGCAGCCCGGAGACGCCCTGCTGGTGGGCTTCGCCGAGTCCCTGGCCGGCGCTGCGCTGCGCCTGACGGTGCAGGCCAGCGCGCAGGGCATCGGCGTGGACCCGGCCAACCCGCCACTGGCGTGGGACGTGTGGACGGGTGAGTCGTGGACGCCCGCGCGCGTGGCGCGCGACACCACCGGCGGCCTGAACCGCCACGGGGAGATCGTGCTGCTGGTCCCGCAGCAGCACACGGCGCTGCAGCTGGCGGGCACGCTCGCGTACTGGCTGCGGGTGCGGCTGGTGCGGCCGGCCGCCGGGCAGCCGACGTACCAGGCGTCGCCGCGGCTGGAGTCGCTGCGGGCGGACGTCGTGGGGATCACGGTGCCCGCGGAGCACGCCGCATCGGCGGGTCCGGAGAACCTCGGGCGGTCGGTCGGCATGCCGGCGCAGCAGTTCCGGGTGGGGTCGGTGCCGGTCGCGGCGCGGCGCACCGGGGAGAACGTCCGCGTGGTCACCACCACCGGCACGTCCGACTGGACCGAGGTGGCGGACTTCGCGGCGTCCGGCCCGGGGGACCGGCACGTGGTGTGGGAGTCGTCCACGGGCGTGATCCGGTTCGGGCCGCGCGTGCGGTACCCCGACGGGACGGTGCGCCAGCACGGGGCGGTGCCGCCGGACGGTGCCGCGATCCTGGTGACCGGGTACCGGCACGGCGGCGGCGTCGCCGGCAACGTCGGCGCCCGCACCCTGACCGAGCTGCGGTCCACGCTGCCGTTCGTGTCCGGCGTGGAGAACCTGGCCCCGGCCGCCGGCGGCGTGGACGCCGAGACGGTCGAGGAGGCGAAGGTGCGCGGACCGCTGTCGCTGCGCACCGGTCAGCGCGCCGTCACCGCCGGGGACTTCGAGCGGCTCACCCGCGAGACGTCGGTGGAGGTGGCGCGCGCACGGTGCCTGCCCGGTACCGCCACCGGCACCGGTGCGGTGCGCGTGCTCGTCGTCCCGCAGGTGCGCACCGACCCGCGCACCCACCGGATCGACGACTTCGCGCTGTCCGAGCCGCTGCTGCGCTCGATCATGCAGGTGCTCGACGAGCGCCGGACGGTCGGTGTCGCGGTCGAGGTCGGCACCCCCTACTACCAGGGGGTCAGCGTCGCGGCCCTGGTCAGGGCCCTGCCGGGCCGTCCTGCGGCCCTGGTGCGCCAGCGCGTGCTCACCGTGGTGGACCGGTACGTCAACCCCGTCACCGGCGGCCCGGCCGGTACCGGCTGGCCGTTCGACGCCGACCTGACGGCGGCCGAGATCGCGCAGCTGCTCGAGGCGGTGGAGGGCGTGGAGCGCGTCGAGGAGGTGCAGCTGTTCGAGTACGACCTGCGCACCGCCCGCCGCCTGGGCAGCGGGCAGGACGTGCTGCACCCCGAGCCGCACACGCTGTTCCTCTCGGCCGAGCACCGGGTGGTGGTCCGGTGAAGCCCGACCGGTGGATGCTCGACCAGCTGCCCGTCGGCATGCTGAGCGACGACTTCTTCACGCGGTTCGTCTCGATCTTCCAGGCGGAGGCCGGCACGCTCGTCGCGCACGGCGAGAACCTGCCGCACCTGGCCGACCCCACGGTGGCGCCGCCCGCGATGGTCCGCTGGATGGCCGACTGGATCGGGCTGGACGGCATCGACCCGGACCTGCCGGAGGACACGCAGCGGCGCATGGTCACCACGGCGGCGCGCACGCTGCGGCGGCGCGGGACGCCCAGGGCGCTGGCGACCTTCCTCGAGCTGTTCAGCGGTGGGCCGGCGCAGGTGCTCGACGGCGGCGGGGTGTGGCGCGAGGGCGAGGCGCCCGCGGACCACGCGTGGGTGGTGATGCGGGTCGGCTCGACGGGCGGCCTGCAGGACGCCGACTTCGTCGCGCTGATCGCGGACCACGTGCCCGCGCACGTGCGCGTGGAGCTGTGGGTGGGTGACCGGCAGATCTGGCCCGGGCCGGACGACGAGCGGAGCCGACGTGACTGACACCCGCATGCAGCCGCCGGTGCGCGCCTCGGTGCTGCCCGCGGCGGCTTCGGTCACCCCCGGTGCGCCCGCCCCTGTTGCGCCGGTCCCCGCTCGGCCGGGCTCCGTGGAGCCGTCGAGCGAGGTCATCGTCTGCCCCGAGTGCGGCACGCCCTCACCGGTCGCGCTCTCCCGCCGCGACTCCCACGACTTCTGCCCGAACTGCGACTACCCGCTGTTCTGGGCGCGCCCGCAGGACCGCACGGACGACGGCCAGCAGGGGGTCGACGACGCCCGACGACGCTCACCCGGAGCCTCCGGCGCGCTGCTGCTGGCGACCGTCCCGTGCCCGGCGTGCTCCGAGCTGAACCTGCCGTCCGCGGTGGTGTGCATCCGTTGCGGGGCCGACATGGTGCCGCCGCCCCCGCCTGCACCGGTCCCCGTGCCGATGCCCGTGCCGGTGGTCGTCGCACCGCCGCCGCGCGAGCCCGAGCCGCCGCTGCGGTTCCCGTGGTGGTGGTACCTGGCGATGCTGGCGATCGGCGGCGTCGCGTGGTGGGTCAGCCGGCACGGGTAGGACGCCGACCCTGCGCTCGACGACGTGAGCGTTCGGTGCCACTGAACGCTCACGCTCGGGGCTCGGCCGAAGGTGAGTTCGGCAGCAAGGTGAGATGGATGTGCGCAATTCGCTGACGAGTTCCGCCGCATCCGGACTACCGGTTGTGACGCTGCCAGAGCGTCGATCGCTGGCAAATGAGGCGCGCCGCAGCCCGGCGCTTCCCGCTCAGGGGTGACGGCCGGGCGCGGGCGCGCGTGCTACGTGGCGGTGTCGGCTTGCCAATCGAGGCACTCCAGGCGCGAGTCGGCGCGGAGCGCGCTGACGAGGTCGGCAGGGCCGCTCACCTTGGTGCCTTGGAGGTCGTAGTCGGTCCAGGCGAACCATTCCCGTTCGACCGGCCAGAAGTTGGTCGGAGAGAAGCGGTACGGACCGCCGGTGTCGTCGACGAGTTTGGGGATGTTCCCGAGCGCACCCGTCCAGAGGTGGACGGTGTCGAAGTCGCCGGCCGGCAGGGACCCGTAGAAGGCGAAGCACTCGGTGTCCTCGCCGTCGGGCGAGTGGGCAGCGAGGACCGAGAGGAGCGCATCGAGGCTCTCGCCGTCCAGCGACCCTTCGGGTGGCGGCGTGATTGCTACGGGCCAACTGCCGGGAGGAAACCACCTGTCGCACGGCGGCACATCACGCCGAGGACTGAAGTCGGGAAAGCGTTCGAGGTACTCGGCCCAGCGCACCCTGACCCATGGCTGTCCTGGGTGGATGACGAACCCGAGCGGAGTGCCCGTGACCGTCGTCGATGCGTCGATGTCGACGTCGCCGATGATGAGGGGCGCAACGTCACCGCGGTCGAGCCGGCGTCGATGAACGTCGTCGTGAGTGCCGAGACGGGCCAGATCGGGGTTCTCGTACATGGCGTGGAGCACCCAGGTGGTTGCCGGCCAGCCGTCGGCATCGAATCCGGTCACGGCCTCCTCGCTCGGGCGGTCCTTCAGCCAGTCCATCCGCTCAGCGGTCTCGCTGAGGCGTTTCATTTCCCGCACGGACGCATCCTCCCCGACATCGCGCTGGCACGGTGGAGCTCAGCGCTCATGGCGCGCCGCTGACGTCCCGTCGCTGACGGTGAACCTGCGGGTGTGCCGCCGCCGCGGCTGGTCCGGGTGGTGGCAGCGATGCGGCAGCGGGTTGCCGTCGTCGTCGAATTCGCTGGTGCTGCGTGCGCGGAGGCGAGCGAGGCGGCCGAGCAGCTGACCCCGCTTGGCGGCGAGTTCGGTCCAGGCGTCGTCGGTGCTGCCCTGGCGGGACAGGAACGCCTCGTCGCGGACCTTGATCGCCCGATCGAGCGCGGCCACGTCACTGGGAGCGGCGAGCAGGTTCGCGTAGGCGGCGACCAGGCAGGGTTCGCGGGTGCCGGCGCGGTGGGCGTGCCGGGCGAACATCTCGGCGGTGACGTCGTGCCCGGCGTCGCGGTGCTCGCGGTAGACCAGCCACGCAAGTGTGCCTACCTGGTCGACCACCGCAGTCGAACCATGAGATTTGCGCACATGAAATCTCACCTTGCTGCCGAACTCAGCCGAAGGTGAGGCCTGCTACCGCGTCAGGATGCGAGGTACTCGGTCAAGGCCTCTCGCATCAGGTCGCTGGGGCGTCGTCCCTCGGCCTTGGCGCGGGCCACGAGTGCGGCGTCCAGCTGTGCAGGTAGGCGTACCTGACGCGCGGGGGACCTGCCTTGCCCTGACAGGCTCGGCCGGCCGGCGCGCACACGCTCGACCTCCTCGGGCGGGATCAGCGCAGCAAGGAACGCCGCAGCCTCGGGGGCGGGTTCGCTGCGGGGTCCGGGCTCGTAGTCGTCGGACTCGACGAGCGCCGCGTACGCGGCGGCGCGTGCCTCGGCCTCGGCGCTCAGCTTCTCGTTCACTTCTGACCCCTCCTGAGGACTGCCACCATCTTCTCCCGGGCTTCCATGACGTGGAACACCACGAACGCCTCGCCCTCTCGGTAGCCCAGGACCTCGATCAGCACCCCGGCGGGGGTGCGACCGATGAACAGCCACGGTGCACCTTGTCCGGGCACTCGGGACGCCTCGAACTCCGCTTCGTAGCCGACGAGCCCGGCGCTCATGGCGTGGATCACGTCGTCCTGCCCGAAGCCGTGTTTCGCCGCGCTCGTCGCCCACCTCAACCGTGCCGCCATCGTAGTATTGTAGCGCAAAATCCGCCAGGGCTCGTGACTAGGTGGTGCGTTTGTGCAGTTCAGAGCCGCGGAGACCGCTTCGGGGCCACCCGCGGCGACCGCGCCACCGGCGCTACGAACCTGCGCAGCGATGCTCCGCGCATCGGCCGGGTCACCCGTCGCGTCGGTCATCAGCGTCTGTCGCAGGTGCCCGAGGGCCGTGACGGGGCACGGGCGCTGGGCGTGCGAACAGCTCGACGCCCGACGCCAACGGCCAGGAGTGATCGTCAGGGGGTGATCGTCACCGTCACCGCGGTGCTCGTCGACGCCAGGAGCGTCGCCGTCTGGCCGTAGGACGCCGTCAGGGACACGGTGCCGACCGCCCAGGTCGCGGTGGTCGTCGCCGGGACCGTCAGGGTGGCGGTGCCGGCGGTGACCGTCCCGGTGCCGAGGCTGGTGGTGCCGTCGAAGAACGTCACCGTCCCGCCGGTCACCGTGCCGGTGCCGCCGGTGACGGTCGCGGTGAGCACGATCTGCGGGGCGGTGGCCTTGGAGAAGGTGCTGGTGCTCGACGTCAGCGTGGTGGTGGACGCCGACCGGACGGTGACCGCGACGGGCGCGGAGGTCGAGGCGGCGAACGTGCCGGTGCCGTTGAACGTGGCGGTGAACGACGTGCTGCCGCCGGTCCAGCCGGTGGTGCCCGGGGTGAGCGCCGCGGTCCGGGTGCCGCCGGTGCCGCCGACGGTGACCGTGCCGATCGCCACGCCGTCGCGGGTGAACGTCACGGTGCCGCCGGCCAGCCCCGACGCTCCGCCGGACGCCGGGCTGACGGTGGCCGTCAGGGTGAGCGGGTCACCGGGGGAGATGGTGGCGGCCGAGGCTGCCAGCGTCGTCGTCGTGCCCGTCTGGGTGAGCGTGAACGCCGTGGTCACGTCCGTCACCGACGACGAGGAGGTGCTGACGGCCGCGGAGGTGGGCGTCACCTGCCAGCCGGTGACGTTCGGCGTGACGGTGTAGTTCGACGTCCGGTCGACGTAGACCACCTCGGCGCCGGTGTCGACGCCCGCGGTGCCGGAGTGGACCGTGGCGCCGGAGCTGGGCCCGTTGCTCCGGGTGATGACGAACGGCATGGACGTCGCACTCGTGGAGGTGGACGTCGCGGTGACGCGGATGCGCAGCTCGTCGACCGTGATGGCGACCGTGGTGTCACCGGCCGCCACCGCCCCGGTGTAGGTGCCCACGTGCCCGGCGGGACCGGACACCGTCGCCGTCCAGGCGCCCGGTGGCACCTGGTTGAAGGTGGTGGCGAACGTGTTGGTCCCCGTCCGGACCGCCGGCTGCGCCGCGAGGGCGAGGCCGCCCGTCGGGTTCGGGGTGAGCCCCACCAGGGCGCCCGTCAGGTCGAAGCCCTCCGGCGAGGTGAGCGTCACCGTCACCTGCCGGGACACCGTGTACAGGGTGATGTCGGCCGAGTACAGCTGGCCGCCGCTCAGCGTGACCGCGCGGGTGGTGGACCCGTAGCCGGTGGCACTGATCACCAGGGCGTACGCACCGTCGGCGATGCCGGTGAAGGTGAACGCCCCCGCTGTGGTGGTGGCCGTCTGCAGCAGGGTGCCGGTAGCGCTCGAGGCGTGCAGCTGCACGGTCGCGCCGTCCAGCGGCTGCGGCGCGGCACCGCCCGCCTGGCCGGACACCGTGCCGACGATCGTGTTGCTGCGCACGGCGATCGGCAGGCTGATGAAGGTCGGCTCGCCGGCGGCGAGCGTGATGTTCACGGTCAGGGGCGCGAAGCCGCCGCCGGTGATCGCCACCGTGTACGTGCCGGGGTCGTTGCCGGTGAACAGGTACTGGCCTCCCGTGGGGGGCGGCGACGGGCACGTCGTCGACGTGGTGCTGGAGCAGTCCTGCGTCTTGGTCCCGTCGATCCCGATCAGGGACACGCTCAGCGCGTTCACCGCCGTCGAGCCCGGGTTCGTGGGGTCGTACACCGTGAGGTGCAGGTCCACCGGGTCGGCCTTGAGCAGCAGGTTCTGCGTGACGTCCGTGCCGGCCGGGACGGACACGGCGACGGACGTGGACCCGTCGGCGAAGCTGTAGCCGGCCGCCACGATGGACAGGTTCCACGTGCCCGCGGCCAGGCCCTGCGTGGTGGTGGTGCCGGTGATCCGGTAGGTGCCCGACGAGTCGCTGGTGGCGGTGAACGCCTGGCCGCCGGCCTGCGACGCCCGCACCTGGACCCCCGAGAGAGTGGCGGTCACCCCGCTGGACCGCAGCACCGACACGACGCCGTTGATCGACCCGAGCTTGACCACGGTGACCGGGATCGGCGTGCTCTGCCCGGCGGCCACGGTGACGGTGAACGTGTCGAACTGGTAGCCGGCCGCCTGCACCAGCACCTGGTAGGTGCCGCTGGCGAGCTGTCCGAACGACACCGAGCTGGTGCCGGGGATCGCCGCCGTGGTGATGTTCCCCGAGGCGGGCCGGATCAGCGTGACCACCGGGTCCTGCACGGGGGTGCCGGGAGCCGCGCCCGTCACCACGTCCACCGTGAGCTGCCCGAACCGGGGCAGGTCGACGGCCAGCGGCGTGAGCGTCGTGGGCAGCACCGGGACGGTGAACGTGACCGTCTGGGAGTCGAACCCGGACAAGGACGCGGTGACGCGGTAGGTGCCGGGGCGCACCAGCGTGCCGCCCGCGGGGTCGGTGGGCTGGGACGGGTCCGACCAGACCAGCGTCCCGACGCCCGGGGTGCCGGACGGGACGGCCTGCAGGCCCGCACCGGTGGTTCCCGGCGGGCCCTGGTCGACGACGAAGGTCGTGGACGCCGTCTCGGCGTCGGTCGGTGCGGGGGCGCCGGTGAACGTGATCGTCCCGGCGAACGGGCGGCCGGACGGCTCGAGCACGAAGGGTGAGGAGAAGTCGGCGATCGCGACGTTGCTCCTGATCAGCGTGCGGTACGGCGCGGTGCCGACCCCGGGGTAGGAGATGGTGACCCCGACCTGGTCGGTGACCAGCGGCAGGTACACCTGCGACGGGTTGGTGACGTCCGACGGGGAGGCGACCACCTGGAAGGTGCCGTCGGCCGCCGTGGTGGCGGTCGCCGAGGTGGTCACCGGGACCAGCCCCGAGTAGCCGGTGATGCCCGTCAGCTGCACGGTCGCCCCGCCGACCGGGCTCAGGGACGACGCGGTCAGCTGGGTGGCGACCATGCCGCCGAACGCGCTGCGCGGACGCGTCAGCACCACCTGCGTGGCGATCTCCTGGTTGTTGCCCACGGTCAGCACCTGCGACGAGGCGGTCAGCTGCACGGCCGAGGTCGCGCCCGGCGGCACGGTGGTCCACGAGATGTCGAACCGGTAGGAGCCTGCGGGCAGGTGCGTGACCACCACCTGGCCGTCCGCGCCGGTGGTCCACGGGGTGGTGGGGGGCGTGTACGTGCCAGAGGAGGTGCGGACGGCGGTCACCACGGCGTTGGCGGCCGGCAGCAGCGCCGACGTCCCGCTGTCGGACAGCACGGAGACGTCCACGCGGGCGAGCCGGTCCAGCGTCGCGTCGTAGCGGCGCACGTCACCGGGGCTCAGCACGATCGCGACCGGGGCCACCGGCAGGTACTCGCTGTCGCCCGGCAGCACCGACACGTCGAACTGGCCGCTGCCGAGGCGCTCCAGCGCGTACGAGCCGTCCGGGTTGGTGCCGGCGCACCTGGCGCCGCTGACGGTGCAGGACACGGAGCCGTCCGGTGCCGTGCTCACCGCGCACGCGCCCAGCGGGCCGGTGGACCCCGTCGGGCGGGCGACGACGCACGTGCCCGCGGGGACGGCGCCGACGCGCGTGAGGATGGTGCCGACGACGGACGGCGACGGGTACAGGGCCACCTGCGCCGCCTCGACCGTCTGGCCCATCGGCACCTTGACCTTCACCGTCCCCGGCTCGTACCCGGGCACCGAGATGGTCAGCGTGTACAGGCCGGGCAGCAGGCCGGTGTCGCCCGGCGCGGGGATCACGTACTCCAGGTCCGGTGCCGAGGTGACGGTGATGGTCCGCGTGGAGCCGTCCGCGGCCGGGGCCGTCATGGTCACCGTGATCTGGCAGACCTCCGGCTTGCCCGTGGTGGGGTCCACGCCCAGGTTGGTGCACGTGATCTGGCCGTTGGTGCGGGCGTCCGAGACGCGGCCGCGGATCACGGAGGTGGACAGCAGGCCGGAGCCCGGGATCGGGGTCATCTCCAGGTCCGACGTGGCCACCTGGCCGGCCGCCACCGTGACCGGTGCGAACGCGTCGAGGTGGCCGAACAGCTCGGCGGACAGCGTGTAGGTGCCCGGGGCGATGCCGTTGAAGCGGAACGTGCCGTTCGCGTCCGACGTGCTCATGGTCTTGTAGGTGTTGACGCCGTCGGTGAGCTTCAGCCCGGCGCTGCCCAGCCCGGTGCCGCTCGGGTCCTTGACCGTGCCCTGCACCACGCCCGTGGACAGGTCGAGGCGCACGTTCAGCTGCGCGGCCGAGGCGCCGGTGCCGAGCTGCACCTGGGTGGTCTGCGACGCGTACCCGTCGCCGCTGACCGTGACCGTGTACGTCGAGGGCACCGGCAGGTCGGCGAGCACGAACGTGCCGACCTGCCCGGACGTGACCGTCGAGGCGGTGCGGGTGGTGGTGCCGTCGGTCGCGGTCACCGTCAGGCCGCCGAGGCCGCTGATCGCGCCGAGCGCGTCCGGGCCGATCACGGTGCCGGCCAGCGCGGCGACGCCGTGCTGCAGCGACAGGTCGACGACGGCCGCACCGCCTGCATCCAACGGAACCAGCTGGGACTGGGCGCCGTAGCCGACACCGGCGGCGGTGACCAGGTACGTGCTGGGGGTCGAGAGGCCGCCGACGGACCACGCGCCGACGTCGCCCTGCGTCGCGCTGCTCGTGGTGACGGTGTTGGTGCCGTCCGTGATGGTGACGGTCACGCCGCCGACGGCGCCGTCCGGGCCCGTGATCCGGCCCGACATCTGCCCGGCGCCGGCGACCATGGTCACCTTCAGCGGTGTCGCCGCGGCCTGCGCGCCGGTCATCACGAACCGCTGGGTCTGGAACCCCGGCTTGGAGACGGTGATCAGGTAGTCCGACTGCGCCGACATGCCGGCGAACGCCCACGTGCCGTCGTTCAGGGAGGACGTGGTGCGTGTCGCGTCGGCGGGACCGGTGGGCTGCAGCACGAGGGAGGCGGCCGAGATCTTGCCGACGTCGGCGCCGCCGGCAGGTGCGGCCTCGGGCCCGGCAGCGGGGGCGGCGGCGACCACGTCGCTGACGGTCCGCACGACGGCGCCACCGGTGCGGGCCGCCGCGGCGGCGACGGTGGGGGCCGGAGCGGCCGTCGAGCCGGTGGTCCCGGTGTCCACCAGCTGGCTGGCCGGCACCACCTGCACCTGGAACCCGGCCGGGTTCGACGCCTGCACGATGCCGCCGATGCGCACGTCGGAGGCCGCGGCGGCGGACGCCGCACCGCCCGCGGCCCCGGCCCCGCCGGCCCCGCCCGCGCCTCCGGTCCCGCCCGTGCCGGCCGTGCTCCCCGGGGACGCCGCCGCCGTCGCCACGCTCCCCGCACCCTGTCCCGCCGCGGCCGTGGTCGCCGACCGGTTGGCCCGCTGCGACAGCCACGGCAGCCCGATCGCCACCCCGGCCACCCACAGCCCCACCACGGCCACCATCGCCACTCCGCGCAGCACGCCGGAGGACAGCAGCGGCCGTGCGGTCAGCACCCCCTGCGCGTGCGCGGGCGCGTTCTCGCCGTGTGCGGTCACCGAGTACGTGCTGCGGTTCCGGGCGCCGACCAGCCGCGGCCGGGCCACCGACAGCCGGGCCGGCAGCCGCACGGTCGCATGGGCCGGCACCGTCACCACCGGGCTCCTCAGCGCCACGCGCAGCCCGCTGGTGCTGGAGGTGTCCAGCAGCACCGACGCCGGGCGCTCGCTGGTGTTGCTCAGCACCACGGCCACCGACCGGCCCACCACGGCGGTCGCCTCGGCCGGCTCCACGCCGAGCACCACGGCGGACGGCGCGTCCACGACGAGCGCCGTGTCGACCATCGTCACCGGACCGCCGGCGCCGCCGGGCACCTGGGCCTGCACGGCGAGCGCGTACGGGTAGGTGCCGGGCACCGCACCGCGGGCGATGTCGACGGCGAGCTCCACGGACACCGTCGCGTCGGCGGGCACACCGGTCACCCGGACGGGACGGGCCTGCCAGTCGCCGTCCAGGCCGATGGCGGTCACCGTGAGGTCCCGCGGGCCGGTGGCGAGGTTGCGCACGTGCACGGTCACCCCGGCGGCGCGCCCGGAGGGCGCGTGGGCTCCTGGCACCACCGCCACGCTGACGGGTGGCCGGTCCGGGTGCTGTGCGCTCATCGGAGGTCCCTCGGGCTCAGGGGATCGGGATGTCGAGCACGAGCTGCTGGCTCGCGTTCAACGTGGTCGGTGGGGAGGTGGCGACGGCGGACCCGTTGGCGGACACCTGCACCTCGAGCAGGTAGGACGCGGGGGCGTCGACGTCGGTGAACGTGTAGTGCCCGTTGCCGTCGGTGGTGGCGGTGGCCACGGGCGGTGCCGCGGTGCCGTAGTCGGAGGCGAGGTAGAGGGAGACGATCGCGCCGACGGTCGGTGTGCCGGCCTGGCTCACCAGGCCGCTGATCGCCGCGGGGGACACCAGCACCGGGCTGAGGTTCTGCACCTGCCCGGCGACCAGCGTGACGATCGTCGAGGTGGGCTGCGTGCCCCTGCTGGAGAACGTGACGGTGTACGTCCCCGGCGGCAGGTCCTGGATGGCGAACGCACCCACGGACCCGGTCGGTGTGGAGGCCGACGTCACGGTGAACGTGGCCTGCCCGGAGGCCGCCGAGATCTGCACGTTCCCGGCCGGGCTCGCGGTGCCGCCTCCGGCGGGGCTCTGCGTCACGGTGCCGACCAGCTGCGCCGTCGCCAGCCGCATCCTCACGTCCACCGCCGTGGCGCTCGCGGCCCCGGCCGTCACGTGGCCGAACCCGTCCAGGCTCACCGAGAGCACCTGGGTCTCGAGGTCGGCGCGGCTGAACGTCACCGTGTAGGTGCTCGGCAGCGTCAGCCCGGAGATCGCCCACGACCCCACCGGCGAGCTGCTCTGGGTCACGGTCTGGCGGGTGTCCGCCCCGTCGGTGACGGTGACGGTGACCCCGCCGGTGCCGTCCGGGGTGGTGGCGGTGCCGGACAGGGTGCCGGACGCGGCGCCCAGGGTGACGGCCACGCCGGTGAGCGTCTGGGCCGGGCCCAGGTTGAGGCTGAGGGTGGCGGAGGCGTAGCCCGGCGCGCTGACCACCACGGTGAACGTCCCCGGCGTCGGCAGCCCGCGCAGGGTGAACCCCCCGGGGGTGTCCTGCGTCAGCGTGACGGTGCGGACGGACACCTGCCCGAACGTGGCGACCACGGTGGCCCCCGTGACGGGTCCGCCGGCACCGGACACGAGACCGGAGATCGCGCCGTCGCCGTCGAGCAGCTGCACCTGGATGCCGGACCGGTTCTCGCCCGCCGCGACGTCGATCCGCTGCACCTGCGTGGAGTAGCCCGTCTTGGTGGTCACCAGGTCGTACACCGCCGGCGAGGGCACCTGGTCGAGCACGAAGGTGCCGTCGGAGCCCACCGGGACGCTGCGCACCACGGCACCCGAGGTCGGGGCCGGCGCCTCGCCGGGCTGCGGGGCCACCTTGCCGAGCAGCGGCGCGACGTCCAGCGGCAGCTCCAGCCGCACCACGGCGCCGGCCAGGTCCGTGCCGGTCACCGTGCCGGACACGCTCGCCGGCACGCCGCCCACCAGCACCACGAGGTCCGTCACCGACTGGCCGGCGGCGAGGGCCACCAGCTGCGCCTTGTCCTGGGTGGCCGCCGCCGGGTACCAGGTCTCCGCGAAACCGGCACCGCGGAACCGGAGCAGGTAGGAGCCGGCCGGCAGCGAGCCGATGTGGAAGGTCCCCGTCGAGTCGGTGGCGGTGGTGGCGACCGGGGACGAGGTGTCCGCCTGGTCGAACGCCTCGACGGACACGCTCGAGACGCCGTCACCGGTGGACAGCAGCCGTACCTGGCCACCGAGCCCGGACGTGCCGGTGGTGACCTTCTGGTCACGCGCCTGCGCGACGGCCAGCGCGAGGTCGCGGTCCGCGGCGGACCGCTGCACCACGCTGGCGAGCGTGGTGGTGATCACCGCGGCGAACAGCGACACCACCACCAGCATCCCGACCAGGGCGAGCACGCCACGCCCCAGCACGGGCTTCTGCACGAACACGCCCATGGCGGCGGCGGGCCGCTCGGTGCCGGGCTCGGGCGCCGGCTGCGCGATGGCCGGGGCGGTGGCCATCGGCACCGGGAACGGCGTCGGCGGCGGCCGGTCCTCGAGCCGCAGCTCGAACGGCCGCGGCTCGGGGGAGCCGAGCCACCTCCGCTTGGCCTGCGTGCGCAGCTCGGCCACCAGCTGCTCGCCGGGGCCGAGGTGGAACTCCGGCGGGTCGAGGGTGAACGTGATCGCCCGCTCGGCGTCGGCGCCCACCACCGCGCCGTCGACGGTGGTGTTGCCCTCGTTGGTGATGGACACGCTGAAGGCGGCCCAGCGCGCGCCGGTGGCGATCGTCGGGTCCAGCGCCACCTCGACGCGCGGTGCGCCCGCGACGTCGATCACCAGCTCCTCGACGGCCGTGCGCTGCGACCCGGTCAGCTCGCGCACCTGCACGGCCATCCGGCGCTCACCTGCGGGCAGCTCCGGCGGCGGGTCGAGCGTGACCACCGCGGTGGTGGACTCGCCGGGGAACAGCGTCGGCTCGGGCTGGTCGATCTGCACCCACGACGGGTCGGCACCCAGGCAGCGCAGGGCGTAGCCGCTGATCACGTCGTCGGTGTTGGTGATGGTCACCCGGACGGTGGTCGGGGTGCCGGGTGCGGTGGTCACCCGCCTAGGGGTGAGGTCGATGCGCATGTCAGCCGGCCGCCGGGATGGTCAGGTCCTGGGTGACCGTGGACCCGGCGACGACGGTGACCACGGCGGTCTCCACCACGCGTCCCGCCTCGGAGACGGTGACCGAGTACGCGCCGGGCGGCAGCTGGCCGAAGGAGTAGTACCCGGTGGGGGTACCGGCCGCGGCCGTCGACGTCGTCGAGAAGATGTGCTGCCCGTCCGTCGCCTGCACCGCGACCCCGGCCGTCGCGACGGTGCCGGTCCGGACCACCCCCTGCACGGAGCCCCACGACGGGCGCAGCGTCACGCTGACCGGCGCCGCGACCCCGCTCGACATGTCCACGGCGACGCTCTGCGACGCGTACCCCGCCAGGGTGACCGTCAGCGTGTAGAGCCCCGGCTTGAGCCCGGCCAGCGTGAACGCGCCGACCGTGCCCGTGGTCAGCGACGTCGCCGTGGCCGGGCTCGGCCCCCCGGAGGCGGTGATCGTCGCCCGGCCCAGCCCGCTGCCGTCGGGGGCGAGCACCAGGCCGGTGACCGTGCCGGCCCCGCCGGTCAGGGTCACCGCGAGGCCCGTCTTGGACTGCCCGGCGGTCAGGTCCACCACCACGGTCGCCGGCGTGTACCCGGTCGCGGTGAACGTGACCACGTACGTCCCGGGTGTGGCCAGGTTGGGGATGACGAACGTGCCGACCGCCCCCAGCGTGGGCGTCCCCACCACCACCGGCGTCGCGCCCACCGTCGTGCTCACGGTCACCCCGCCGAGCGGCTGCGTGCCGTCGGTCACCGTCCCGGAGATCTGGCCGATCCCGGCGCTCAGCGAGACCGTCGGCGCGAAGCGGGTCTGCCCGCCGGTGACGGTCTCGGTCACCGTGGTCGGCTGGTAGCCGGGTGCCGTGAAGCTGAGCTCGTAGGTGCCGGGGGCCACCACGTTCGGCAGCGTGTACGTCCCGTCCGCCGCCGCGGTGACCGTCCTGGTCAGCGTCGCGTCGTCACGGGCCCACGTCGCGCGGGCCACCACCGTGGTGACCACCGGTGCGGTGACGACCCCGATGTCGACCTTCCCGTTGATCACCGCGGGGCTGCCGGTGATGGTCAGGTTGGTGCCGGAGGTGACGGTCTGGGCGACGGCCGTCACCGGCTTGGAGCCGGACGAGCCGGCTGCGCTCGGGTACCACACCGTGGTGTAGCCGTCGGCCCGGGCGCTGACCAGGTACGTCCCGGGGAACAGCCCCGCGATCGAGTAGCTGCCGTCCTGCTGCGTCGCGGCCGACCCCACCACCACGGGCCCGTTCGGCGTGCTCCGCCAGGCCTCGACGGTGATCCGCCCCACGCCCTGGGAGTCGCTGGTGGCGGACACCGTGCCGGCGATGGTCCCGCCCACCCCGGCGGGCAGCACCCCGTTGCGCGGCACGGCACCCGCGGGCGCCCCGTCGGACGCGCCCGCGGGTGCAGCGCTGCCCCCCGCGGCCTGCGCGGCCGTCGCCGCGAAGAACGACGCAGGCGCGACCTTGGTGAACGGGTCGGTGCCGAGGATCTTGCCGACGCCCAGCAGGAAGATCGACGCCCACGCCGCGAGGATCGCCACCAGCACCAGCAGCGTCAGCACCCCGGCGCTGAACCGCGACCGCTGCCGCAGCACCAGCGGCACCACCTCGTGCTGGTCGAGGGCCGTCGCCTCGACCTGCAGGGCGCGCTCGCGGTCGGCGCCGAGCAGCTGCCGCGGTCCCTGCACCCGCACCGAGCACAGGGCGCTCGCACCGGGGGCCAGGCTCAGGGTCGACGGGGTCAGCGTCACCTGCAGGCTGCGGTCGGAGTCGGTGGCGCGCAGCGCCACGTCCAGCGGCACGTTCCCCCGGTTGCGCACCTGCACCTCGAACGTCGCCCGCCTGCGGGAGCGGACCGTCGTCGGCGCCGCGCTCAGCGCGAGCCGCGGCCGGGTGCCCACCACCACGTCGAGGTCGTGGTGCACCGTCCCGACGGCACCGGCCTGGCCGGTCAGCTGCACGGTGACGGGGTGGGTGCCCGCCGGGAAGCTGGTCGGCAGGTCGAACCGCACCACCAGCCGCCCGGTGGCGTCCGGGAACAGGGCCAGCACCGCCGGGCTGGCGGTGGTGTGCTCCACCGGCAGCCCCAGCACGTGGGCGCTGACCCCGTCGATCACCGACCCGGTGTTGACCACGTCCAGGGCGATCTCCCCCGAACCGCCGGGGGCGACCTCGAGGACGTCGACGTCGCTGACCACGCGCACGGCTGCTACGACCTGCCGTCCGGGAGCACCGGCCGGAGCACCGGCCGCACCATCGGCTCCACCGCCGTGACCTCGGGCGCCGTCGGCTCCCACGGGTAGGCGTCGGCCGCCACGGTCGCGAGCAGCGTGAACGAGGCCTTGAGCGTGCCGCCGAGCCCGGCCCAGAGGTCCCGCGGCCGGTTCAGCTCGTCCACCGCGAGCGTCAGCTGGACCCCGGACTGGAGGGTGGGGTCCAGGTGCTCGGGCGGCAGCACCTGCTGGGCCAGCAGCCGCGTCAGCACGTCCCCGAGCAGCTGGTGCTCGTCACGCGTGCTCCCGGCCCAGGCGCTGACCAGGTAGGACAGCTGCACCAGGGGCAGCGGCGCACGCCGCTCGAGGCGTCCGTCCGCGCCCGTGCGCGCAGCGGCTGCGCGGGGCGGCTGAGGGCTGCGCGACACGCTGTAGAGGAAGCAGCTGACCGTGATCCGGTTCACCTGGGCGGCCCACGTCGACGACGGGGGCTCGAAGGAGATGTCACCCGTCTCGCGGGACAGGGGGAGTGACGAGCGGAGGTAGGCCTCGAGCCCGTCCTCGACGGCTGGGATGAGGATGGCGGGCTCCCTTCTCGTCGTGCGTCCTGCCGCCCGTGGACCGGTACCCACCCAGCGTCGATCGCATACCCGAGAGGCGTGGCCCACCGTAGGAAGGGGCCGGAACACCGGGCATCGGTAATCGCTACCGAAGTTGGCGCCGGACGCTCGACCGGGCCGGTCGCGCCCCCGCAGACTCGACGGTGGAGCAGCGCGTCAGGCCTGCTCACGAGGCGCCGGGCGGCGCTCGCGCAGGTCGCGGGACCGCCGGAGCGGAACGGGGAGGTCGGCCATGGTCGGGACCGAGCGCGAGGCGCGCAGGCCGCAGCGGGTGCCGGCACGGCCGGAGTCGGTCGGTGACACCCGGGTCGCCGTGCTGCCGGCGCCGGTGCGGCGTGCACCGGTCCTCCAGGTGGGCGCGGTGCACGACCCCGCCGAGCACGCCGCCGACCGGCTCGCCGAGCGCGTGGTGGCGCGGCTGCGCGCGCAGGAGGCGGCCGGGTCGGACGCCGACGCGGAGCACGCGCACGACGAGCACGCC
>DAIDJQ010000103.1 GCA_027451305.1 Cellulomonas sp.
GGTTCGAGACGCTGGCCAAGGCCGAGCGCTCGCATGCCGGGCGCTTTACCCGCGCGCTGAACGACCTGGGCTGACGTCAGCGTCTGCTGCAGCATCACCTCGCTGACCAGGACGCCCCAGGGGGTGCGGTCCGGCGCCCGCCAGGGCAGGTCGCGGGCGTTCGCGTCGTACCAGGGGAGCAGTGCGTGGTGCAGGACGGCGGGATCAGCGGCGCCCGTCTCGGATGACGACCCCTCCAGCACCGGACCATGGTCCCAGACGTTCGTCCCATGACGTCGAGACGTGCGCGCGCGTACCGTCGGGTCATGGTCGACACGCGGGGGTCGGCGGGGACCGGTGTACGTGCACGCTGGGTCACGCAGCGCGCCGCGACGCCCGGGACCGTCACCACCGTGACGCCCGTCCCACCCACCACCGCCGGCATCCCGATCGTCTCGGCGCGACCGTCGGTGCAGACCGCGCCGTGCCGGTCCATCACCGAGGTCGACGAGGTGATCGGCGCCCGGGGTGCCGCCGCGCACTGCTGGTGCCAGGCGGATCGTCTCCCCCCGGTGCAGCTGCAGAGCCTCTCGCCTGCCGAGCTGCGCGCCCGGCTGGCCACGCGGATCGACGCCGACCTGCCGCGCCCCGGTGTCATCGCGACGATCGGCGGCGAACGCGTGGGCTGGTGCTCCGTCGCACCGCGGGCCGAGTTCCCCCGGGCCCGGAGCTGCACCGCCATGTCCACCCCGCAGACCCAGCCTGACGACCCGGCGGTGTGGTCCGTCACCTGCTTCGTGGTCCGTGCGGGCTTCCGCCGTCGCGGCGTGGCCACCGCGTTGCTGGACGCCGCGGTCGCGCACGCCCGCTCGTCCGGCGCCGGCTGGCTCGAGGGCTACCCGGCGGACACCGCCGAGCGGTCCGACCCCGACGGTGAGGAGCTGCACCGCGGGACGCTGAACCTCTTCCTGCGCGCGGGGTTCGAGCTGGTGGCCCGGCCCCGGAACGGCCGCGCGATCGTGCGGCTCGAGCTCTAGCCAGCCCGGCAGGCTTCCGGGCGCGTCCTGCGCCGATCCGTCCCGCCCAGTTCGTAGCGTGGTTCCCGACGGAGCGACCACGCAGGCGCTCGAGCGCGACGAGGGGCAAGGACGTGGCGACGACGAGCCGGAGGCTGCCGGCCCGGGTGTACTGGGTGCGGCGTGCGGTGGTGCTGGGCGTGCCGCTGCTGCTCGTCGTGGTGCTGCTGGTCGTCGCGCACCCGTGGTCCAGCCGTGCGGCCGACCGGGCCGGTGGGCTCCCGGCCGGGACCGGCACCGCGGCACCGACCGGCACCGTCGCTCCCGCTGCTGCGACGACGGCGGCCGCCCCCGCAGCCACTCCGTCCCCGACCCCGTCGCTCCGGGGCGGGGTGGGCGAGTGCCAGGCTGCGCAGCTGGCGCTCGGCCTCACGCCGGCCGCCGTGGACGTGGCCGCCGGCGTCAGCCCGACCTTCACGATCACCATCAAGAACACCGGTGCGGCGCCGTGCCTGGTGGACGCCGGCGACGCCTACCGGGAGGTGGTGATCTCGTCCGGTGCGGACCGGGTGTGGTCCTCCAAGGACTGCGTGCCGGCCAACGCCTCACGGCGGACGCTGCTGCTGGCCGGCGGTCAGTCGGACACCACCCAGCTGCCGTGGAACCGGGTGCGGTCAGCGGCCGGGTGCCCTGGCGGCCTGTCGAAGCCGGGTGCGGGGACCTACCAGGCGACGGTGAACCTCGCGGGCGCGACCGGTGGGCCGGCGGTGTTCGTCCTGCACTGAGCCCGGACGGCTCGCGCCCCGACCTCAGACGTAGCGCTCGAGGATGCTGGACTCCGCCAGCCGGGACAGCCCCTCACGGACGGAGCGGGCGCGCTGCTCTCCCACCCCGTCGACGGACATCAGGTCGTCCACGCCGGCGGCGAGCAGCTTCTGCAGCCCGCCGAAGTGGGACACCAGGCGGTCCACCACCACGTTCGGCAGGCGCGGCACGCGGGACAGCAGGCGGTAGCCGCGGGGGCCGACCGCTGCGTCCAGGGTGTCGGTGCTGCCCGGCAGGCCGAGCACCCGGGCGATGTGCGCGAGGTCGAGGAGCTCGGTGGACGTCAGGTCCGCCAACGAGGCGAGCACCTGGTCCACCTCCCGGCGCGAGGTGTCGACGTAGTCGCGGATCACCAGCGCGCGGTCGGCGCCGGCACCGGCGATGAGCTCGTCGAGCTGGAGGGCCAACAGCCGGCCGTCCGAGCCGAGCTCGACGACGTAGCCGTCGATCTCCTCGCTGATCCGGCGGACCATCTCGAGGCGCTGCACCACCGCTGACACGTCCCGGACGGTGACCAGGTCCTCGATCTCGAGCGCCGAGAGGGTGCCGCTGACCTCGTCGAGCCGGGCCTTGTAGCGCTCGAGGGTGGCCAGCGCCTGGTTGGCACGGGACAGGATGGTGGTCGAGTCCTCGAGCTGGTGGCGTGCGCTGCCCACGTAGATCGCGATGATCCGCATCGAGGCGGACACGGAGATCACCGGCAGGCCGGTCTGCTTGGCGACGCGCTCGGCGGTGCGGTGGCGGGTGCCCGACTCGGAGGTCTCGATGCTCGGGTCCGGCAGCAGCTGCACGGCGGCGCGCACGATCCGGTTGGTGTCCGGGTCGAGCACCACGGCGCCGTCCATCTTGCACAGCTCACGCAACCGGGTCGCGGAGAACTCGACGTCCAGCACGAACCCGCCGGAGCAGAGTCGCTCGACGGCCTCGTCCATCCCCAGCACGATCAGCGCGCCAGTGCGCCCGCGCAGGATCCGCTCCAGACCGTCGCGCAGGCCGCTGCCGGGCGCGACGGCGCTGAGGGTGGAGCGCAGCAGCTCCTCCTGGGACGGGGCGGGCACCAGGCGATGGTATAGGCCGATCGCGGGCGCAGCCCGGAGCGGTCCGCCCGCTGTCGGGCGAGATGACGGTCGGCGCGGTGCGGGGATGACGACGCCGCCCGTGAGCACGTCAGCCGTGCTGGCCTCCGCGCAGCCGGGCCACCCCGGCGGGTACCCCGACACCGGCGGCGTCGACCGCCTGGGCGAGGTCCTCGGCGCCCAGCACCTGCATGCCGTCCGGGACCAGCAGCCCCTCGAGGCTGCCCGCCGGGACCACCGCGCGGCGGAACCCGAGCCGGGCCGCCTCGGCGAGCCGCCGGTCGACCCCTGCCACCGTGCGGATCTCGCCTGCGAGCCCGACCTCGCCGACGGCGACCAGGCCGCGCACCAGCGTCTCGTCCTCCCGGGCGCTCACGGTGGCCAGGGCCAGCGCCAGGTCCGCCGCGGGCTCCACCACCCGGGCGCCACCGACGGTGGAGACGTAGACGTCCTGGTCGGACAGTCGGGCGCCGAGCCGGCGCTGCAGCACGGCGAGCACCATCGACAGGCGTGCCGAGTCGACCCCCGAGGTGGTGCGCCGGGGGTTCGGGGCGCTGCTGGGCGCGACGAGCGCCTGCACCTCGGTGGCCAGCGGCCGGCGGCCCTCCAGCGTGACGGTCAGGCACGTGCCCGGCACCGGGTGCAGCGCCTGCGAGACGAACAGACCGCTCGGATCCGCCAGGCCGACGATGCCCCGCTCCGAGAGGTCGAAGCAGCCCACCTCGTCCGTGGGGCCGTACCTGTTCTTCGTGGCCCGCAGCATCCGCAGCCGCGAGTGCCGGTCGCCCTCGAACTGGCACACCACGTCCACGAGGTGCTCGAGCGTTCGCGGACCGGCCACCGAGCCGTCCTTGGTGACGTGCCCCACCAGCACCACCGGCAGGTCGCGGCTCTTCGCCATCGCGATCAGCGCCGCGGCCACCTCCCGGACCTGGGCGACGCCACCCGCCGTCCCGTCCACCTGGGCGGACGCGACCGTCTGCACGGAGTCCAGCACCAGGAGGTCCGGGGCCACCTGCTCGACATGGCCGAGGACGGTGGCCAGGTCCGTCTCGTCGGCCAGCAGCAGCCCGGGGTGCAGCGCGCCGATCCGGTCGGCGCGCAGCCGCACCTGCCCCGCCGACTCCTCGCCGGTGATGTAGAGCACCCGCCGGCCCGCGGCGGCGGTCCGTGCCGCGACGTCCAGCAGCAGCGTCGACTTGCCGACGCCGGGCTCGCCGGCGAGCAGCACCACCGCACCCGGCACCAGGCCCCCGCCGAGCACCCGGTCCAGCTCCGGCACGCCGGTGGGGCGGGCGCGGGCAGCCTCCACGTCGATCTCGCCGATCGGGCGGGCCGGCGATCGGCTCGGCACCACCGGGGCGGTGCGCGGTGCTCCGCCGCCCGGCCCGGTGTCCTCGGTGACGGAGCCCCAGGCCTGGCACTCGCCGCAGCGGCCCACCCACTTCGACGCCGTCCAGCCGCACTCGACGCAGCGGAAGGCCGGTCGGCTGCGGTCGGCACGGGCCGCATCGCCACGGGCAACGGCCGCGCGGCGGACTGAGGTGGAGGTCACGGGCGGCACGGTAGCGGGGGGCACCGACACGACCCGGCAGGACCCGCCAGCCAGGACCGCGTCGCTAGGCTGCGGTCCGTCCGGCGCGCGGCCGGCGGCGCGGGGGTGTGTGGCATGAGCGAGACGGCACAGCACGACAGCGGTGCGAGGACGAACGGTCGCCCGGGCTGGCTGCTCCCCGTCGCGGTGGTCGCGGCCGTGGTCGTCGTCGCCGGCGTCGTCGTCGGCATCGTCCTGGCGCAGCGTCCCGCCACGGGGACCGGGGCCCAGGGACCCGTCTCCGCGGCCACCGTGCAGCTCTCGTCGCCGACTCCCACCGTGGCGCCGGTCGCCCGGCAGGCCACCTCCGCGTTCGCCACGGCGTTGCCGACCAGCGTGCTGCAGTACGCGCTCGCGTCCTCGGCCGCCGACGCCGAGTGGCAGACGGCCGGCGCGATCGAGGCCTGGGACGAGACGTACACGGACGGTGCGTCCGGCACGCTCACGCTGCGCGCGGGTCAGTGGGAGACCGCCGCCGAGGCCAAGGCCTTCGCCGCCACGCTCCTCGCCGCAGTGCCGACACCCGCAGCCACCCCGGCCGCCCCGGCCACTCCCGCCACCGGCGCGACGACGACCACGGCGTCCGGCCTGCCGAGGTCGGGCGACGTCACCGCCGGTGGCGCCACCGTCGGCACGTTCAGCGTGGTGGACGCGGGGAACGGCAACGGCATCGCGGTGTGGACCAACGGGCAGTCGGTGTTCTGGCTCTCCGCCCCGCTGGCGGATGCCTACGCGGCGTTCACCGCGTTCCCGCTCTGAGGCGTTCCCCCCACCGGGCTCCGGCGACGCTCAGGCGGCGGCCGGCCCTGACGGCTGCGACGGCGCCCGCCCGGCCGTCGGAACCAGGTAGCGACGCACCCGTAACACGTCGTGCTCCACCACGTCCTGCAGCACACCGCCGCACCGTTCGACCACGCCCGCCGACGCCGCGTTCGTGTCGGCGCACGTGACGAGCGCCGCCTCGATGCCGAGGCCGCGCGCCACCACCAGGGCCTCGACCAGCATGGCGGTGGCGTAGCCGCGTCGGCGGTAGGCGGGACGGACGCCGTAGCCGATGTGGCCGCCGACGCGGGTGAGGTGCTCGTCGAGCCGGTGGCGGACCGAGACGCGGCCCACGAGGTCGCCGTCCACGACGCCGACGAGGAACGTCGCCGGCACGTGCCCGGGCGGCAGGTCCCGGCCCTGCCGGTTCGCCTCGCACCGGTCCACGTACCAGCCGAACGGTCTGCCCTCGCGTCCGACGAGGAAGTCGAACCCCTCACCGGCGAGCTCGTGCTCGGCGGCGAGCGCCTGCTACTCGTCGTCCCGGACGAGCGGACGCAGCAGCAGCGGGGGTGCGGGCGGCACCCGGTGATCGTAGGTGCCGGCGCCGCGCCCCGGAGGCCCGACGGGATCGGCCTTCGCAGGGGCCGTCTCGTCGTTCCGGCGCACCGGCACGCGGCGGGGCCCGGCGGTCCGCTCGAGCTGGTGGGGGTGCTCCTGCTCGAGCGGACCGTCGGGCCCGGACTGCGTGCGCCGGCCTGCCTGCCGCGCACCGACGTGACCGCGATGGTCGCGGCTCAGGCTCCCGTCGTCGCCGAGGTGGACGTGGACGACGAGCCGGAGGCCGGGGCCGTCAGGTCGTAGACCGTCACGCCGTCGACCGTCTGGGCGGTGAAGCTCGAGGCGACCCACGAGCTGATCTGGCCGGCCACGTCCGAGCCGCCGTTGGACTGCCCGATGCCGCTGCCGCCGATGTAGTAGTGGATCTGGCCGGCCGCCACCCACGCCTGGAACTGCGCGAGGGTCGGAGACGGGTCGGAGCCGTTGAAGCCGCCGATCGGCATCACGGACTGCTGCGTGGCCAGCTGGTAGCTCGCGGCGTTCTGCGACCCGGTGGTCGCCGCCACCCAGCGGTACGACGAGCCGTTGGCCTCGAGCATCGTCGTGAGGGTGGAGCTGACCGTGGTGCCGTTGAGCAGGCCGCCCATCCCCCCGCCGGTGCCGCCGGTGAACCCGCCCCGGCCCGCGCCTGCCTGGCCGGTCGGCGCCTGACCGAACCCGCCCTGCCCCGCTGCCCCGGTCGGGGGCTGCCCGCCGAGCTGACCGGCGCCACGGGTGCCGCGGAACCCGCCCGGGTCGCCGCCGAACCCGCTGCCGGCCACGGTGGGGCCGGCGGTGACGATGGAGCCGGTGTGCGCGGTGGACACGGTCTGCAACGTGTACGCGGTGGGGCCGGCGAGGGCCGCGACGAGTGCCACCGCGGCACCGACCCCGGTGACCTTCCGTCCCGCGCGGCCGCCCACCAGCTCGGGGCCGGCCAGCACCAGGACGGCGCCGATCACCGCGACGGCCAGCACCGCGACGCGCAGCCACGGCAGCCACGTGGACGACCGGCCGAGCAGCTGCCACGCCCACAGGCCGGTCAGCACGCTGGTGCCCGCCAGCACGGCGCGTCCCGTGATCGTCGTGCGCCGCCGCCAGAGCAGGACGCCGCCGATGCCGACGAGGGCCGCCACCGCGGGTGCCAGGGCGACGGTGTAGTACGCGTGGAAGATGCCCGCCATGAACGAGAAGGTCAGGCCGGTGACGACGAGCCACGCGAGCCACGCGACCACCTGGGCCCGGGCGCCGCTGGTGCGGGGCGCACGGCGCAGCAGCCAGATCGCGGCGACGGCGAGGACGAGCGCGGCCGGGATCAGCCACGCGATCTGACCGCCGATGTCGGAGCCGAACATGCGTGTGATGCCCGTGGCACCCCAGTTGCCGCCGGCGTTCCCGCCGCCGCCCACCGAGCCGGTCTCGCTGCCGGTGATCCGGCCGAAGCCGTTGTAGCCGAACGTCAGCTCGAGGAACGAGTTGGTCTGCGAACCACCGACGTACGGACGGGACGATGCGGGCCACAGCTCGACGAGGGCGACCCACCAGCCGGCGGAGACCACCATCGCGGCGACGGCGAGCAGCCCGTCACGGACGCGCTTGAGCGCCGGCACGGGTCCGGCCCACAGGAACACGGCTGCCAGGCCGGGCAGGACGAGGAACGCCTGCAGCTGCTTGGTGAGGAACGCGAACCCGACGAACACCCCGGCGAGCACCATCCAGCGCGTGGTGCGCGGACCGTCGACGGCCCGCAGGGTGGCCCAGACGGAGGCGATCAGCAGCAGCACCAGCAGGGCATCCGGGTTGTTGAACCGGAACATCAGCGCGGCGACGGGCGTCAGCGCCATCACGGCGCCGGCGAGCAGCGCCGCCGAGGCGCCGAAGTGCCGGCGCACCGTGCGGTACAGCAGGGCGACGCTCGCCACCCCCATCAGGGCCTGCGGCACCAGGATCGACCAGGAGGACAGCCCGAAGATGCGCACCGTCAGGCCCATCACCCACAGCGCGGCCGGGGGCTTGTCCACGGTGATGGAGCCGCCCGCGTCGGACGCCCCCCACAGGAAGGCGGACCACGACTTCGAGCCGGCCTGCACCGCCGCGGAGTAGAAGGAGTTGGCGTACCCGGACTCGGCGAGGTTCCACAGGAAGAGCGCCGCCGTCACGACGAGCAGGCCGATGAACGCCGGGGTGTCCCAGCGCCGACGGGCCGGCAGGTCGGTGACCGGCGGGAGCGGCTCACGGGGTGCCGCGGCGGCGTCGGCCGGGACCGGCCCGGCGCCGCCGGCCTGCGCATCGCCGGGCACCGGCGCGCCGACCGGGGCGGGCGGCTGGATCGAGTCCGGGGTGCCGGCCGTGCCGGGCGGCTGGATCGGGGCGGTCGTGGTCATCGGAGGATCCCTTCCGTGGCGGGAACGGCTGCGGTGGCGAGAGGTTCGGTGGCCGTCGCGGTGGTGACGGTCGTGCTGCCGGCCGCGGGGGTCGCCGCGCGGAACACCCAGCCGCGCAGCAGGACGAACCGGAGCACGGTCGCCACGAGGTTGGCGACCGTCAGCACCACCAGCTCGTCCGTGCGGCCCGCGCCCGGCGCCAGCAGGTGCAGGCCGGTGAGCGAGCCGGAGGTCAGCGCCCAGGCGATGCCGAAGACGATCAGCCCCTGCCCCTGGTGCCGCACCGCGCGGGCCGGTCCGCGCACCCCGAACGTGAACGTCCGGTTGGCGGCCGTGTTGGCGACGGCGGTGATCAGCAGGGCGAGGACGTTGGCCGCCTGTGCGCCGAAGAGCGGCGCGAGCACCAGGTAGAGCAGCGCGTACGCCGCGGTCGAGGCGACCCCGACGGCGGCGAACCGGACCAGCTGGCCGAGCAGCCGCCGGTCGCGGGTGGTCACGGGCCCGGTCCCGGGGGTCACGGGCCCGGCAGCTCCGTCGGCGTCGGCGTCGAACGCCGCGTCGGACGCCAGCGTCAGGTGGGTCCGGATCTCGTCGAGCGGAAGTCGTCCGGACACCAGCTCGCGTCCCAGCCGGGCGATCCCGGCCAGGTCGCCGCGGGCCGTCGAGACCACGTCCACCCGGCTGTCCGGGTCGTCCACCCAGTCCACCGGGACCTCGTGGATGCGCAGGCCGGCCTTCTCGGCGACCACCAGCAGCTCCGTGTCGAAGAACCACCCGGTGTCGCTGACCAGGGGCAGCAACCACCGGGCGGCGTCGGCGCGGATCGCCTTGAACCCGCACTGCGCGTCGGAGAACCGCGCCGCCAGGGTGCCGTGCAGCAGCAGGTTGTAGCTGCGCGAGATCACCTCCCGGCGCGGTCCGCGCAGCACCCGCGACGAGCGGGACAGGCGCGTGCCGATCGCCAGGTGCGAGTGGCCGGAGATCAGCGGTGCGACCAGGGGGAGCAGCGCGGACAGGTCGGTGGACAGGTCCACGTCCATGTACGCCAGCACCGCGGCGTCCGAGGCGGACCACGCGGTGCGCAGCGCCCGCCCGCGGCCCTTGGCCTCCAGGTGCAGCAGCCGCACGCCGGGCAGCTCCTGGGCCAGCCGCAGGGCGATCGCCCAGGTGCCGTCGGTCGAGGCGTTGTCCGCGATCGTCAGGCGGGCCGGGTAGGGGAAGTGCTCGTCGAGGTACCGGCGGGTGGCGCGAACCGCGCGCTCCAGGTCCTTCTCCTCGTCGTGCACCGGGATGACGAGGTCCAGCACCGGCGCCGGCGGCGTCCGGCGGACCTGGTCCGCCGCCGGCGCGACGGCCGACGAGTCGAAGCTGGTGATGTCCATGCCTCGAGCGTTCCGGGGGGACCTACGCGGTCGGCAGGTGCTCCCTGTGGCCCTGCTGTGCAGGTGCCTGCGCCGGAGCCGACGGGCTCGGCGCACGCGTCGGGGACGCAGCGGCCCTGGTGGTCGCCTTCCCGGCAGGGGTGGCGGGGACGGGCGGCTCGGCGGTGGCCGAGGCGGCCGGCAGCCGCACGACGAACTGGGTGCGGCCGGGCACGCTGTCGACGGACAGCTCGCCGCCGTGCGCCGCGACCACGGCGTGCGCGATCGCCAGGCCGAGGCCGGTGGAGGAGCCCGCGGCGCGGTTGCGCGAGGCGTCGCCGCGGGTGAACCGCTGGAACAGCCGGTCGCGCAGCGACTCGGGGATGCCGGGCCCGTCGTCCCCGACGCGCACGACGACGTCGCCGCCCTCCCGGGACACGGCCACCTCGACCCGCGTGCCCGCGGGGGTGTGCACCCGGGCGTTGGTCAGCAGGTTGGCCAGCACCTGGCGCAGCCGGTGGTCGTCGCCGAGCACCTCGGTGGACGGCTCGTCGTCCACCTCGGCCACCGCCGCGTCGTCGTCCAGGTCGGCTGCCAGCTCGTCGTCGTCCCCACCGGGCAGGGACAGGCTCCAGCGATGGTCCGGTCCGGCCGCGTGCGCGTCCGCGACGGCGTCCACCGCCAGCGCGGCGAGGTCCACCGGTTCCTGCGCCAGCGGCTGCGACGCGTCCAGCCGGGCGAGCAGCAGCATGTCCTCCACCAGTGCGGTCATCCGCACGGTCTCGGCCTCGACGCGGGTCATCGCCTGCCGGGCGTCGCCCGGCAGCTCCTCGTCGGACCGGCGCACCAGCTCCGCGTAGCCGCGGATCGAGGCCAGCGGGGTGCGCAGCTCGTGGCTCGCGTCGGCGACGAACCGGCGCACCTGCGACTCGGACTCGTGCCGGGCGGCCAGCGCCGCCTCGACGTGGCCGAGCATCCGGTTCAGGGCGGCGCCCACCTGGCCCACCTCCGTGGTGGCGTCGGTGTCGCCAGCCGGGACGCGGTCGCGGATGCGGACGGCGCCCTTGTCCAGCGGCAGCTCGGAGACGCGGGTCGCGGTGGCCGCGACGCGCATCAGCGGGCGCAGCTCGCGACGCACCACCACGTTGGCGCCGATCGCGGCCAGCAGCAGCCCGATGGCCGCGACCAGCACCTCCACCACGACGTACCGCTCGATGGTCGCCTGGATGTCCGCGGTGGGCAGGGCGGTGACCACGGTGTTGCCGGTCTCGGTGTGCACGGCGACGGCACGGTAGGTGCCGAGCTTCCCGAGGTCCACCGGGTGCACGGTGCCGTCGGTCGGCAGGCCGAGGAGGGTCGCCGTCTGGGTGCTGTCCAGCTTCCGGTAGGTGCCGTCGGTGCCGATGTACCCGGCGCGCACCACGCCGTTGGTGACCAGGATGTTCGCGGTGCCGACCTCCTGGCCGGGGCCGTCGAACCACGGCGGGCGGGTGTCCGTGGGGGTGGCCGGCGTCGTGGCGGCGGGCGTCGGCGCGGCGGTGGGAGCGGTCGCGGCCGAGCCGGACGAGGTCCCTGTGCCGGCCGTCGTCCCGGACGTGTTCCGCTCGGGTGCGTGCACGGCCCGTTCGCTCGCCGAGAGCAGCCGGCCGTCCATCTGGGCCACCAGCGAGGCGCGGAGCGCCAGCGTGGACGTCACGCCCATGACCGCCGCGACGACGGCGAGCAGTCCCAGGACGGTGGCCAGCAGCCGCCGTCGCAGCGTCCAGCGCCCGGTCACGCCGCCGGGCGGAGCACGTACCCCACGCCGCGCAGGGTGTGCAGCATGGGCGCCCGCCCCTTGTCGATCTTGCGGCGCAGGTAGCTGACGTACAGCTCCACGATGTTGGCCTGCCCGCCGAAGTCGTACTGCCACACGCGGTCCAGGATCTGGGCCTTGGAGAGCACGCGCCGCGGGTTGCGCATGAAGTAGCGCAGCAGCTCGAACTCCGTGGCGGTCAGGTGCACCTCGTCCAGGCCTCGCCACACCTCGTGGCTGTCCTCGTCCATCCGCAGGTCGCCCACCACCAGCTGGGCCTCCTCGCGGCCGGACGCGGCACCGGCGCGGCGCAGCAGGGCGCGCAGCCGGGCGACGACCTCCTCGAGGCTGAACGGCTTGGTGACGTAGTCGTCCCCGCCGGCGGTGAGACCGGCGATGCGGTCCTCGACGGCGTCCTTGGCCGTGAGGAACAGCACGGGCACGTTGGGGTGGGTCGCGCGGACGCGGGCCAGCACCTCCAGGCCGGTCAGGTCCGGCAGCATGATGTCGAGGACGATGACGTCCGGGTCCAGGTCCTTCGCACGACGCACGGCGGCGTGGCCGGTCAGCGCGTGCTCCACCTGCCAGCCCTCGTACCGGAGCGCGGTGGACAGCAGCTCGGCGAGGTTGGGCTCGTCGTCCACGACGAGTGCACGCACGGGCGTGCCGTCGGCACGGGTGAGCACGTCGGGGCGTCGGGCGGTGGTCGTCGTCATGCCACCCAGGGTGGGAGCGCCCGCTGTGGCGCCCCTGGAACGAGCCTGAGAGTTTCCTGTGCCGGAGGGGGTGGTCCGCCGACGGTGGGCCCGGGAGGTCGCCGTCGCGGGCGGACGGGTTCGCGTGGGGACGCCGGGTGGCTGCACAGTTGTCCGGTGCACGTCCGGGTGATGGGTCGGCGGTGGGCGCTGGTGGGCGCTGCCGCGCTGCTGCTGCTCACGGGATGCGTCGCGCACCCGACGCAGTCCGAGGAGTCGTCCGCGTCCGGGGGCGAGGGCGGTGCCGCGGCCTCGACGTCCCCGAGCGTCACCGTCTCCGCCGACCGCCCGTGCGCCGCGGCGCCGGCTCCAGCCGCCTGGGACCACGTGATCTGGATCTGGTTCGAGAACAAGCCGGAGACCGGCATCATCGGCTCGCCGGACGCCTCCTACATCACCACCCTCGCCGCGTCCTGCGCGCTGGCCACGGACTACCACGGGGTCGCGCACCCCTCGCTGCCCAACTACCTGGCGGCCACCTCGGGCTCGACGAACGGGGTCGCGGACGACGGCGCCCCGGCGGCGCACCCGCTGACCGGCCCCTCTCTCTTCGGCCAGGTCAGCGCGGCGGACAAGGAGTGGCGGTCGTACGAGGAGTCGATGCCGTCCGCGTGCGCGCTGACGTCGTCGGGCACCTACGCCGTCAAGCACAACCCGGCGGCCTACTTCACGTCGGTGCGCAGCGACTGCGCCCGGTGGGACGTCGGCCTGGACCAGCTGGACGCCGACCTCGCCGCGGACCACCTGCCGGCGTTCGCCCTGGTCACCCCGGACCTGTGCCACGACATGCACGACTGCTCCGTGTCCGCCGGCGACACCTGGCTGCGCCGGACGCTGCCCACCCTGCTGTCCAGCAGCGTCTACGCGCACGGCACCACCGCCATCCTCATCACGTGGGACGAGGACGACAGCGCCCACGACAACCGGGTCCCGCTGCTGGTGGTCGCACCGTCCGTGGCGCCGGAGACCAGGATCGGCGTGAAGCTCGACCACTACTCCCTGCTGCGCACCACCGAGCAGATGCTCGGCCTGCCGCTGCTCGGGTCGGCGGCGCAGGCGACGTCGATCCCCGGCCTCTGACGTCCGGGCCCGGCGGCCTCTCAGCCGACCCGACGGGTGCGCTCAGGGGTGTCCCAGGCTGCGGCAGTGGGCTGACCACGTCACATCGACGAGGAGGCCAGTCATGACCGTGCCGCGTACTCCCGAGAACTCGGACATCCTGCTGGAAGGCGACGGGTGGCTGACCGCACAGGTGCGACCCGCGGGGTCGTTCGGCCGGGAGGACGTCGGCCGGCTGCGGGCACTGCTCGACGCGCTGTCCGCCTGCGCCTCGCTCGTCGTGCTCGACCTGGGAGCCGCTCGGCTGCGGTCGAACCGGGCCGCCGTGGCGATCGACGACGCGGCCGCCCGGCTGGAGGGCCGCGGCGGCTGCCTGCTCTGCATCAACGCGGACGCCGAGGCGCGCGGCCGCCTGGGTGCGTGCACGCACGCGCTGGTCGTCGGTGAGGCGCCCGCGCCGGTCGTGCTCGCGGC
>DAIDJQ010000104.1 GCA_027451305.1 Cellulomonas sp.
GGTACTCCAGCTGCTCCCCGACCCGCATCCGGGGGTAGAGGCCCCGCTCCTCAGGCATGTAGCCGATCCGTCGCCTCGCCGCCAGGTCGAGCGGCCGGCCGTCCCAGCGGACCGCGCCGCCGTCGGCGGACAGGACGCCCATGACGATTCGCATGGCGGTGGTCTTGCCTGCGCCGTTGGACCCGACGAAGCCGAGGATCTCGCCGGCGCGTGCGGTCAGCGTCAGGTGACGCAAGGCGTGCAGGTCACCGTAGGACTTGTCGAGGTGGTCGAGCTCGAGGTCGGGCATGCGCGGACTCCCCTGGGTACGGCGGAACGGCCCATCCGACCACGGCGAGGGTGCGGGGACCAGGGCCTTCGGCCCCCGGCGACAGTCAGGCGCCCAGCGCGTCGGCGAACGCCGTCAGCACCCCGATCAGCTCTGACGGCCCGCGCACGCGGTAGGCGGCCGACGAGTCGCCGTCGCCCACCTTGACCGTGACGTCGTCGTCCCCGAGCGCGGCGAACGCGTGCTCGTCGGTCACGTCGTCGCCTGCGTACAGCACGACCGCAGCGCGCAGCTGCGCGCGCAGTGCCGTCAGGGCGGCGCCCTTGTCGGCGCGCAGCACGGACAGCTCGACGACGTCCTTGCCCTCCATCGCGTCCACGCCGCTGCGGGCGCCGAGGGCCAGCGCCTCGTCCCGCGCCCGTGCGGCGACGTCCCGCGGCGCCAGCCGCGAGTGCACCACCACTGCGGTGGGCTTGCTCTCCACCCAGACGCCGTCCCGGCCCCGGGCCACCACCGCGGCGCGAGCGCCGAGGGACGCCAGCAGATCGGCCTGCTCGTCGGTGAGCCGCACCACGTCCCGGTCCAGGCCGAACGTCGTCAGCCGGGCACGCTCGGCGCCGTGGCTGCCGATCAGCACCGTCCCGACGGGCACGCTCGCCAGCGCGTGCAGGTCCGCCATCGACCTGCCGGACACGAGCGCCAGCGTCACCTCCGGTACCGCGGAGAGGCGCCTCAGCGCGGCCACGCCCTCCTCCGGGATCGCAGACCGTGCCGGGTCGTCCTGCAACGGTGCCAGCGTCCCGTCGAAGTCCAGGGCCACCAGCAGCGGTCGCTGCCGTGGGTCACCGGCCACAGCCTCGAGCCGACGACCCAGCGCCGCCTCCTCCTCAGACATCGGCCGGCTCCGTCCGTGCGTGGTCGTGCCGGCCCGCCTGCGACCTGCGCTCGTGCTCCGTCCGAGGCCCGTTCTGCGCCTCCGCGGGCTGGACCTCCTCGCCGCGCAGCGCCGCGAGGAACTCCGCCGACCACGCCGCCACGTCGTGCCCCAGCACCCGCCGCCGCAGCTGGCGCATCCGCTTGCGCGCCTCGCGGCCGTCCAGCCGGGCGGCGTGCACGATCGTGTCCTTCAGCCCGTCGATGTCGTGCGGGTTCACCACGAGGGCTCCGCGCAGCTCGTCGGCCGCACCGGTGAACTCCGACAGCACCAGCGCGCCACGCTCGTCGGACCGGGCCGCCACGTACTCCTTGGCCACCAGGTTCATGCCGTCGCGCAGCGCGGTCACCAGCATCACGTCGGCCGCCAGGTACAGCGCGGCCATCTCCTCCATGCCGTACGACTGGTGCAGGTACTGCACCGGGGCGTGCCCCACCTGGCCGAAGTCCCCGTTGATACGGCCTACCAGCAGCTCCACCTCGTCGCGCAGCTGCTGGTAGGCGCCGACGTTCTCCCGGCTCGGGCTGGCCACCTGCACCAGGGTGGTCTCGGCGGGCGACAGCCGGCCTTCGCTGAGCAGCTCGCCGTACGCCTTGAGTCGGTGCCGGATGCCCTTGGTGTAGTCGAGGCGGTCCACGCCCAGCAGCACCACCTGGGGGTCACCCAGCTCGCGGCGGATCTCGCGGGCGCGGGCCGCCACGGCCGGTGTGCGGGCCAGCGCGTCGAACGCGTGGGAGTCGATGGAGATCGGGAAGGAGCCGGCGCGCACCTCGTGGGTGCCGGCGGACACCGCCAGGCCGTGCGTCGTCAGGTCGGTGAGCCGTCGGACCGCCCGCACGAAGTTGCCGGCGTCCCCCGACCGCTGGAACCCCACCAGGTCGGCGCCGAGCAGCCCGTCCACCACCTGGCGGCGCCACGGCAGCTGGGCGAACAGCTCGATCGGCGGGAACGGGATGTGGCAGAAGAACCCGATCCGCACGTCGGGCCGCAGCTCGCGCAGCCGCGCCGGCACCAGCTGCAGCTGGTAGTCGTGCACCCAGACGGTGCCGCCGGGAGCCACCTGGTCGGCGACGGTCCGTGCGTAGCGCTCGTTGACCTGCCGGTACGCGTCCCACCACTGGCGGTGGTAGGTCGGCGGCGTGATCACGTCGTGGTAGAGCGGCCACAGCGTGTCGTTGCAGAAGCCCTCGTAGAACCCCTCGACGTCGGCGGCCGTCAGCGGAACCGGCACCAGGTGCAGGCCGTCGGCGTCGAACGGGTCCACCTCGAGGTCGGCGCCGCCGCCCCACCCCACCCAGGAGCCGTGCGACTGCCGCATCACCGGCGACAGCGCCGTGACGAGCCCGCCGGGTGCCCGGGTCCACCGCATCCGACCCTCGTCGTCGAGGGTGACGTCGACCGGGAGCCGGTTGGCGACGACCACGAGGTCGTGGGCGCCTGCGGGGGCGTGGGACAGGACGATCAGCTCCTTCGGGGTGCGGTCCAACCTATCCGCGAACGGGTGGCCTCGCCCGGTCATGTCGCTGGTGAGAGCCGTCCCGTGCGGGCACGACGAACCGGGGTGGCGCCCGCACGGTGCGCGGATACCGTTCCGTCATGGAGCGGATCGGTCTGGCGCCGGGGTCGGAGATCGGTGGGTACACCGTCGTCTCCCCGCTCGGCTCGGGGGGCATGGGGACCGTGTACCGGGCTGTCGACGGCGGCGGCACGCCGGTCGCCCTCAAGCTGCTGCACCCGCACGTCGGCGCCGACCCGGCGGCACGGGCACGGCTGATGCGGGAGGTCGCCGCGCTGCAGCGGCTGCGCCACCCGGCCGTCGCCGCGGTGCTCGACGCGGAGGTGGACTCCACCGAGGCGTTCCTGGTCACGGAGCTGGTGGACGGCCAGGACCTGGCGGCACGGGTGCGCGCAGGCGGGCCGCTCGGCGGCACCGAGCTCGCCGACCTGGCGGCCGGCCTGCGGGACGCGCTCGCGGCCGTGCACGCCGCCGGCGTGGTGCACCGGGACCTCAAGCCGTCCAACGTGCTGATGGCCGCTCGCGGGCCGGTGCTGATCGACTTCGGCATCGCGCAGGACGCGGGGGAGGAGCACCTGACCTCCACCGGCCTGGTGATGGGGACCCCCGGGTACCTGGCGCCCGAGCTGCTGTCCGGCGACGAGCCCGGGCCGGGCAGCGACCTGTGGGGCTGGGCCGCGGTGCTCGCGTTCGCCGCCACCGGCCGTCCGCCCTTCGGGTCGGGAGCCGTCGACGTGGTGCTCAGCCGCGCGCGCACCGGCGCGGCCGACCTGACGGGGCTGGGTCCCGTGACCTCCGGTGCGCTGCGGCGCGCTCTCGACCCCGACCCCGCGCGCCGGCTGGCCGCGGACGGCCTGGTGGCGGCGCTGCGCTCGGCCGCGACGGACGGCGACCCGGTCAACGCGCCCGCGGGTGCGACCGTGGTGCTGTCCGGTGCGGACGCGGCCGGGACGGTCGCGGTCCCGGGCGGCTCCGCAGGGTCGGGCGGTCCGGCCGGCGCGACGGTCCCGGCCACGGTGGCGCTGGCGGCCCGGACGGCTGCGAACGACGGCCGCACCAGGGCGTTCGCGCCGGGCGCCCCCGGCGGCGGGGTCGACGAGGACGTGGCGGGCCTGGACGACGAGGCGGACGACGAGCCGGACGACGAGCCGGACGAGGACCCCGGGGCCGGTGGCACCGACCCCCGCCACCCGTGGCGGGTGCGGCCGGTGGACGTGGACGAGGCCGTCGAGTGGCTCGAGGAGGACCTCGACGAGTCGGCAGGCCCCGCGTCGCCGGGTTCCGGCTACGTCCGGCCGCACGCGCGTCGGCGCTGGGGGTCGGTGGCCGCGCTGGGGCTGGTGGTCGCCGCCGCGGGCGCGTCATGGCCCGGGCGCACGCTGATCGCCGTCGGCGTGCTGGTGCTGCTGGTGCGCGCCTACGGCTCGACGGTCGAGGCGATGCACGGCCGGCGCGAGAAGCACGGTGTCCGCTCGTCGGACGGGCTCGTCGCGGCCGCCTCCAGCCCGTGGCACCTGGTCCGTGCGCTGGTGGCGCTCGTGCCCAGCCTGCTGGTCGCGGCGAGCGTCATGGTGATCGCGCTCGGCGTCGGCTGGTGGCTGGTCGGCACCGGTCATTGGGCCATCGGCGGCGCCCGCCAGGGCGGCCAGCTCGAGGGCCTGACGGCGTCGGTGCTGGTGGGGCTCGTCGTGCTGGGCGGCGCGCTGCTGGTGTGGTTCGGACCGTTGTCCGCCATGACCCGGCTGGGTGCGCGGCGGGTGCTGTGGGTGGTCACCCCCAACCTGCTCGGGGCGCTGGTGCTGGTGCTGGTCGCGGTCGCGGTGGCCGCGATGCTCGTCGTGCGCGTGCTCGACGGCGCCCCGCTCGTCTGGTCCCCGCTGCCAACCCCCACGCTGCCGAGCGCCTGACCCCTCCTCACCCGGCCCGCCGACGGCCGCCGGACAGGTCGCTGCCCTACCCTGTGGCGCATGCGCGTGAGCGGCAGGCACGGTGCGGCGCTGGGCGCTGCCGTCCTGACCGTGGGCGCAGTCGCCGTGATCGGTCAGGGCAGGGTGCTGCTGCACGAGTGCGTGGCGCCCGGCTCCTGGGGTCGGGTCGGTGTGGACCTGCTGGTGCTGCGGGACCGGGCGGACTGCCCGGAGGGCGCCCTCGGTCTCGGTGCGGCACCCAGCGGCGTCGTCGTCCTGCTCTCCGTCGCCCTGCCGGTGCTGGCGCTGCACCTCGCACTCGTGGCCGGCGGCCTCGGCCTCGGCACGCTCCTGCTGCGGGCGGCGCACGGCACGGCCGCCCTGGTCCGGGCCGTCCTCGTCCGGCTGACGCCCGCCACCACGCCGCCGCCGGTCGCCCGCGGCCCGCGTCCGCCGATGGTCGCGCCCCTCGTCCGGCTCGACCGGGGGCTGGTGCTGACCAGGTCGCACCGGGGACCCCCGCTGCCCGCCTGAGCAGTCGGCCGTCCCCCGTAGCAACCCGAGCCAGGAGCACCCATGCCCAACAACGAACCCCGCGTCACCAAGGCCCAGCGCCGTGACGACGCCCGCATCAAGGCCCAGCAGATGCGCCAGGAGCAGCAGCGCAAGGAGCGCCGCAACCGGCTCCTCGCGATCGGCGGCCTAGTCCTCGCCGTCGTCGTCCTCATCGGCGTCGTCGCCACCGTGCTGGTCAACAACAAGACCACCAAGGAGGCCAACGGCAACGTGGCCTACGGCGGCGGCGCCACCGGCGTCACCGCACCGAGCCTGGCCTCCGTCACCAAGCCCAAGGTGGCGAACGCCACCGGAGGCATCCCGGTCAGCTCCGCCGGAGTCGGCGTGGCCGGCGCCAACGACACCACGCTGACCGTGTACTTCGACCTGCAGTGCCCCGCCTGCCAGCAGTTCGACGAGGTCAACGCCGCCGACATCGACACCCTCATCAAGGGCGGCGGGGTCACCGTGGTGTTCCAGCCGCTGAACTTCCTCGACCAGTCCTCGCTGGGCACCTTCTACTCCACCCGCGCGGGGAACGCGCTGATGGTGGTGGCCGACCAGGCGCCGGACAAGTTCACCGCGTTCATCACCGCCCTGTACAAGGGCCAGCCCGCCGAGAACACCCCGGGCCTGACGGACACGAAGATCGGTGACATCGCCAAGAGCGTCGGGGTGCCGGACAGCGTGGTCGCCCACTTCACGGACACCGTGACCGGCACGTACACCGTCGGCTCGGCCACCAAGACGGGCACGTGGCGCACCTATGCACCGTTCCTGACCGCCGCCACCCAGCACGCCGCGGACACCCTGGGTGGGATCTCGACGCCGACGCTCCTGCTGGACGGCAAGCAGATCGGTGGGCAGGGCAGCTCCGACGCCGGCTTCTGGACCACGCCGGGAGCGCTGCTCGCCAAGGTGGATGCCGCCAAGGCGGCCAAGGGCTGACAGCCCGCGCTACGCCGGGGTCCGGCGTGACGGCCGCCGTCGGGCGGTCGTTACGCTGGACCCCCTCGCCTCCTTAGCTCAGCTGGCCAGAGCAGCCGCCTTGTAAGCGGCAGGTCGTCGGTTCGAATCCGACAGGGGGCTCCGATTCCGATCCGATCCGCTTCCGGCCGGCCCGGTCGCCGGGTCCGGTCCGGCCTCGTCCGGCCCGGTCCGACGTCGGCTCCCGGCCGTGCGCTCAGACGAGCGGTCCGGTCTCCTCCAGCAGCCGCAGCGCGGCGCTGACCCGCGGGTTGCGCTCGGGGTCCGAGTCGATCCCGAGGGTCGCGTAGATCGCGTTCACGTGGTTCTGCACCGACTTCTCGGCGATGCCCAGGCGTTCGCCGATGCCGGCGTTGCTCAACCCTTGCGCGAGCAGCTGCAGCACCTCGAACTGCCGGTCGGTCAGGGCCGCTACCGCCGAGCCGCGCCGGGGGCGCATCTTCGCCAGCAGGGCGGGGTCGAGCACCGTCTCGCCACGGGCCGACGCCCGCACCGCGCCGACCAGGGCCTCCACCGTGGTGGCCGACGTCTTGGACAGGTAGCCCCAGCCGACCGCGACGTCCGCCGGCAGGTCCAGCAGCAGGTCCATCGCATCGTGGGCGGACAGCAGCAGGATGCCGAGCGACGGCTGGCTGCGGCGCAGCTGCACGCCGAGCGAGATGCCGTTGCCGTCCGGCAGGTCGATGTCCAGCACCACCACGTCGGCGACGCCGGGGCTCAGCGCGTTGCGGGCGGCGGCGACACTGCCCACGCTGGCGACCAGGCGCAGCCCCGGCTGCTCGCCGAGGGTCCGCTCGAGCATCGAGCGGAACAGGGGTTGGTCCTCGACCACGGCGACGCGCAGCGCGGCGGGGGATTGGGTGACCATCGGGCTCAGTATCGTCGGTGCCGGCCCGTTGCCGGGTCCGGCGCGTCGTGGCGCCGGCAGATGAAGCGGGAGGTGTCGGGTGCCCGACGACGACACGCCGGCCGGTCGTACCCGCCGTGAGGACGGGGCGGCGGACCGCCGGACGCTCTGGGTGACGGCCGGTGCGATCGGGGGGCTGTTCGCGGTCGGCGCCGTGGCTCAGGCGACCTACATCTTCGCCGCGTTCGTCCCGTCCTGGCGGTACGTCTCCGTCGGCGCGCGCGTGGGGGTCAACACCATCGCCGTCGTGGTGCTGCTCGGCACCCTGACCGCGTGGGGCCAGCCACGACGCACCCGACCCCGGGACCTCGTCGTCGGTGCGCTGCTCGCCGGGCTCCCGGCCGCCGGGGTGCGGGTGGTCCTGCAGGTCGCGTTCGGCATCTACCCGGACTTCGCCGCCAGGACGTCGTGGGTCGAGCTCATCAGCGGCTCGCTCATGGCGACGTCCTCGGCGGCGCTCGGCACGTGGGTGATGGTGTCCCGGCGCAGGCTGCGCGAGCAGGTGCGCGAAGCCGCGATCAGCGCGCTCGCCGCCGAGCTGGCCGTCCGCGCGCTCGAGGACGAGGAGATCCGGGTGCGCCGCGAGGTGGCCGACGGGCTGCACTCGAGCATGCAGCAGCGGCTGGTGCTGGTGACCGGGCGGCTGGACGGCGTGCTCGCCCGGCTGGCTGCGGCCGGGATCACCCCGCAGGAGCTGGCTCCGCTGCAGGACGCACGCGACGAGGTGGAGGACGTCCGCGAGCAGGACGTGCGGCAGATCAGCCGCCTCCTGTACCCCGACCAGCTGGAGATCGGCCTCGTGCCCGCCGTCCGCGCCCTGCTGCGGCGCGTCCCGCCGGCCATCGCCACCCGGCTCCACGTCGACGACGCGCTGCGTGCGCTCGACGACCCGGCGGCGCCCGAGCTCTCCCAGGCGGAGCGGCTGCTCGCGGTGCGGGTGGTGGAGGAGGCGCTCAGCAACGCGTTGCGGCACGCCGCGCCGACCCTGGTCGAGGTGGGGCTCGGCCTGGACCACGACGGCATCGCGCTGTCGGTGCGCGACGACGGCGGCGGGTTCGACCCCGCGACGGTCATCAGGTCGGGGACGAGGCGCCTGGCGGAGCGGCTGTCGATAGTCGGCGGCACGCTCGAGGTGGACGGGGTGCCGGGCGAGGGAACTCGGGTGACAGCACGACTGCCGGTGGACGCGCTGCGGCCTCGTTGAGCTTGCCCGACGTTCATTGAGACGTCTCAGTTTACATGCGATATAGCAAACCTGAGAAATGTCTGTGGGTGCTTGTTCACTCTGGCGGGTGGCCCTCTGACCTGCGGCAGGGTGAAAGAAACGGACAATTTCGGCATGGTTGGGTGCTGCCACCTAGACGCTTGTCCAACTTCCTTGTGCGAAGCCCTAGGTTCCCGGCGGATCGTCAAATTCCCCCAAGCTCCCAGGAGAGCACCATGTCCCGCAGCAAGTGGTCCGCCCGTCGCAAGTCCCTCGCCATCGGCCTCGCCGTGCTCGGCGTCGCCGGCCTGTCCCTGGCCTCCGCCTCGCAGCTGAACATGAGCTGGGGTTCGCAGACGTTCCAGGCCGGAAACGTCACGGTGAAGACGGACTGCCAGGCGGATCCGATCACGGTGACGTACGCCCAGCCCACCTTCCTCGGAACCCAGACCAACCCGTGGACGATTGCCAACGTCAACTTCGTCGGCATCGACACCGCCTGCAACCAGAAGCAGTTCGACGTCGCCTACCAGACGAACGGAGCCTGGCAGCAGGCAACCACGACCCCCGGAACGGTCACGGCGACCGGCGCGACGACCACGAACATGATCACGACGGCCCTTCCGGCCGGAACCGACCCGTCGACCATCACGGCCTGGGCCCTCACCATCCACGGCTGACCATGACGCGGGCGGTGCTCGGCACCTCCCGCGGGGTGGCCCAGGTTGCCAGGGGATAGACGTGCACCCAGCCGACGAGCCGGCTTCACCAGCACCCGGTGCGCTCGACGCGCACCGGGTGCTGGTCGTGCTGCGCTCCGTGGTCGGCTGGCTGCTGGTCGCCGGCGCGCTGTGGTTCGTCTGGCCTTCCAGCCTCGGTGGATGCACCACGCTGACGGTGGTCTCCGGGCACTCGATGGAGCCGACGTACTTCACCGGCGACCTCGTCGTCGCACGGTGCGGGACGCCGCGCGTCGGCGACGTCGTCGTCTACCACCCTCCGGGGATGGGCAAGGCCCGCGTGATCCACCGCCTGATCGGTGGCGACGGGACGTCCGGCTGGACGGTGAAGGGTGACAACAACACGTTCGTCGACCCGTTCTCCCCGACCGATTCCAACGTCGTCGGCATCGCGGTCCTGCACATCCCTGAGGTCGGCCGTGCCAGCGCGGTCCTGCTGTCACCCCTGCTGTGGCTCGCCGTGCTGCTCGCCGCAGCGGTCGTGCTGATCTGGCCCTCGGCAGACCCGGAGGAGCCAGCGGACGTCGACGCACCCGGCCCGGCGGCGGCGCCGCAGACGTCGTTCGGAGCCGGACGCGTGGGTGGCCAGAGCCCGCGGTCGTCGGCTCCCGTCCCGGTCGGGAGCCCGCGGTGACGCGCCGACACGGAAGCCGGGGGCGCATCACCGTCCTGGCTGCCGCGCTGCTCGCAGCTCTCTTGTGTGCCGGTCGAGTCGACGCGGCGCAGCTCAGCCTCGGACCCGTGCTGCGCCCGTACACGGGCGTGCTGCTGCGCCCCTGCAACGGTTCGGCCTCGGCGGCGCCGAGCGGCGCCGTCAAGTCGAACCGGTACGGCGAGATCGTCGTGAGCGTCCCGCAGTGCAGCTCGGGTACCGGGTACGTCGAGCTGCGGACCTCGAAGGGTGCCCTGATCGCGAGCGGGACCGGGACGGTCTCGTCCGCGGGCGTGTTCAGGGTGACCGTCAACCCGGCCTTCAACGGCCCGAGCACGGGGAACGCCGTCGTGTTCGTCTCCATGGGCAGCTGGCCCATGACGGCGGCCTGGTCGTCGACGCCGGTGTAGCGAGGGTCGATATGGTGCTGGTCGGCCGGCTGG
>DAIDJQ010000105.1 GCA_027451305.1 Cellulomonas sp.
GATCTCCTCGCCGAGGTGCCGGTTCTCGCCGGCGCTGAACCGGAACCGGTCCCAGTGCGAGCGCCACACCAGACCGCGCACGTCCACACCACGCAGCGCGGCCGCCGCGAACACCTGTCCCACCTCGGTGCCCGCGCCGCCCAGCCTCTCGTCCGGGTCGCCCCGCCAGTCCGTGAACAGCAGCAGGTCGCCGGGCGCCATCGCCTGCACGGCCGCGAGCAGAGCCGCGAAGTACGTCGAGCCGTGCACCAGGGCGGTGACCTCGTTCCCCTCGGTCCAGGAGCCGCCGTCGGCGTGCCTCGAGTCGAGCACCGTGTCGGGGTTGCCGCGGTCGGCCGCGGTGAGGAACCAGTGCTCGGGATCCGTCCGGGGGCCGGTCGCACCGGGGCGCGCCGGCGGCTGTCCCGGCTCGGGCGACCTGACCAACGCTGACCTCCGGACGTCGACCTCTCGCCAGCCTAGGGACCGCAGCGGCGATCGGCCCCTGCAGTGCGCCGCCGGGCCGAGAGGGTGGCCGGACCGGAGCACGCCTGGGGTGAGCAGTGCACCGGGCCTGGCGGCAAGACGTCCCAGGGTGCCGCGACGCCCGGGGAGTAACGTCGCCGGGACGCGGCGCGCACGTCCCGGACCGACCGCGGCCGGCCGGGTCGGCGCCGCACCATCCGGTCCGCGCCCGGGTCGCGACCGGCCGGCCCCGTCCCCGTCGAGACCCCGCAAGGACCGTCGCATGCCTGCCCTGCACGAGCGCTACCTGACCGAGACGACCGGGGCCGACGGGTACCCCACGGGCTTCACGCTCACGTGCCCGGACGACTTCAGCTTCGGCTACGACGTCGTGGACGAGCTCGCCCGGCGCAGCCCGGACAAGCGGGCGCTGCGCTGGACCGACGACGACGGGGACGTGGCGCAGTACACGTTCGGCGACATCAGCAGCCTCTCGGACCAGGCGGCGTCCTACTTCCTGCAGGCCGGCGTGCGCAAGGGCGACCGCGTTCTGCTCATCCTCAAGCGGCACGCCCAGTTCTGGTGGGCGATCGTCGCGCTGCACAAGATCGGTGCGGTGGCGGTGCCGGCCACCAACCAGCTGAAGACGCACGACCTGCACTACCGGCTGCGCAAGGCGGAGATCCGTGCGGTCGTCTGCACCATGGAGGGCGACGTCGCCGAGGCGGTCGACGAGGCCGCCGCAGACCTTGGCCTGTCGCTGATCCGCGCCGCGGTGCACGGCAGCCGCGAGGGCTGGGACGACTTCGACGCGGGCGTCCGCGCGGCGCCGGCGTTCGTCGCACCGACCGGTGCGGACCGTCCCGTCGCGACCGACCCGTTGCTGCTCTACTTCACCTCCGGCACCACCGCCGAGCCGAAGATGGTGCTGCACGACCACAGCTACCCGATCGCCCACATCCCCACCGCCAAGTACTGGCAGCACGTGGACCCGGACGGGCTGCACCTGACCGTCTCGGAGACCGGCTGGGCCAAGTCGGTGTGGGGCAAGCTCTACGGGCAGTGGCTGCTGGAGGCCGCCGTCGACGTCTACGACCTCGACCGGTTCGACCCCAGGAAGATGCTGCAGCACCTGCACGACGCGCGGGTCACCACGTTCTGCGCGCCGCCCACCATCTACCGCTTCCTGGTCGCCGAGGACCTGTCCGGCTACGACCTGTCCGGCCTGCGCCACGCCACCACCGCGGGCGAGGCGATGAACCCGGTGATCGTCGACCGCTTCCGTGAGCTGACGGGCCTCGAGCTCAAGGAGGGCTACGGCCAGACGGAGATGACGCTGGCCGCGTTCACCGCCTTCTGGCAGGCCGGCCGTCCGGGCTCCATGGGCACCCCCTCGCCGGCGTACGACGTGGTGCTGCTCCGGGAGGACGGCACCGTCGCAGGCCCGGGGGAGGAGGCCGAGATCTGCGTGCGCGCCGACCGCGACGCGCGACCGCTCGGCCTGTTCCAGGGCTACGCGGACGACGAGGCGGTCACCGACGCCGTCTGGCACGACGGCTACTACCACACGCACGACCTGGCGACGTCCGACGACGACGGCTACCTCTGGTACGTCGGGCGCACCGACGACATGATCAAGACCTCCGGGTACCGGGTGGGCCCGTTCGAGGTCGAGTCGATCGTGCACGACCACCCTGCCGTGCTCGAGTGCGCCATCACCGGCGTCCCGGACGAGATCCGCGGCACGGTGATCAAGGCGACCATCGTGCTCGACCCGCGCTACCCGGCGTCGGCCGAGCTCGGGCGTGAGATCCAGCAGTTCGTCAAGTCACGCACGGCGCCGTACAAGTACCCGCGCCTGGTGGAGTTCGTCGACGCCCTGCCGAAGACGATCTCCGGCAAGGTGCGGCGCGTGGAGCTGCGCCACCGCTGACCTGCGCAGCGAATTTTGTTGCCGGGGCGAAGTATCCCGGGCGGCCGCTAAGGTGGTGCGCCATGCAGCCCGAGGGCGTCGACGGGGCGCCTGCGGCCCACCGTGCGGCGTCACGCCCGGCACGGCCCTCACCCCTGTCCGCCGTGCTGGGGGCCGTCCACGAGGCGCGGGAGCCGGTGTCCCGGGCGCAGGTGGCGGCGTCGCTGGGTCTGTCCCGCGGCACGGTGTCGGTCACGGTGGACCAGCTGGTCTCGGCGGGCCTGGTCCGCGAGCTCGACCCCGTCATGGTGGGCCGTGCCGGCCGGCCGGCGGTTCCGCTGGCACCCGCCCGTGGCACGGTCGCGGCGCTCGGCATGGAGGTCAACGTCGACTACGCCGGGCTGCGGGCCGTCGACCTGGCGGGCCGGGTGCTCTCCGAGCGGGTCCTCTACGAGGACCTGCGTGGCTCCGACCCGGCGACCGTCCTCGGCCGGCTCGCGGACACCGCAGGCCGGGTGGTCGTCGAGCTGCAGGAGTCCGGCACGCACGTCGCCGGCACGGCGCTCGCGCTCCCGGGCCTGGTCAACCGCGTCACCGGCCCGCTCCGGTACGCCCCGAACCTCGGCTGGCGTGACGTCGACGTGGTGCGGCTGATGGCTCGGCACCCGGTGCTCGCCGCCTTCCCGCCCAGCCTCGCCAACGAGGCGAACCTCGCCGCCCGGGCCGAGGCGTGGGCACGGCGGGGGCGCGTGGCCCCGTCGTTCTTCTACGTCTCGGGCGAGCTGGGCATCGGCGGCGCGATCGTGCTCGAGGGCGAGATCTTCCCCGGCCGGCACGGCTGGAGCGGCGAGATCGGGCACGTCGTCGTGGAGCCGTCGCTCGGTGCCGAGCGCGGCAGCCTCGAGGCGCTGGCCGGCCAGGACACGATGCTGCGTGCGGGCGGGATGGGTCCCGACGGCTCGATCGCGGAGCTCGTCGCCGCGGCGGACCGGGGCGAGGCCCAGCCGATCGCGGCCGTCCGGGACGCAGGGCGGGTGCTCGGCGTCGCGCTCTCCTCGGCGGCGAACATCCTCGACATCGGCGAGGTGGTGCTCGGCGGCAGTTTCGGGCAGCTGTTCGACCACCTGCACGGCGAGGTCGCGGCCCGGCTGCACGAGATGGTGATCTTCGCGCCGTGGTCCACGCCGAAGGTCAGCCGGGCGGTCGCCGGCGAGCTGCCGGCCATGGCGGGCGGTGCGCTCGCCGTGCTGCGCGGCGTCGTCGACGAGCCGGAGGCGTGGGTCGCCTGACGGCCGGTGCCGCCGTGCGGCGCTGGACAAGTTCCCGGACAAGACAAATGAGCGAGGTCCTGTGCCACCGCTCTCAGCGGCCCATGTCCTCGTCAGCACCCCCTCGGTATGGTGGCGAGACCGTCGTGACCCCCGGAGGTCCTCATGAGCTACGCCCTGTCCACCACCGTCGACCTCGGGTTCGACGAGGCCGTCGCCGCGCTGCGCACGGCGCTCGCGTCCCAGGGGTTCGGGGTGCTCACCGAGATCGACCTGTCCGCCACGCTCAAGACGA
>DAIDJQ010000106.1 GCA_027451305.1 Cellulomonas sp.
GAAGTAGGCGCGGACCTTGTCGACCTGCACGGGGTGCTCCGCACCGGGGCCGCCGACCTGCGCGGCGAGCGCGTCCAGCGACTGCCAGAGGTCCTCGCGGTACTGCCGGCATCCCGAGTAGGAGGAGTACGCGCTGGTGAACAGGGCGAGGACGCGCCGGGCGCCCCCTGTCTGCGCCTGCGTCAGCGCGTCGAGCGTGAACGGTGCCCAGTTGCGGTTGCCCCACAGCAGCGGCGTGTCGACGCCGCGCGTGTCCAGCTCGGCACGCAGCGCAGCCAGCAGCGCCTTGTTCTGGGCGTTGATCGGGCTGACGCCGCCGAAGTGGTGGTAGTGCTCGGCGACCTGCTCGAGGCGCGCGTCGGGGATGTTCCGACCCGCCGTGACGTTGCGCAGGAACGGCATCACGTCCTCGGGGCCGTCCGGGCCTCCGAAGGAGAGCAGCAGCACCGCGTCGTACGGGTCCAGGGCCTGCGCCGCGGTGCGGTCGGTCGGTTCGGTGCGGGGGCTCGTGGTGGGCACGGCCCGATCATCGCATCGTCGCCCGTGAGCCCGGACCCCGACTCGGCTCGTGCCCGTTCCCGTTCCCGTGCCACCCGAGCGAACGCGGGACCGTCCCCGGGTGCGGACAGGTGAGCAGGCTCCTACCGTCATCTCCTGTGACCCCTGCCCCAGGCACTCGACTGGCGCACCGATACCTCCTGGGCCACGCGCTGGGGCACGGGGGCCAGGCGCACGTGGTGCAGGCGACAGACCTTCGGCTGCACCGGCCGGTCGCCGTCAAGCTCTTCCCTCTCGACACCGCGTCCCCGGACCAGATCCGCCGGTACGCGCAGGAGGCTCGCGTGCTCGCGGGTCTCAGCCACCCCGCCCTCGTCGCGCTGCTCGACGTCGGCTCGGACGTGCTCGCCGACGGTACGTCGGTCGCCTTCCTGGTGATGGAGCTGGTCCCCGGTCCGACGCTGCACCAGGTCCTCCGGGACGGACCGCTCGCGCCGGGAACCACGGCCGACATCGGCCGCCAGCTCGCGCTTGCGCTGCAGCACGCGCACGCAGCAGGCGTTCTGCACCGCGACGTCAAGCCGTCCAACGTGCTGATCGCCGAGCGGCGGCCCGGCGGCGGGATCCATGGGCCGGAGCTGCCCGTGGTCCTCGCGGACTTCGGCATCGCCATCTCCTCCGAGGGCCGGCACGCCGCGCACTCGGCCGCGACCGCGGGGTACCAGAGCCCGGAGCAGGCGCTCGGTCAGCCGCTGACGGCCGCCACCGACGTCTACTCGCTCGGCCTCGTGCTGACGGAGTGCCTCACGGGCGAGCGCGCCTACCCGGGGGACGCCATCGCGAGCGGGCTCGCCCGCCTGCTGCAGGGTCCCGCGGTGCCGACGAGGTTCGGCCGCGACTGGGAACGGCTGCTGCACACGATGACAGCGCTGGACCCGGCCGCACGGCCACCGATCGCGGCCGTCGGCGCCGAGCTGCGTGCCCTGCGGTTCGCACCCGCGCCCAGCTGACCACCCTGTAGGCGCCGGCAGGCCGGTTGCGTGCTGGACCGCGCCCGGTGGCGACCTTCCGCCGTCAGACCGCCGCGTGCCGCGGTGCCGGGGACAGCTGCCGGAGACCGGCCGCTGCCGCGCCGCCCTTCGGGTGCGTCGTCAGGTCGTCGGCCACCTCGGCCGCCCATGCCCGCACCGCAGCCATGTCGCGGTGGTCCCCCTCGCGCGCCCTGGCTCCGGCGATCGCCGCCCGCTCGGTGAACGTCAGCAACGACCGGTCCAGCCGCCCGCGGAAGCTGCGGTGACCACGGGCACCCAGCTGGTCGCGCAGTGCCAGCAGCTCGTGCGGCGAGTTCGCCGACGCGGCAGGCTGCACGGCCAGGCCCGAGGAGAACAACCACACCGGCCGTTGCCGCAACGCCGCCGTCTGGCGGTCCGCGAGGTCACGGGCGGACGGCATCCAGTGCGCGAGGTACACGGCGGAGCCGAGCACGACGGCGTCGACACCGTCGAGCGTCGTGACGTCCTCCGGGGCGCGGGTCTCCACGTCGAGACCGCGGCCGGCGAGGACCTCGGCGATCACCTCGCCGATCTCCCACGTCGCGCCGTGCCGGGACGCGACCGTTACCAGGACCCTCATCAACCCTCCCCGGGATGCTCTGCGCTGCGATGGCGAGGGGATCCATCGTCTCCTGCGACCCCACGCCCTGCGATGGGCCGGAGGTCCCGCGAATTCCGGCGCCCTCCGATCACACCTGTCCGCTCCGGTCAGCCGTCGGCACTCGGTCCGGCCACGGCACCCTCGCGCAACCGGTCCAGCAGCACGCGGAGCGTGGCCAGCTCGTCGGCGCCCAGAGCCGCCCCCACCAGGCGGTCGATCGACCGCACGTGCCGACGCCCCACGCTGCGCTGCACCCGCAGACCCTCGTCGGTCAGCTGCACGGCCACACCCCGGCCGTCTCCCGGGACGGGACGACGCGCCACGAGTCCGGCTGCGGCCAGCCGGTCGACCAGACGGGACAGGCTCGGCTGGCTGAGCAGGCTGGCGTCCTGCAGGTCCCGCTGCCGCAGCGTGCGCTCGGGCGCCCCGGAGAGGGCGAACAGCACGTCGTACTCCCGCAGGGAGACCTCGTCCCAGACGTCGTCGTCCTGCAGCAGGCGCAGCACGGTGACCTGGGTGCGGAACAGCGACTCCCACGCGTCGGTGGCCTCCCGCGGCGTCGCTCGCCGGTGCTCCTGGTCCGACATCGTCGTCGCCCTCCCGTCCCGTGCCGCCCGCGCCCCGGGGCGCGGCGTCCCATTGTGCCTGCTGGCTACAGTGGCCGGATGAGCACCATCCCGGCCGCCGGTCCGACGACCTACCTGCTGGTCGACGGCGAGAACATCGACGCGACCCTCGGATCGTCGATCCTCGGCGGACGCCCCAGCCCCGACCAACGGCCGCGGTGGGAGCGGGTCCTGGCGTTCGTGCAGCAGCAGTGGGGCCAGCACGTGCGCGGGCTGTTCTTCCTCAACGCGTCCGGCGGGACGTTGCCGATGTCGTTCGTGCAGGCGCTGCTGGCGATCGGGTTCCAGCCGATCCCGCTCGCCGGGGACGCCAGCGAGAAGGTCGTGGACATCGGCATCAAGCGGATGCTCGACGCGATCGCGGAGCACGGCGGCGATGTCATGCTCGCCAGCCACGACGGCGACTTCGCGCCCGAGGTGCAGCGGCTGGTGGAGAGCGACCGTCGTGTCGGCCTGCTCGCCTTCCGGGAGTTCACCAGCACGGCGCTGGCCTCGCTGGCGCCCAAGGGGCTGCAGACGTTCGACCTCGAGCTGGACGTGGCCGCCTTCAACGTGCAGCTGCCCCGGCTGCGGATCATCCCCCTCGACGAGTTCGACCCGACCCGTTACCTCTGATCCGCCCCCTGCTCCACGCCCGCCCCGTGCGCAGCCGTCCCGGCCGGCGCGCGTGGCGCGCTGGCCGCGGCAGGGGGACCGCGGCACAGTGTGGACCGTGTCAGAGGTGATGGTGGCGCTGCTGCGCGCGGTCAACGTCGGCGGCCGCACCGTCCGCAGCGCGGACCTGCGCACCGCGGCCACCGAGCTCGGTCACACCCGGGTGGCCACGTACGCCGCGAGCGGGAACGCGGTCCTCGTCCCCGCGCCCGACGCCGACCCCGAGACGATCGGTCCGCGGCTGTCCCGCGCCCTGGGCCGGATGTGCGGGTTCACGGTCCCGGTGCTGACCCGGACGGGCACGCAGTGGGACCGCCTCGTGGCCGACGTCCCTTTTGCGGAGCACGCGAACGACGACCCCTCGCGGCTCACCGTGGTCTGCTGGGAGGGCACGCCGGACGACGAGACCGTCGGCACCTTCGACGCCTCCCGGTACGGCGAGGAGGAGGTCGCCTGGCACGGCGACGAGGCCTACGTGTACTACCCGCACGGCATCGGGCGGTCCCGGCTCACCATCGACGTCCTGTCCCGTGCGGCCGGCCGGGTCGGCACCGCGCGGAACTGGCGCACCGTGCTCGCGCTGCAGGCGCTGGTCGACGAGCGGCACTGACCGTACGGCCGCCATGCGCCCCGACGCTAGCGTGGGGCGCATGGCGACCCTGTTCACCCGCATCATCGAGGGCGAGATCCCCGGACGGTTCGTCTGGGCCGACGACGTGGCAGTCTCCTTCGCCACGATCGCACCGATCACCGACGGCCACGTGCTCGTGGTCCCCCGTGCGGAGGTGCCGGAGCTGACGGCCGCCCCCGACGAGCTGCTGGCCCACCTGATCGCGGTCGCCAAGACCATCGGCCTCGTCCAGCAGACGTTGTGGGGCGCACCTCGTGCCGCCGTGCTGGTCGCCGGCTTCGAGGTCCCGCACCTGCACCTGCACGTCCTTCCGGCCTGGGACGAGCGCAGCCTCTCGTTCACCAACGCCAGGACGGACGTGCCGGCGGAGCAGCTGGACGCAGCGGCCGAGGC
>DAIDJQ010000107.1 GCA_027451305.1 Cellulomonas sp.
CGCGGTCACGGCACGGTCGGGCCGGGTGATCGCCGGACGCCCACGGCCTCACGCAGCCGGTCGCCCGTCGGTGCGCGCGCTGCGGACGACGACGACGCCACCGGCGGGCACCTTCACCGCGCCCGCGACGGGTTCGCCGGACAGCAGCTCCGTGCCGTCCGCGGGGACCGCCGCCGCAGCGTCGGTGTGGTTCACGACCACCACGTAGTCGGCCTCGACCCCGTGCCGCCGGACCACCTCGACGTCGTCCGGCAGCTCGGCGCGGGTCAGGCCGGCGTCCCGGTACGCCCGGTGCAGCAGGGCCGCGAGGGGGGCGCCGGTGAGGCGGGTGGACACGTACCAGCCCGTGCCGTCGCCGCGCCGGTGCCGGGTGATGGCAGGCCCGGCCGCAGCCGGCCCGTCGACGTAGCTCGCCACGACCTGCGCGCCGTGCAGCACCACGTGGTCGGCCCACACGTCCGCCGTCACGTCGTCGGCGCCGTCCGCCCAGGCCACGCGCACCTGCTCGCCGGCGCGCAGCGGGAGGAACTCCTCGACGGTGACGCCGAGCGCGTCCGCGAGCGGCGCGAGGTAACCGCCGGCGTGCACGGCGTCGTGCTCGTCGACCACGCCCGAGAAGCAGAGCACCACCAGCGTGCCGCCGGCCTCCACGTAGGACGTGAGGTTGTGCGCGGCCGCCTCGCTGACCAGGTAGGACGCGGGCGCGACCACCAGCGGGTAGGCCGACAGGTCCTGCCGCGGGTGCGCGAAGTCGACCGTCAGGCCGTCGCGCCACAGCCGGTCGTAGACGGCGTGCACGCGCTCGCGGTGGTCGAGGTCGGTGCTCGGCCGCCACTCCAGGTCCTGCGCCCAGAACGACTCCCAGTCCCACAGCACCGCGGCGTCGGCCACGACGCGGGAGCCGCGCACCTCGCCCAGCCGGCCGACCGCGGCGCCCAGCTCGCACACCTCGCGCCAGACGCGGGAGGAGGTGCCGGCGTGCGGCAGCATCGCCGAGTGGAACTTCTCCGCCCCGGAACGGGAGGCCCGCCACTGGAAGAACAGGACGGCGTCCGCCCCTCGGCCCAGGTGGGTCAGCGCGTTGCGGGCCATCTCGCCGGGTCGCTTGGCGACGTTGCGCGGCTGCCAGTTCACCGCCGACGTGGAGTGCTCCATCAGGATCCAGGGGCGGCCGCCGGCCACGGACCGGGTCAGGTCCGCCGCCATGGCGAGGCCCACGTGACCGCGGGGGTCGCCGGCCTCGAGGTAGTGGTCGTCCGACACCACGTCCACCTCCCGGGCCCACCGCCACAGATCGGTGGACGGGCAGGCGGTGGCCATGAAGTTGGTGGTGACCGGCACGTCGGACCGTGCGCGGATCGCGTCCCGCTCGGCGCGGAAGCACTCACGCAACGCGTGGTCGCTGAACCGGGCGAAGTCCAGGCGCTGGGCGGGGTTCACGACGCTGGGCGCGACGGAGGGCACGCCCACGTGCTCCCACTCGCCGTAGCGCTGGCCCCAGAAGGCCGTGCCCCAGGCGGCGTTCAGCGCGTCGAGCGAGCCGTACCGCTCGCGCAGCCAGACGCGGAACGCGGCGGCCGACGAGGGGGAGTAGTCCTCCGAGACGGGGGCGCCGTACTCGTTGTGCACGTGCCACAGCACCACGGCCGGGTGGTGCCCGTACCGGTCCGCCAGCACCGAGGTGATCGTCACGGCGGCCCGGCGGTACTCCGCTGAGCTCGGGCCGGCCATGCCGCGCGAGCCGAACCCGAGCACGGTGCCGTCCCGGGTGACCACCCGCGCCTGCGGGTAGGTGGCGAAGAACCACGCCGGCGGCGAGGCGGTGGGGGTGCCGAGGTCCACGGCGATGCCGTGCGCGTGCAGCAGGTCCAGCAGCCGGTCCAGCCAGCCGAGGTCGTACACGCCCTCGCGCGGCTCGAGCAGCGCCCAGGAGAAGATCCCGACGCTGACCAGGTTGACCCCGGCCTGCGCCATCAGCTCGACGTCCTGGGCCCACACCTCTTCCGGCCACTGCTCCGGGTTGTAGTCCCCGCCGTAGGCGATCGCGTCCGGTCCGAGCGGCCAGCGCGGTGCGGCGGGTCCCACGACGAAGACGTCGTCGGGGCGCGGGGCGGGGCGCCCCGTGGTGTGGGAGGACATGACTCTCCGTCGAGCTCGTCGGATCAGCGGTGTGCACGTTCACAGTTCATCGTGCGGTGCTTCGCCACAGGAAACACCACGCGGGGACGCGTTGACAAGCACCGGGAGGGTGCGCTTACTGTGAGCGTGCACAGGCACCAGCGCCGCACCGGCGCATCCGTCGCGTTGCCGCGACGGCCTTGACGAGGAGGTCACATGCGCCTGCACCCAGGCATCCGGCTCGGAGCGGTCATTGCCGCGTCGGCACTGTTGGTCACCGCCTGCTCGAGCGGTGGAGGGACGGCCGGGGGAGCCACCGGCACCGCCACCGCGGCCGGTGGGAAGGTCGACCTGACGTTCTGGACGTGGGCACCGGGGATGGACGCCGTCGTCGCCAAGTGGAACGCGGAGAACCCGGACATCCAGGTCACCGTCAACAAGCAGGACGGCGGCGACCCGGCGGTCACCAAGCTGCTCACGGCCATCAAGGCAGGCTCCGGCGCGCCGGACATCATGCAGACCGAGTACCAGAAGATCCCCACGCTGGTCTCGTCGGACGCACTCGCGGACATCTCCGGCAACCTGCCGTCGGACATCAAGAGCCACTACGCGGACGGCACGTGGCAGGCCGTCACGCTCGGTTCGAACGCGGTCTACGGCGTCCCCCAGGACTCCGGACCGATGGAGTTCTACTACCGGACGGACATCTTCCAGAAGTACGGCCTCACCGTCCCCACGACGTGGGACGAGTACGCGCAGGTCGCCGCGAAGCTGCACGCGGCGGACCCGACCAAGTACCTCGGCACCTTCTCCGCCACGGACGCCGGCTGGTTCACGGGCCTCACGCAGCAGGCCGGTGCCTCCTGGTGGGGCGTCGACGGCAACGCGTGGTCGGTGAACATCGACTCGGCCGCCTCGCAGAAGGTCGCCCAGTACTGGGGCAACCTGGTGGAGAAGGGCGTGATCGACAACAAGCCGATGTACACCCCCGAGTGGAACGCGGCGCTGAACGACGGCACGCAGGTCGGGTGGGTCTCGGCCATCTGGGCGCCGGGCGTGCTGGCGGGCAACGCGGCCGACACCAAGGGGAAGTGGGCGATGGCACCGCTGCCGCAGTGGAACGCGGGGGACAGCGCGACCGGCAACTGGGGCGGCTCGGCCTCCTCGGTGACCTCGCAGTCCAAGCACAAGGCGGAGGCGGCCAAGTTCATCGCGTGGATGAACTCCAGCCAGGAGGGCGTCGACATCCTCGCCAAGGACGGCGGCCTGTACCCGGCCGACCTGCCGGGTCAGGCCGAGGCGCTCTCGGCGCCGCCGGCGTTCTTCGCGCAGCAGACGGACTTCTACACGACCGCTGCGGCGATCGCCAAGTCGGTCAAGCCGTTCACCTACGGGCCCAACGTGAACGTCGCGTTCTCGGCCTACAACGACGCGTTCGGCAAGGCGACGCAGGCCAGGTCGGCGTCGGCGTTCCTGGACGCGCTCAAGACGATGCAGCAGGCCACGGTCGACGACCTGAAGAACACCGGCTTCACCGTCAAGCAGTGACGTGGACGTGGCCGCCCGATCCGTCGGGCGGCCACGTGCCGTCCGGTCCGTCGTCGTCCCACTGGAGTGACACCGTGAACCGTGCGCACCCCGCACCCGTCGCGCCGCCCTCGCGCGGCGTCCGCCGCCACACCGGCCTGAGGGCCTACGGCTACCTGGCCCCGGCGGCCGTGCTCTTCACCCTCTTCCTGGCGCTGCCGATCCTGTACGCGCTCTACCTGAGCTTCCGCACCGTGAAGGTGAAGGGCCTCGGCCTCGGGTCCGGAGCCCGCACCGAGGTGTGGGCCGGGCTGAGCAACTACCGGCACGCGCTGGTGGCAGACCCGGACTTCATGGGCTCGGTCGCCCGCGTCGGGGTCTACGGCCTGGTCCTGGTCCCGACGATGCTCGGCCTCGCCCTGCTGTTCGCGCTGCTGCTGGACGCGCGCGGCACCCGCGCCCGCGGCTTCTCCCGGGTCTCGATCTTCCTGCCGTACGCGGTGCCCGCCGTGATCGCCTCGCTGCTGTGGGGCTTCCTCTACCTGCCGCGGGTCAGCCCCTTCCTCTACGTGGCAGGCCGCCTCGGCTGGCCGCAGCCCGACGTGCTCTCCTCCCCGTGGGTCACGGTCGCGATCGCGAACATCGGCCTGTGGGGCGGCGTCGGCTTCAACATGATCGTCATCTACACGGCACTCAAGGCGATCCCCAGCGAGCTGTACGAGGCGGCCCGCCTCGACGGTGCCTCCGAGGCAGCGATCGCCTGGCGCATCAAGATCCCGGTGGTGCTGCCGTCGCTGATCCTCACGTTCCTGTTCTCGATGATCGCCACGCTGCAGGTGTTCGCGGAGCCGATGACGCTGCGGCCGCTCACCAACACGATCTCCTCCACGTGGAGCCCGCTGATGAAGGTGTACCGGGACGCCTTCACCCGCAACGACATCTACTCGGCCGCCGCGACCTCCGTGGTGATCGCGCTGGCCACCTTCGTCCTCTCGTTCGGCTTCCTGCGCCTGGTGCAGCGCCGTGCCTTCAGCCAGGAGAACAGCTGAGATGGCCACCCTCACGAGCGGCCCGCGGGTCGCGTCCTCCCGCGCCGGCACCACCGACCGGTTGCGCACGTCCCGGGTACGGCACAACAGGGTCGGCACGGTCGTGCTGCTGCTCGGTGCGCTGTACTGCCTGCTGCCGGTCGCCTGGGTGCTGATGGCGTCCACCAAGAGCGCCGACGAGCTGTTCTCCACGCTCACGTTCGCGCCGTCCACGCACCTGTGGGACAACATCCGGTCGCTGTCCGCCTACCGCGGCGGGCTGTACTGGCGGTGGATGGCCAACACGGCGCTGTATGCCGGCGTCGGTGCTCTCGCCTCGACCCTGGTGTCGGCGATGGCCGGGTACGGGCTCGCGAAGTTCGTCTTCCCGGGCAAGAAGGCCGCGTTCAACGTGATCCTCGCGGGCGTCCTGGTGCCCGGGGTGGTGCTGGCGATCCCGCAGTACCTGCTGCTGGCGAAGGTCGGTCTGACCAACACCTACTGGTCGGTGCTGCTGCCCAGCATGATCAGCCCGTACGGCATCTACCTCGCCCGGATCTACGCGGCGGCGTCCGTGCCCGACGACGTGATCGAGGCGGCCCGCACCGACGGCGCCCGCGAGTGGCGGGTGTTCAGCTCGATCTCGGTGCCGATGATGATGCCCGGTCTGGTGACGGTGTTCCTGTTCCAGTTCGTCGCCATCTGGAACAACTTCATGCTGCCCTACATCATGCTGGGCAACGACCGGCTGTTCCCCATCACGGTGGGGCTGTCCGGCCTGCTCAACCAGGGTGCGTCCCAGCCGGCGATGTACACGTCCGTGATCACCGGGGCCCTGCTGTCGATCCTGCCGCTCGGCGCGTTGTTCCTCACGTTGCAGCGGTACTGGCAGGTGGACCTGGCGGCCGGAGCGGTGAAGGCGTGAGCCGCAGGCGGGCCCTAGAGTTCGGTCCGATGGAGTCGACCGGGGGCGGGCGCAGGCGGCCGACGATCGTCGACGTGGCCGCCGCGGCGGGCGTGTCCCGCGGCACCGTCTCGCGGGTGCTCAACGGCGGGCACTGGGTGTCCCCCGAGGCGCTCGCAGCCGTCGAGCAGGCCATCCAGGACACCGGGTACCAGGCCAACCAGTACGCGCGCAGCCTGGTCACCGGCCGGTCGAACTCCGTGGCGTTCCTGCTGACGGAGCCGCAGCACCTGCTGTTCGAGGACCCCAACTTCTCCATCCTGCTGCGGGGCGCGGCGCAGGCCCTCGCCGCGCGCGGCATGCCGTTGCTCCTCATGGTGGCCGGCACGCGCGACGAGCAGCAGCAGGTGCTCCGTTACGTCGGCGCCGGTCACGTCGACGGGGTGCTGCTGATCTCCAGCCACGCCGGCAACCCCGTGGTGGACGCCCTGGTGGGCCAGGGTGTGCCGACCATCGCGTGCGGCGTGCCGCTGGGGCACGAGGGTGCCGTCGGGTTCGTGGCGGCCGACGACCTGGGCGGCGGCCGGCTGATGACGCGGCACCTGCGCGAGCGCGGGCGCCGCACGATCGCGATGATCACGGGCCCGCTGGACACCCCGGGCGGCCGGATGCGGCTGGCCGGCTACTGCGCCGAGCTGGGCGACGCGTACGACGAGACCCTCGTGGAGCACGGCGACTACAGCCGCGAGAGCGGGTTCACAGCCATGCGGGCGCTGCTCGCGCGGCGGCCCGACCTGGACGCCGTGTTCGTCGGCTCCGACCTGATGGCGGCCGGCGCCCTGCAGGCGCTGCGCGAGGCGGGCCGGTCGGTGCCGGGCGACGTCGCCGTCGGGGGCTTCGACGACTCCGGGCTCGCCGAGACGCTGGACCCGCCGCTGACGACCATGCGCCAGCCGTTGGCGCGGATCAGCCAGGAGATGGTGCGGCTGCTGCTCGACGTGGTCGAGGGGGAGTCGCCGGCGGCGATCACCCTGCCCACGTCCCTGGTGGTGCGGGCCTCCACCTGAGCCGGTTCAGGCCGGCCCGTCGTGCGTCGGTGCGGACAGCTCGCCGACGGGAACCGCGCCGGTCAGCGTGTTGCCCGGTCCGGGCAGCGGGCAGGCCCACGCCTCGTCGTACGCGCAGGACGGCGGATAGGCGAAGTTCAGGTCGACGACGAGCGCGTCCGGAGTGCCGCCGAGGTCGGCGCCCTTCACCGTGTCGAGCAGGTACCGGCCGCCGCCGTAGCTCCGCTGCCCGCTCGTGGTGTCGCGCAGCGGGAGGAAGATGCCGCCGCCGTACATCGCCACCCACCAGACGTCCAGGCCGCCGAGGCCGGGCAGCTCCACCCGGCCGACCCGTTCCAGCGGCACGGTCCCGTCGGTGGCCGTGCGCACCTCGCGACGCTGCGGCTGCACCGACCGGTCGACGTCGACGACGAACCGGAACGTCTCTTCGTACGGCGCGATCGCAGGTCCGGCGTAGCCCGGGCGCTCCCGGGGCGGGACCGGCGACGCGGGGTGGGTGCGCAGCAGGTGCGCGCGGCCGGACGCCCACAGCGCGTGCGCGGCGCGCGGGTCGGGTTCCGTCCGCACGGTCCGGTAGAGGTCGGCCACCTTCCGGCGCCAGTCGAGGACGTCCCACCACGAGCCGCTCATCGGGCGAGCGTAGGCCGGCCGGCCGACAGCGCCCCGCGCTCCTGACCAGGGCGGCGCCCGGGTGCGCAGCCCGGCACGGTACCGTGGGTCGTCGTTCCCGGCGCCGGTCCCTCGTGCGGCCAGCCGGCGACACCCTCCCGGCGGCCTCGGCCCGGCTCGTCGGGCGCCCACCCGAACGCCGCACCGAAGGACGCCTCCGTGACCGCAGCACTGGCCCTGTTCGACCTCGACGACACCCTTGCGCCCTCCAAGAGCAAGGTCGGCGACGAGGTGGTCGAGATGATCGTCGCCCTGACCAAGGTGGTGCAGGTCGGCGTCATCTCCGGCGGCCGGTTCGAGCAGTTCGACACCCAGCTGCTCTCGTCGATCGACGACGACGAGGCGCTCGGTCAGCTCCACGTGCTGCCCACCTGCGGCACCCGCTACCTGGTGCACCAGGGCGGCGAGTGGGCCGAGGTGTACTCCGAGCCGCTGACCGCCGACGAGGCCGAGCGTGCCGTCGCGGCGCTCGAGGAGGGTGCCCGGGCGCTCGGGCTCTGGGAGGAGCACACCTGGGGCGACCGCATCGAGCTGCGCGGCAGCCAGGTGACGTTCTCCGCGCTGGGCCAGGCCGCCCCGGTGGACGCGAAGGCGGCCTGGGACCCGGACGGGCGCAAGAAGGAGTC
>DAIDJQ010000108.1 GCA_027451305.1 Cellulomonas sp.
CCCGGATGCGCTGGCCGGAGGGCACGGGCGGCGAGCGGTTCGTGGAGAAGAACACCCCGCGCGGCGCACCGAGCTGGCTGCGGCACCGGGTGCTCCCGGCCTCGCCCGGTGCGGACGACGAAGGCACGGCGCTGGACCTGCCCTTCTTCGACGGGCTGCCCGCGCTGGTGTGGGCGGCCAACGGCGGCGCGCTGGAGCTGCACACCCCGCAGTGGCGGGTGGGACCGCGGGGCGGCGTGCGGACGCCGGACCGGCTCGTCGTCGACCTCGACCCCGGCCCGCCCGCCGGGCTCGACGAGTGCGCGCGGGTCGCCCACCTGGTCGCGGACCGGCTCGCCGCCGACGGCCTGACCGTCACCGTCCCGGTCACGTCGGGGAGCAAGGGCCTGCAGCTGTACGCCCCGCTGCCGGGCGACCGGCCGGCCACCGCGGTGCGGGCGTACGCCCGCGACCTGGCGACCGCAGTCGCTGCCGAGCACCCGGGGCTCGTGGTGGCGGTGATGCGCAAGGCGCTGCGGCCCGGCAAGGTGCTGATCGACTGGTCACAGAACCATCCGGCGAAGACGACCGTCACGCCGTACTCGCTGCGCGGGCGCGAGGTGCCCACCGTGGCGGCGCCGCGCCGGTGGGAGGAGATCGGCCCGGGCCTGCAGCAGCTGCGGATGGACGAGGTGGTGCGCCGGCTGCACGACGAGGGCGACCCCTTCGGCTGAGCGGGTCGGCGCCGGTCCTCCGATGGCGGCCTCACCCGGCCTGCGGCAGGGTCGAGACGGGCGGGCCGACGGCCCGTCACACCGTCTCGAGGAGGTCGCACCATGGCTCGCAGCCCGCTGCCGCACTACACGGTCCCGTCGCTGTCACCGGAGGACGGCGCCCGGGTCGCCGCGATCCTGCAGGACCGGCTGAACTCGCTCACCGACCTGCACCTGACGCTCAAGCACATCCACTGGAACGTGGTGGGCCCCCACTTCATCGCCGTCCACCTGATGCTCGACCCGCAGGTGGACGCCGTCCGCGCGCAGGCCGACGAGGTCGCGGAGCGGATCGCCACCCTGGGCGTCGCGCCGGTCGGCACCCCTGGCGCCCTCGTCGCCGCCCGCAGCTGGGACGACTACTCGCTGGGCCGCGCCGGCGCGATCGAGCACCTCGCCGCCCTCGACCGCGTCTACACCGGCGTGATCACCGGCCACCGCAAGGCCGCCGCGGACACCGCAGAGCTGGACACGGTGACCAACGACCTGATCGTCGGCCACCTGCACGACCTGGAGCTGTTCCAGTGGTTCGTACGTGCCCACCTCGAGTCCGCCGACGGTGAGCTGAGCACCGCGGGCACCACCACCGAGCGCGAGGCCGCGGGTGCCGCCCGGAAGGGCGCGAAGAAGGACGCCTCCCGGTGACCCCAGCCGTCCCTGCCGGTCCTCGCGGCCCGGTCGCCGCCGACGGACGAGGGCCGGTCGGCGAGCTGCGCACCGCCCGGCCGGAGGGCCGGCCCGGTGGCCAGCACCCGCTCGCCGGAGCCCGCCGACCGCACGTGGCGGCACGGGCGGAGGACCTGGTGGACCGTCGGCTCGCGGCGGTGCTGCGAACGCGGCGCTGGACGGTGCGGATCGAGCCCTATCCTGGCCTGGGTGCGCCCGGGTGGGTACGGGTGATGGCCCGCGCACAGCTGGCGGCCCCCACGGTCCCGGACCGGGAGCTTCCCGGCGCCGGTGCCGTGGCAGCCGGTGCGGGCGCGGGGGCCGTCCCCGTGACCCGGCAGAGGGCGGTTCGTGGCTGGCGGTCCTTCTTCACGGTCCCGGTGGCCGGCGCGGTGATCGAGGTGGTGGTCGGCGACCAGGTGCACCGGGTGCAGACGGACCGCGGCGGCTACGTGGACCAGGTCGTCACGAGCGACCTCCCACCGGGCTGGCACGAGATCACGCTCCGGACGCAGGACGGCGTCACCGCCGTGGCCCCGGTGCAGGTGGTCGACCCGGCCGTCCGGACAGGGCTGGTCAGCGACGTCGACGACACCGTGATGGTCACCCACCTGCCGCGCCCGCTGGTCGCGGCCTGGAACGTGCTCGTGCGCGACGAGAACGCCCGCGAACCGATCCCGGGCATGGCGGCCCTGTACCGCCGTCTGGTCGCCGTGGAGCCGGGTGCCCCCGTGGTGTACCTGTCCACCGGCGCGTGGAACGCCGCGCCGGCGATCGGACGGTTCCTGCACCGCCACCACTTCCCCCCGGGGACCATGCTGCTGACCGACTGGGGACCCACGAACACCGGCTGGTTCCGGTCCGGGCCCGCCCACAAGGTCGCGCAGCTGCGCCGCCTGTTCGCGGAGTTCCCCGACGTCCGGTGGGTGCTCGTCGGTGACGACGGTCAGCGCGACCCGGAGGTCTACGGAGGTGCGGCCCGGAACCTGCCGGACCACGTGCGGGCGATCGTGCTGCGCGAGCTCACCCCGGCCGAGCACCTGCTCGCCACCGGGGAGCCGGTCCCCCCGCCGGGGGGTCGCCACGCGCAGCAGGACGCCGGCCGGGAGGGGCTCCCGGTCCTGCGTGGGGGCGACGGCGGCGCGCTGGCCACGCAGCTCGAGGCTGCAGGCCTGCTCGGGCCCTGCACGTAGCCCCGCGCTACAGCCGCTCGGGGTCGTCCCAGTCCTCGCCGCTGGCGAGGTCCTCGTCGTCCGGCTCGAGCTCGGCGGACTGCAGCGAGCGCGGTGCCAGCCGCGGGTCCCCTCCCACCAGCGCGTCACCGGCAGCGAGCTCGGCCTCGTCCGGCACCGGGTCCGCGAGGTGCTCGGCGGACGGGTCGGACGTCAGGTCGTGGTCGCGGCCGCTCATGTCCCCGTTGTACCGGTCGGCGGGGCGGCCCGCACCCCTGCAGCCCGGGCGCGCCGTTACTGTTCTTCGGTGACGACAGCGGACGTCGAGCCACCCGCGGAGGCGGTCAGTGCCGTGATGCGTCGGGCCAAGGTGCGCGCAGCCACCGAGCACACCACCGTGGGGCTGGTGCACACGTCCCCCGACGGCACGGTGACGATCGGGTGCGCGTGCGGCATGACCCTGACCAACGGCCCGACCTGGTCGCTCGACGAGCACATCCGGCTGCACCGTGCCGAGGCGCGGTTCGTCGCGCTCGCAGCGGCGGCGCCCGCCGGCATCCCGCGCCTGGTGCCCTGGCCCGTGACGACGGAGGACGAGTGAGCGAGCAGCCCCTGCTGATCGACCCGAGCGTGCCGCCGAGCGGCACCGGCTGCGCGGAGTGCGAGGCGGCCGGCGGCTGGTGGGTGCACCTGCGCCGGTGCGCGGCCTGCGGGCACGTCGGGTGCTGCGACACCTCCCCCGCGCAGCACGCGACGGCGCACTGGCGGCAGACGGGGCACCGGTACATGCGCTCGTTCGAGCCCGGCGAGGACTGGTGGTGGGACTACGCCACCGACAGCTACGCCGAGGGGCCGCAGCTGGCTCCCCCGACTCAGCACCCGCTCGAGCAGCCGGTGCCGGGCCCGTCAGGCCGGGTGCCGGACAACTGGCAGGACCTCGTCCACTGACGCCCTGGGCCGGCTCGAGGACCGATCGGCACCTGGTCCAGCGGCTCTCGCGCCGACCGGTGAACCCGTCCGCCCCGGCTGCCCGCCACCCGGGAACCCACGCCCCGTGGCCCCTCCCGCGTCCAGGTGCAGCCTCCTCGCCGGGGCCCCGGGCGCCGTCGTGACGGGCCAGAGGCCGGACCACCGCCCCGTTCGCCGACGGCGTCGCCGAACGGGGTGGCTCGGACGTCGCGTACCCACCCCGAGGGCGCTCGCGGCGCCTAGCATCCACGTGTGCAGATCTCGCGGCTCGCCTCTCCCGCACGGGCCCGACTGGTGCTCGGGACGGCCGCCCTCGTCGTGCTCGCCCTGACGGCCTGCGGGGGCCCGGCCCCTGCGCCCGGGGCGAGCGGCGCGACGACGCCCTCGACCTCCTCCATCACGCCGACCCCCTCGGCCACCGGGACCGCGAGCCCGACGCCGGCACCGTCCGCCACGGAGACGCAGGCGGGCCCGCCGTTCCCCGCGACACCGGGCACGGCGACCGCCGAGCCGTCGAGCGGTGCGTCGCTGACCGTGACCGATGTCCGGGCGGCCGCGCACGACGGCTACGACCGGGTCGTGTTCGACCTCGGCGGCAGCGGCGCGCCCGGGTGGCGCGTCGGCTACGTGGACAAGGCCGTCGACGACCCGAGCGGGTTGCCCGTGAACGTGCTGGGCGCGGCGGTGATCCAGGTGGTGATCACGGGTACGGGGTACCCGGCGGACACCGGGCAGACCGAGTGGGCCGGCAGCCCGCTGCGCCCCCAGGGGTTGTCCACGGTGCAGGAGGTCCAGGTCCGAGGTGTGTTCGAGGGGCAGACGCAGGCCTTCGTCGGGGTCGCCCGGGCCGGGGCGCCGTTCCGGGTCTTCGCGCTGACCGGCCCCGCCCGTCTCGTGATCGACGTGCAGCAGTGACGCCGCGGCCGACGCCGGACGACCGGCGGGTGTGATGGTCCTGGCGCTCGCCGGTGCCGCCGGAGCGGCGGTCCTCTCCGGCACGGGGCAGGTGCTGCAGGCGGTGGCCGCGCGGAGGCTGCCGCCCGGGGCGCGGCTCGACGTCCGCCTCGCCGCGCGGCTGCTGCGGACCCCGGCGTACCCGGTGGCGCTCGTGCTGACCGCCGGCGGGTTCGTGCTGGCGGTGCTCGCCCTGCAACACCTGCCGCTGTTCGTCGTCCAGTCCGTCCGCGCCGCCAACCTCGTGGTGGCCGCGCTCCTCGCCATCCCGGTGCTCGGCGCCCGGCTGCGGCGATCGGAGTGGGCCGGCATCGGCCTGGTGTCGGTCGGGCTCGTGCTGCTCGCGCGGTCCGTCGGGTCGCAGACCGCGAGCGCCGTCGCACCAGGGGTCGGCGTGGCCGCCGTCGGCGCGGCGGTGCTGCTCGTGGTCGTCGGGTGGCTGGTCAGCGTGGCACGGCCGTCCGGTGCCGCCGGACTGGTCCTCGCCTCGCTGGCGGGGTGCGGGTTCGCCGTCCTGGCGGTGGGCGCACGGCTGGCCGGACCGATCACCTGGCCGGGCGTGCTGGCTCACCCGCTGGTGTGGGGCGCGATGCTCGCGGGCCTGTGCGGGCTGGCGCTGCAGGTCCTCGCGCTCGGCCGCGCCGCCCTCGTGCCCGTGACCGCCGTGAGCGTCACCACCGAGACGTGCGTGTCCGCGGCGCTCGGAGTGCTGCTGGCCGGTGACCGGGCGCTGCGGGGGCACGTGCCGATGGCTGCGGCGGCCTTCGTCCTGGTGCTCGTGGGCTCGTTGCTCGTCGCCCGGGCGCGGGTGCCCGAGCCGCTGCCGACGGTCGGCGAGCGGCCCCTGATGCCCGACCCCAGCTGATCCGGACGCACCGGCGGGTGTGACGGGGCTCGCGACCATCCGGCAGGCCGCTGTCGGCGCGGCCTGGCACGCTGAGCCCATGGTCATCTGGCCCGGACATCCCTATCCGCTCGGCGCGACGTACGACGGCGCGGGCACCAACTTCGCTCTGTTCTCCGAGGTCGCGGAGCGGGTGGAGCTCTGCCTGATCGACGCGGACGGGACCGAGCGCCGGGTGGACCTGCCCGAGGTCGACGCCTTCGTCTGGCACGGGTACGTCCCCGCCGTGGCCCCCGGCCAGCGGTACGGCTACCGCGTGCACGGCCCGTACGACCCGGCGCGCGGTCAGCGGTGCGATCCCTCGAAGCTGCTCCTCGACCCCTACGCCAAGGCCGTCGACGGCCAGGTCGACGGGCACGAGTCGCTGTACTCCTACCGGTTCTCCGACCCGTCGCAGCGCAACGTGCTCGACTCGGCGCCGCACACCATGACCGGCATCGTGGTCAACCCGTTCTTCGACTGGGGCCACGACCGCCCGCCGCAGCACGAGTACCACAGGTCGGTCATCTACGAGGCCCACGTCAAGGGCTTGACCCAGCGGCACCCTGCGGTGCCGAAGGAGCTGCGCGGCACCTACTCCGCGCTCGGCCACCCCGCGGTGATCGAGCACCTGTCGTCCCTCGGGGTGACGGCCGTCGAGCTGATGCCGGTGCACCAGTTCGTGCAGGACCCCGCCCTCGTCGAGCGCGGGCTGTCCAACTACTGGGGCTACAACACCATCGGGTTCTTCGCCCCCCACAACGGGTACGCGGCCTTCGCC
>DAIDJQ010000109.1 GCA_027451305.1 Cellulomonas sp.
GATGATCGAGCGGATCGGCCCGGCAGCGACCAGGGTCGACGCCCCGGCACCGGCCGCACCGGTCAGCGAGCCGAGCGCGCTGCTCGACTTGCCCTTGTTGGCCTCGGTCTGGGCGATCGCGGCGCTGAGGTCCCCGCTCTCCCCGAGCTCCAGGTCACGACGACGCTGCGCCCGCAGGATCACGGCGGCGACGACGAACGAGACGGCCGCTGAGAGCACCACGGACAGGATCACCCCGACGTAGCTGCCCTTCGGGGTCGCGGCGAGCACCGCGATGATCGACCCGGGTGCTGCCGGACCACGCAGGCCGGAGCCGAACACCACGTTGGTCGCCACGCCGGTCGCACCGCCGAGGATGGCGGCGATGATCAGCGCCGGCTTCATCAGCACGAACGGGAAGTACACCTCGTGGATGCCGCCGAAGAACTGGATGATGATCGCGCCGGGCGCGGAGCTCTTCGCGACACCGACACCGAGCAGCGCGTACGCGAGCAGGATGCCGAAGCCAGGCCCCGGGTTCGCCTCGACCAGGAACAGCAGCGACTGGCCGTGCTGCGTGACCTGCTGCGCACCGAGCGGCACGAGCACGCCGTTGCCGATCGCGTTGTTGAGGAACAGCACCTTGGCCGGCTCGACGATCAGGCTCATCAGCGGGAGGAGCTGGTGGGAGGCCATCGCGTCGACGACGTGGCCGAGCGCCTTGCTGACGGACGTGATCACGGGCGCGAACAGGAAGAACGCACCGACGGACATCGCCGCGCCGGCGATGCCGGCGGAGAACATGTCGACCAGCATCTCGAAGCCCGGACGGATCTTGCCGGCCCAGATGCTGTCGATCTTCTTGATGACCCACGCGGAGGCCGGGCCCACGATCATGGCGCCGAGGAACATCGGCACCGTGGAGCCGACGATCATGCCGACGGCGACGATGGAGGCGACGACGGCGCCGCGGTCCTTGTAGACCAGCCGGCCACCCGCGTTGGCGATGAGCAGCGGCAGCAGGTAGGTGATCATCGGCCCGACGAGACCCACGTACTGGTGGAACGTCGTGCCGTCGGGTGCCTTGGCGAGCGCCGTCGCGGCACCCTGCCAGCTCATGGCGTCGGCGTTGCCGAACCCGCCGAGGATGCCGTTCGGCGTCCAGCCGGCGGCGATGAACAGGGTGGTGATCAGGCCCCAGGCGAGGAACGCCGGGAGGTTGGGCATGATCATCGAGGTGAGGAAGGCCCCGAACCGCTGGACCTTCACCTGTGCGCTCTTACCCCGGCGCACGGTGGGGACGGCTGCCGCTGCTGCGGACATTCCGACTCACTCTCCGTTCGGTGTGACGGTCGGGCGGGCCTCGCGGCCCGGTCCGGCACTGGTGATCTTCATTGATCGCGTCCTGCTCCCCGGGGCACCTGCGTCCCCGGGACTGGTGCCGGGCGGCCGTCGCCGACCGCCCGGCGGTCACGGCCTCACGGCTCGATCGTGACCTTGATGCCCGTGCCGTTCCGGACGACGTCGAGTCCGTCCCGGATCTGGTCCAGCGGCAGTCGGTGGGTGATAAGGTCGGCGACGGGCACGGACCCGTCGGCGATGTGCGCGAGCGCCTGCTTGTTGTGCGCAGGGCTCGAGCCGTTGGCGCCCCAGATCGTCAGCTCGCGGTAGTGGACGAGGTTGGAGTCCAGGGTGATCGTCGGCTTGTCCTTGGGCAGGCCGCCGAACAGGCTGATCCGGCCGCGCGGGGCCAGCATGCGCAGGCCCTGCTCCTGCGCCGCGCCGGAGGCGGCGGCCGTGATGACGAGGCTCGCGCCCTTGCCGTCGGTCAGGTCGAGCACGGCCTGCACCGGGTCGGTCTCGGCCGAGCAGATCGCCGCGTCGGGCTTGACGATCTCGGCCGCGAGGTCGAGACGCTCACGGCTGAGCTCGACGAGGAACACCTTCGCAGCGCCACGCGCCCGGGCCAGCCGCACGTGCAGGCAGCCGATGGGGCCGGAGCCGACGACGACGACGACGTCGCCCTCGTGGGTGTCCGCGAGCTCCTGGGCGTTGATCGCGCAGGCGAACGGCTCGCTGACCGAGGCCTCCGCGAACGAGACGCCGTCCGGGATCCGGTTGAGACCGTCGACCGCCAGCACCTGCGGCGGCACGATCATGTACGGCGCGAACCCGCCGTCGAAGTCGTAGCCCATCGACAGCTGGTTCGGGCAGATGGTCATCAGGCCCGCGGTGCAGAACTCGCACGTGCCGCACGGGATGGCGGCGATGACCTGCACCCGGTCGCCGGCAGCCCAGCCGGTGACACCCTCGCCGACCTCGACGACCTCACCCGCGATCTCGTGGCCCATCACCCGCGGCGGCTGCATGCGCTGGTGCCCGGCCGTCGCGATCTTCACGTCGGTGCCGCACATGGAGCAGGCCCGCACGCGGATCTTCACCTCGCCTGCGGAGACCTGCGGCTCGGGCGACTCCTCGATGCGCACGTCGCCCGGGGCGTAGAAGCGGAAGACCTTCATCGTTCTCCTTCGGTCGTGGTGCCCACGCTCCGGGCGGGGTGCGGGCGGATGGGCAGCGCGTTCATGCGCGCACCACCCGTGGTCCGGCTGCCTCGATCTCGTCCACGAGCTCGGGTGCCGCGTCGCTGTCCGTGATGAGCACGTCGACGGCGGACAGCGGAGCCACGAGGGCGAAGTCGGACACGCCGAGCTTGGTGTGGTCGGCCAGCACCACCACGCGCCGCGCGGCGGCGACCAGCGCCCGCTTGACCTGCGCCTCGGCGAGGTCCGGGGTGGTCAGACCACGTTCGACGGTGACCCCGTTGGTGCCGAGGAACACGACGTCGGCATGGATCTGCGTGAGCGCTGCGAGCGCCCACGAGCCGACCGCGGCGAGCGTACGGCCGCGGACCGTCCCGCCCACCAGGTGCAGGGTGATGTTGGGACGGCCGGCGAGCACGGTGACGATCGGCAGGCCGTGGGTCACCACGGTCAGGTCCCGGTCGGTGGGCAGCAGTGCGGCCAGCCGGATCGTCGTGGTGCCCGCGTCGAGGATGATGGCGCCGCCGTCCGGGAGCTCCTCGAGGGCCGCACGCGCGATCCGCTCCTTCTGGGCGGACATCACCTGCTCACGGTCCGCCAGCCCCGGCTCGAACCCCAGCCGCTCCACCGCGACGGCGCCGCCGTGCACGCGGCGCAGCAGGCCGAGACGTTCGATCGCGGTCAGGTCCCGCCGGACGGTCTCGGGGGTGACGTCGAGATCGAGCGCGAGGGTGGCGACGTCAACCCGACCCTCGGCCCGCGCGCGGGTGAGGATCTGCTGGTGCCGTTCCGGTGCGTACATCGGTCTCCGTCGACTCGAGCGGGCGACTGTGCCTGCGATGTCAGAGCATGGTGTGGAGTCGGACAGATGTCAAGCACATTCGGACCCAATCGGCGGGATACCCACCCGCTTACACGGCGAACCGGGCACCCGAACGGGCATCTGCCCTGGTTAGCCCGTCCTCATCCCCACCGAACCGGGCACCCCGCAGGACAGCCCGAGGACCGTCGGAGCCCGCGCCGGCAGCGTCTCGCGGGCCGAGCGGAGAGGCCCGTGCCCCTCTCCGGCGCTCCATGCGGACGCACGACGAAGCCCGGCGCGCGAGGTGCGCACCGGGCTTCTCGTCGAGGTCGCCGATCCCCGCCGACGGGGGACCGGCGTCAGGTCAGCGGGGCTGGTACGGGGAGACGACGACCTCCACGCGCTGGAACTCCTTGAGGTCGGAGTAGCCGGTGGTCGCCATCGCCCGGCGCAGGGCGCCGATCATGTTCAGCGTCCCGTCGGCCGTCCGGCCCGGGCCGAACAGGATCTGCTCGAGCGTGCCGGCCGTCCCCACCTCGACGCGCTCGCCGCGCGGCAGGTCGGCGTGGTGCGCCTCCGGCCCCCAGTGCCACCCGCGGCCGGGCGCCTGCGTCGCGCGGGCCAGGGCCGCGCCCAGCATCACCGCGTCGGCGCCGCAGGCGATCGCCTTGACCAGGTCACCGGAACGACCCACGCCACCGTCCGCGATCACGTGCACGTACCGCCCGCCGGACTCGTCCAGGTAGTCCCGGCGCGCCGCCGCGACGTCCGCCACGGCGGTGGCCATCGGAGCGTGGATGCCGAGGGAGACCCGCGTGGTGTGCGCCGCTCCCCCGCCGAAGCCGACGAGCACGCCGGCCGCGCCGGTGCGCATCAGGTGCAGCGCCGCCGTGTAGGTCGACGCGCCGCCCACGATCACCGGGACGTCGAGCTCGTAGATGAACCGCTTGAGGTTGAGCGGCTCCGCACGGCCGGACACGTGCTCGGCGGAGACCGTCGTGCCGCGGATGACGAAGAGGTCCACCCCGGCGTCCACCACCGTGCGCCAGTGCTCCTGCGTCCGTTGGGGCGAGAGCGCCCCGGCCACCGTCACACCGGCGGCCCGCACCTCCTGCAGGCGCGCGGTGATCAGCTCGGGGCGCACCGGCTCCGCGTAGATCTCCTGCATCCGCTCCGTGGCGCGGGACGGGTCGAGCGTCGCGATCTCGGCCAGCAGCGGCTCGGGCTCCTCGTACCGGGTCCACAGCCCCTCGAGGTCGAGCACGCCGAGTCCACCCAGCCGGCCCAGCTCCACGGCGGTGGCCGGGCTCATCACGGAGTCCATCGGAGCCGCCAGCACCGGCAGGTCGACGTGGTAGGCGTCGATCTGCCAGCCGACGTTGACCTCCTCGGGGTCGCGGGTGCGCCGGGACGGCACCACCGCGACGTCGTCGAAGGAGTACGCGCGGCGACCGCGCTTGCCACGTCCGATCTCGACCTCGCTCACCGGCCAAGGCTACCGGCGTGCCGCAGGAGGCCGTGTCGGCGCCCGGTGCCATCCTGGCGCGCAAGCAGGGGTACGACGCGGTCGGCACGACGAGCGCAGGCCGAGGCGGTCGGCCCGACGAGCGCGGCCGACGAGCGCAGAGCGGCGAGGGCAGGGTGGGCATGGGCTGGAGCGAGGGGCCGCTGCTCGGCTTCGACACCGAGACCACCGGGGTCGACGTGGACACCGACCGCATCGTCACGGCCGCCCTGGTGCGACGGGACGCCACCGGCACCCACGTCAGCACGTGGCTGATCGACCCCGGGGTACCGATCCCGGTCGAGGCGGCGGCGATCCACGGCATCACCACCGAGCACGCGCAGGCGCACGGACGCCCGCCCGGGGAGGCGCTCGAGGCGATCGCGACCGAGCTGGCGGAGGCGTTCCGCGCCGGCGTGCCGGTGGTGGCCTACAACGCGTCGTTCGACCTGCGGCTGCTGGACGCCGAGCTGCGCCGGCACGGGTTGGCGACGCTCCCCGACCGGCTGCACCGGCAGGCCCGGCCGGTGATCGACCCGCTGGTGCTGGACCGTGCCGAGGACCGCTACCGCCGTGGCAAGCGCAAGCTGGGCGACCTGTGCGGCTTCTACCGCGTGATCGAGTCCGGGGCGCTGCACAGCGCGGACGTCGACGTGGTCGCCACCCTCGACGTGCTCGAGCGGATCCTCGGCCGGTTCCCCCACCTCGCCGACCTGGACCTGGACGCGCTGCACGAGTACCAGGTCGCGGCGCACCGCGCCTGGGCCGAGGGGTTCAACGCCTGGCGGGCGGAGCAGGGCCTCGACGGCCCGGGAGCCGAGCTCGTCTGGCCCACGCGCGAGCCCGCCGGCACCCTCTGGTAGGGCACCGGCGGGACGGGGCACGGGACGGCGGACCGGCGCAGGAGTCTCCGGGCCGCCGCGGGCGGCGTCAGTGCGAGGTGTAGTTGGGCGCCTCGACCGTCATCTGAATGTCGTGCGGGTGGGACTCCTTGAGCCCAGCCGGAGTGATCCGGATGAACTTGCCGCGCGCCTGCAGCTCGGGGATGGTGCGGGCGCCGACGTAGAACATCGACTGGTGCAGGCCGCCGACCAGCTGGTGCGCCACCGCGCCGAGGGGTCCGCGGTACGGGACCTGGCCCTCGATGCCCTCCGGGACGATCTTCTCGTCGGACGGGACGTCCGCCTGGAAGTACCGGTCCTTGGAGTACGACACCCGGCCACGGGACGCCATCGCGCCGAGCGAGCCCATGCCGCGGTAGTGCTTGAACTGCTTGCCGTTGACGAACACCAGGTCGCCCGGCGACTCGTCGCAGCCGGCCAGCAGCGAGCCCAGCATCACCGTGTCGGCGCCGGCCACCAAGGCCTTGGCGATGTCACCCGAGTACTGCAGGCCGCCGTCGCCGATCACCGGCACCCCGGCCGGCCGGCACGCCTGCGACGCGTCGTAGATCGCCGTCACCTGCGGCACGCCGACGCCGGCCACCACGCGCGTGGTGCAGATGGACCCCGGGCCCACACCGACCTTCACAGCGTCCACGCCTGCGTCGACGAGCGCCTTCGCGCCCTCGTACGTCGCGACGTTGCCGCCGATCACCTGCACGTGGGCCGTGGCCGGGTCCGCCTTCAGGCGACGCACCATGTCGAGCATCAGCCGGGCGTGGCCGTTCGCGGTGTCGACCACCAGCACGTCGACGCCCGCCTCGACGAGGGCGATCGCCCGTTCCCAGGCGTCGCCGAAGAACCCGATCGCCGCGCCGACCACGAGCCGCCCCTCGGCGTCCTTGGTCGCATCCGGGTACTGCTCGGACTTGACGAAGTCCTTCACCGTGATCAGGCCCTGCAGCACGCCGGCCCCGTCCACCAGCGGGAGCTTCTCCACCTTGTGCTTGGCGAGCAGAGCGGCGGCGTCCTGCCGCGAGATCCCCACGGGGGCCGTGACCAGCGGCATCGAGGTCATCGTGTCCCGCACCCGACGCTGCTCGAACTCCGCCGCCGGCACGAACCTCAGGTCGCGGTTGGTGATGATGCCGAGCAGGCGCCGCTCGGCGTCCACCACCGGGAGCCCGGACACGCGGTACGTGGCGCACAACCGGTCCAGCTCGGCGAGCGTGGCGTCCGGTCCCACCGTGACGGGGTCGGAGACCATGCCCGACTCGGACCGCTTGACGAGGTCCACCTGGTGCGCCTGGTCGGCGATCGACAGGTTGCGGTGCAGGACGCCGATCCCACCCTGGCGGGCCATGGCGACGGCCATGCGCGACTCGGTGACGGTGTCCATGGCGGCGGACAGGAGGGGGACGCGCACCGAGATCTCACGCGTCAGACGCGAGGTCGTGTCGACCTCGCTGGGGATGACGTCGGTCTCCCCGGGCAGCAGCAGGACGTCGTCGTAGGTCAGTCCCGTGCGGCCGAACGGGTCGTGCTCGTCTGTCCGGCTCATCGGTCCATGGTACGGGGCGCACGCGGCCCCCCTCGCTGCGCGCTGCGGCTGCCCGCGACGCCCCTGCCGAGGCCGGCCGCCGGCGTCAGCGGATCAGACCGCGTCGCAGCCCGATGGCCACGGCCTGCGCACGGTCCCGGGCGCCGAGCTTGCGGAACAGCCGCCGGGCATGGGTCTTCACCGTGTCCTCGGAGAGGAACAGCTCGCCGCCGATCTGTGCGTTCGACTGGCCGTTGCTCATGCCGACCAGCACCTGCACCTCACGGCGAGTCAGCTGGATGTCGCCGGACGTGCGTGCCGCCGCGTCGGTCGGCACCTCGTCGAGCGGCGTGTGCAGACGTCCCTCGCGCAGCAGGTCGACCTGGCTTGCGGACATCGGCTGCGGGACGGTGGCCGGACGGCCGTTCATCGCTCCGAGCCCCGCCTGCACGTGGGCGGCGACGGCGGCCAGCTCGGCGCGGCCGACCTCGGGCGCCAGGAAGCCGCGGGCGCCCAGCGCGAGCGCGCGGTCCAGGGCGACCGCGTCGTCCGGCCCGGCCAGCAGCATCACGGCCGCGCCCGGGGCCACGGCACGCAGCCGTCGGATGGCCTCGACGGTTCCGGGGGCGGGCAGGTGGGCGTCGACCAGCACCACCGCGGGCGGGATCCGGCGCGCCAGGGCGATCAGCTCGTCGACCGTCGCCGCTGCCCGGACGGGGGCGAGGGTGGGCACGCCGATCGAGGTCACGACGAGGCGTTCTCGCACCGCTGCCGATGCATGGCACACCACCACGCCCGCCATGTGAATTCCCTCCCCTGCGTATGCACATCCCTCACCTGGAGGTTTGTCGATACATCGGCCCGGTGGGGAGGTCACGTTAGCGGCACTAGATCCGCTCGTTGCGTCGCGGTGTGCGAATTGCCCCCTGAAGGGCGGACGCCGTCGATTTGTCTATGACCCGTTCGGGTGGATCGGCCGGGGTTCACCTGAGAAATCGCCCGCCATGACTGGACGCGCCGTCCGACCCTCCGACCGCGGCGAGGACCTCGTGCAGCAGGCCGGTGAAGGTCCGGGCGCGGTGCACGGACCGACCCAGCGGCAGGAGCTCCACGGCGGCGTCCGGCAGCATCACGAAGTGCGGCACCTCCGGCCGCTCGTCTGCGAGCCGCGCGACGAACGACAGGTCGGGCGCGTGCTGCTGCACGACGGTGACGAGCGCACGAGCGCGCGTCATCGCGACGAGCTCCACCGCATGCCGCCCCGAGAGCGGTCCGCCGACCACCCGGGCGTCGACGCCGCGCTGCACCAGCGCCGCCGCGAGCGCGTGCGTCAGCAACGGCCGCGCGGCACCCGCCGGCACCAGCACCAGGACCACCGGCCGGCCGGGTCCGTCCGGAACCTGGGCGACCACGCGCAGGGCCGCGAGCGCGGCCGTGCGCAGCACCGTCTCCGCGTCGGCGCCCGGGCGGTCGATGACGGTCCGCCGCGCGAGCGCCTCCAGCGCAGGGTCGACGAGCGTCGTCCACCACCGTGCGACCTCGGCCCCCGCCTCGAGCGCGAGCAGGGACGCGCACCGCGGGCCGTCTCCCGCGAGGGCGGCGTCCACCACCGGCTCGGGCGTGCGCGAGGCCGCCGGCACGGGATCGGCGACACGGTCGGGGACGGCGTCCAAGAGGGAGCCCTCGGCCACGGGCGTCGCGAGCGCGATCCGGGCCGCCTCGGCCGGCGCGACGCCGTCGATGGTCAGCCGTCGCATCACCAGCAGCCGCGCCAGGTCCTGCGCGCCGTACCGCCGGTGCGAGCCGGCGGCGTGCTCGGACGGGCCCAGCCCGTACCGCCGGTCCCACGTGCGCAGCGTCGCCGGCGCGACGCCCAGCCGCCGGGCCACCGCGGCGACGGTGAGCGCAGGCGCGATCTGCGCCGCCTCCTCGTCGTAGGCCATGACGCGATTGTGCCAGTCCCCGGCGCGAACCGGCGTTCGGTGGACACGCTCCCGCTGCTCACGCCTCTGGCCTGCACGGACGGAGCGTCGTTCTTGGTCTCGCGTCCAGATCGATTCAGGACGGACGAGTGTGCGACCGGGTCTTGAACAACTCGTGGCGCGGTTGATACGGTGGCGAAGCAGTACCCCGAACACCCCGTCCGACCGCCGTGCCCGGCCGTCAGGGGCGACGGGGGCGCGACGAGCACACCGGCCGCCAGGCCGACGTACACGAGGAGGACGACCAGATGGCCGAGATCTCGCGTTTGCCCGGTCCGGTGATGGACCTGTGGGAGTGGCAGTTCCAGGGAGCCTGCCGCGACGCCGACGAGAACCTCTTCTTCCACCCCGAGGGGGAGCGCGGTGCCGCCCGGCGGCGTCGCGCCGAGGCGGCGAAGGCGATCTGCGCCACGTGCCCCGTGATCAAGGAGTGCCGCGAGCAGTCGCTGACGGTCCGCGAGCCCTACGGCGTGTGGGGCGGCCTGTCGGAAGACGAGCGCTCCGCCGTCCTCGCCGAGCGCGTCGGCCACCGGAGCATCAGCTGAGCCCACCGGCGGGCCGGCGCCCACCCTCCCAGGACCTCCGGGGACGAGCACCCCGTGCACGGTCCGGAACGACGAGAGCCCCTCTCCCGGATGGGAGAGGGGCTCTCGTCGTGACGGAGGGGCCTGATCAGCCCACGACCGCCAGCACGTCACGCGCGGACAGGATGAGGAACTCCTCGCCCTGGTACTTCACCTCGGTGCCGCCGTACTTGGAGTAGATGACCTTGTCACCGACCGCGACGTCCAGCGGCACGCGGTTGCCCTTGTCGTCGATACGACCCGGGCCCACGGCGAGGACCTCGCCCTCCTGCGGCTTCTCCTTGGCGCTGTCCGGGATGACCAGACCGGACGCGGTCGTGGTCTCGGCCTCGAGGGCCTTCACCACGATCCGGTCCTCGAGGGGCTTGATGGAGACCGACACAGCGGACCTCCCCTTCGCATGTGAGTAGTTCGGCAGTCTGTGCCGCACCATGGGCCGCCGTCGTCGCGGTGCCGGAGCCTGGGCGCGGTTGGCACACTCACCAGGAGAGTGCCAGTCCTCACTCTAGGAACGCGTTAGCACTCGGTCAAGGCGAGTGCCAGCACGGGCAGGCTGCCGGGGCGCCTGCCGTGCGAGGATCGCGGCATGGACGCCACCGGCCTGTCGCTCCTGCTCAGCGCGCAGGGCTGGGCGCTGCTGTCCGCCCTCCCGCCGTACGACGAGACCCGCGTCATGGCCCTGTCGAGCCGCTTGCACGCCGAGGGGCTCGACCCCGCACTGGTCGCCGCCGCGCTCACCCAGTCCCGGCTCCGGGCGCGTGCCCGTTCCAAGTTCGGCGACTTCGCGGACGGCATGCTGTTCACCGTCGGCGGGCTCGAGCAGGCCACCCGGCTGCCCGTGGCCGCGCACCACGCCCGGCGCTACCGCGATGCCGGCCTGACGCGGGTGGCTGACCTGACGGCCGGCATCGGCGCCGACTCGATGGCCCTGGCGGGTGTCGGGCTCCAGGTCCTGGCCGTCGACGCCGACGAGGCGACGGCAGCCGTCGCGACCGTCAACCTGCGGCACTTCCCCGAGGCCCAGGTGCGGCACGGCGACGGCCTCGCGGTGGACCTGGCGGCCGAGGGGGTCGACGGCGTGTACGCCGACCCCGCACGACGGACGGCGGCGGGACGCCGCAGCTGGGAGCCGTCGGACTGGACACCTCCGCTGGACGCCCTGCTGGCACTGCGCGACCAGGTCCCGGCCGTCGGGCTCAAGCTCGGGCCCGGGCTGCCGCACCGCCTGGTGCCGGCCGAGGCGGCGGCGCAGTGGGTCTCCGTCGACGGCGACGTGGTCGAGGTGGGGCTGTGGTTCGGCCCGCTGGCGCCGGAGGGGCCCGGACGTTCGGCGCTCGTGCTGCGCGGCGGCCACGCGCACACCGTCGTCGCGGACCGCGCAGCGGACGCACCGCCGCCCGTCGGCCCCGTCGGCACCTATCTGTACGAGCCGGACGGCGCCGTGATCCGCGCCGGCCTGGTCGGGACGGTCGTCCACGACGTGCACGGGCGGCTGCTGGACCCCACGATCGCCTACGTGACCGCCGACCGGCTCGTCCCGATCCCCGTCGCCGGCGCCTACCGGGTCCTGGACGACCTGCCGTTCTCGGTGAAGCGGCTGCGCACCTACCTGCGCGAGCGCGGGGTCGGCCGGCTGACGGTGAAGAAGCGCGGCACGGCGGTGACCCCGGAACAGCTGCGCGGTCAGCTCGACCTGCGCGGTGACGCCGAGGCCACGGTGGTGCTGACCCGCGTCGGCGGGACGCAGCACGTGCTCGTCGTCGAACCTGTCATGGAGGGCGACCCGGCCGGCGGGACGCGCACCGAGCCGGAGGAGGGCTGATGGCCGCACCCGTACCGCTGCCGTTCGCCGTGTCCGAGCGGTCCACCATCGGCATCGAGTGGGAGGTCGCGCTGGTCGACGCCGACTCCGGCGACCTGCGGCAGGCCGCCCAGACGGTGCTCGAGGCCGTGCGCGCGAAGGACGGCACCGACCACCCGAACATCACCCAGGAGCTGCTGCTCAACACCATCGAGGTGCAGAGCGGCAAGTGCCGCACGGTCGCGCAGGCCGGTGCCGACCTGCAGAACGCGCTCGACCAGGTGCGCCGCGTCACCGAACCGCTGCGGATCGAGCTGATGGGCAGCGGCACCCACCCGTTCGCCCACTGGGCCACCCAGAAGGTCACCGACAAGCAGCGCTACGCGACCCTGATCGACCGCACCCAGTGGTGGGGCCGGCAGATGCTGATCTACGGCGTGCACGTGCACGTCGGGGTCGAGGACCGTGCCAAGGTGCTGCCGCTGTCGCGCGCGATGCTGACGGTGTTCGGTCCGATCCTGTCGCTGTCCGCCTCGTCGCCGTTCTGGGGCGGGACCGACACGGGCTACGCGTCCAACCGGGCGCTCATCTTCCAGCAGCTGCCCACCGCCGGGCTGCCGCCGCAGTTCGACCGTTGGGAGCAGCTGGAGCAGTACGTCGGGGACATGGTGCACACCGGCGTCATCGACCAGGTGGACGAGGTCCGCTGGGACATCCGGCCGTCACCCCGGTTCGGGACGCTGGAGATGCGGATCGCCGACGGCGCCGCCAACCTGCTCGAGGTCACGGCGATCTCGGCGCTGACGCACTGCCTCGTCGAGCACTTCTCCACGATGCTCGACCGCGGTGAGCCGCTGCCGACCCTGCCGCCCTGGTTCGTGCAGGAGAACAAGTGGCGCGCCGCGCGCTACGGCATGGACGCGATCCTGATCACCGACGCGGCGGGCGACGAGGAGCTGGTCACCGACTCGGTGGTGCGCTGGCTCGAGGTGCTCGCCCCCGTCGCCGAGCGGCTGGGCTGCAGCGCGGAGCTGGACCAGGTGCGCACCGTCCTGCGGCGTGGGGCGTCCTACCAGCGGCAGCGGGCGGTCGCCCGTCGCAACGCCGGCGACCTCGGTGCGGTGGTGCGCGCACTCGTCGACGAGTTCAGGGCGGGCCGGCCGCTGTAGCGGGGGGCCGTCGGACCGACGACGGGGAGCCGCTAGACGAGCACCTGGGTCAGGGGCATGGACGAGTCGACCGGCAGGTCCAGCGAGGACGCCGGGCGCCCGCGGCGCAGCAGCGCCGAGCCGAGGGCGGCGATCATCGCGCCGTTGTCGGTGCAGTACCGGATCGGCGGGATGCGCAGCTCGATCCCCGCCTCCTCGCAACGTCGGGCCGCCATGTCGCGCAGCTGGGAGTTCGCCGAGAAGCCGCCACCGACCACCAGCGTCGAGACGCCGTGCGCGCGGCAGGCGGCGATCGCCTTGGCCGTGAGCACGTCGGCCACCGCCTCGGCGAACGAGGCGGCGACGTCGTTCAGCGGGATCTCCAGCCCGGCGTCCTCGCGGGCCTCGACCCAGCGCGCCACGGCCGTCTTGAGCCCGCTGAAGGAGAAGTCGGTGGCGTGCGCGGCCTGGTCCTTCGCCGCCGTCAGGCCGCGGGGGAACCGGATCGCCGCCGGGTCGCCCTCGCGGGCGAGGCGGTCGATGTGCGGCCCGCCCGGGTACGGCAGGCCGAGCAGCCGCCCCACCTTGTCGAAGGCCTCGCCGGCGGCGTCGTCCAACGTCGATCCCAGCTCGGTGACCTCGACGGTGTCGTCGATCCGCAGCAGCGAGGAGTGACCGCCGGAGACGACGAGGGCCAGCACCCGCTCGGGGAACGGACCGTCCACCAGCTCGTCGACCACCGCGTGACCGATCACGTGGTTCACGCCGTACAGCGGGCGGTCGAGGGCGACCGCGAGCGCCTTCGCGGCGGCGGCGCCGATGGTGAGCGGTCCGACGAGGCCTGGACCGGCAGTGACCGCGATCGCGTCGACCTGCTCCAAGCCCACCCCGGCGGTGCCGAGGGCCCGGCGGATGGTCGGCACCATCGCCTCCAGGTGGGCGCGGGAGGCGATCTCCGGGATGATCCCGCCGAACCTCGCGTGCTCGTCCATCGAGCTGGCCACCGAGTCCACCAGCAGCTCGTAGCCGCTGACGAGCGCGACGCCCGTCTCGTCGCAGGAGGTCTCGATGCCGAGGACGAGGGGGTCGGCGGATCCAGGCAGCGGCACGAGGACAGGATAGGCGAGCACCCCTGTCCCCGACGGTCGGTGACGGACGTCACAGCGACGGCCGGAATCCCGGTCCAAGCGTTGAATGTTCAACGACCTGTGAGCACCGACACCTCTGCCCTGGACACCTCGGACCTCGACGCCGAGCTCGACTCCGCCGGCCTGCTGGACGCAGCGACGGCCGACCTCCTCTTCCGGGAGGCCCGCACGGCGGGCGCCTTCACGGCCGACGAGGTCACCGACGAGCAGCTGCAGGCCGCGTACGACCTGGCCAAGTGGGGCCCGACGGCGATGAACGTCACGCCGCTGCGGATGCTGGTGGTCCGCACCCCCGACGCGCGCGCCCGCCTGGCCGCCCACATGGGCGAGGGCAACCGTCAGCGCGTCCTGGACGCGCCCGTCTCGCTGCTGCTCGCCGCGGACACCCGGTTCCACGACCACCTGCCGCTGCTCGCCCCGCACCGCGCCGAGATGGCGGGCACGTTCGAGGCGATGCCGGAGATGCGCGAGCAGATGGCCCGCAACAACGCGTGGCTGCAGGCCGGCTACCTGATCGTCGCGCTGCGCGCCGCCGGGCTCGCCGCCGGGCCGATGGGCGGGATGGACGCCGCGGGGATCGACGCCGACCTGCTCGCGGGTACCGGGTGGGTGTCGCTCTTCGTCGTCAACGTCGGGCAGACGGAGGGCGCGCAGTACCCGTTCCCGCGTGCGGCGCGGCTGGACTGGGGCCAGGCGACCCGCACGCTCTGAGCACCCGGCACCGTCCGGCACCCACCCCGTGCGGATGGTGCGCGGATGCGCGTGTGACCGGGCCGACGTGAGCGGTCGGCCCGGTCAGACGCCCGTCCCGGAGGTCGCCACGGGGCGCGAGGGGTCCGACGACCACTGGGACCAGGAGCCCGGGTACAGGGCCGCATCGATACCGACGGCCGCCAGCGCGGCCACCTCGTGCGCCGCGCTGACGCCGGACCCGCAGTACACGCCCACCGGCGCGACCACGCCGACACCGGTGAACCGGGCCCGGAGCGCGTCGTCGTCCAGGAACGCGCCCTCAGACGTCAGGTTGTCGGCCGTGGGGAGGCTCACCGCCCCCGGCACGTGGCCCGCCCGCGGGTCGATCGGTTCGACCAGCCCCGCATAACGCTCGGCCGCGCGGGCGTCCAGGAGCGTCCCCGGCCACGCGGCGGCCCCGTCGGCGTCGAGCGTCGGCATCGCGCCCGCGCGCAGCACCAGGTCCCCCGTCTCCGGGAGCACCTCCCCCGCCTCCAGGGACCGCCCGGCCGAGGTCCACGCCTGCAGGCCGCCGTCCAGCAGCCGCACGTGCGTCAGCCCCGCCCACCGCAGCAGCCACCACGCGCGCGCTGCGGAGATGCCGCCGATGGCGTCGTAGGCCACCACGGCGCCACCCTCGTGGAGACCCCAGCGCCGCGCGGCCACCTCGAGGTCGGCGAGCGTCGGCAGCGGGTGGCGTCCGGCCGCCGGGCTCGGCGGCGCCGCCAGCTCGGTGTCCATGTCCACGTACACCGCCCCCGGCAGGTGCCCGCCCAGGTACTGCTCGTGGCCGTCGCTGCGGCCGAGCACCCACCGCACGTCCAGCAGCACGGGCGGCTCGTCGTCCGCGAGCGCGGCCGCCAGCTCGTCGGCCGTGACCAGCACGTCGGCCCTGCTCATCGCGGCTCCTCGGCGGCGCTCAGCCGCAGCAGCATGGTCCAGGCGTCGATGTTGCCGGGCTGGTAGTAGGCCCGTCGCCGGCCGAGCCGCTCGAAGCCCGTCGACTCGTAGAGGTGGATCGCCGGGTCGTTGTCCACCCGGACCTCGAGCAGCACCCGGAGGGCCCCAAGCGCGCGCGTGTGCTCCACCAGCCGGTTCAGCATGGTGCGGGCGATGCCGCGGTCCTGGTGCTGGGAGTCCACCGCGATCGTCATCACCTGCGCGTCCTCGCCGTCGAACCAGAGGCCGGCGTAGCCCACCAGCAGACCCGTGGCGGCAGTGGTGGCGCCGATGTACCAGCGACCCTCGGTGACCAGCTCCTCCGCGAGCGACGCCGGCGACCACGCCGCGGGGCCGAACAGGTCGCGTTCGAGCACCTCGAGCCGCGGCAGGTCCGTGGCGGTCAGCTCCCGCACGGCCACGTCGGGCGGGATCGAGCTCACGTGAGGACCCGCTTGCGGGCGGCGGAGGGCTCGGCGTCCGGTCGTCGCAGGTAGAGCGGTGTGGTGGGCAACGGCTGACCGGCGGCGTGCCGGAGCAGGGCGAGGCGCCCCAGCTCGGCGGGGTCCGGATCGCGCAGCGCGGGGTCCGCGTCGTGCAGCGCCGGGTCGAGGTGCGCACCTCCGTGGACGGCCGGGGGACGCGGCGTCGGAGCGGCGGGCAGCCCGAGCGCCTCGCGGTGCAGCAGCGCGCCGCGCCCGACGACGATCGCGCCCGCCGTCCGGCCGTGCTCGACGAGGGCAGCGGGCGCGGCGATGTCCGGCCCTGCGACCAGCACCGCGGACCCGGTGCCGTCCACCCGGTAGGCGGCCCAGTACACCTCGTGGCGACGCGCATCGGTGACCACCAGCACGTGGCTGCCCGGCACAGCGGTGCGTGCGGCAGTGGCTGCGAGCGCGTCGACGGAAGGGACGCCCCAGGCGGGCACGTCCAGCGCGAGGGCCATGGTCCGAGCCGTGACGAGCCCCACGCGCAGCCCCGTGAACGGCGCAGGCCCGGTACCGGCCACGACGGCGGTCAGCGCCGTGCGCTCGACCCCCGCGTCCGCGAGCACGTGCTGCACCATCGGTGCGAGCAGCTCCGCGTGGTGCCGCTGCTCGGAGTCCGACCTGGAGGCCAGCACGCTCCCGTCGTCGGCGAGCACCGCGACGGCTACGGAGGAGGAGGTGTCCAGCGCGAGGATCGGCACGGCGATCAGCCTGCCACGGCGGTCAGCACGCCGACACGCGGCAGCGCCACACCGGCCCACCGGGCACCGACCGCCCGGACGGTCAGCTCACGCTCACCCGCGTCGGCCGGCTCGTCGGCGGTCGGGTCCACCGCACCCCGGGGGCGACGCAGGCTGAGCTCGAGGCGGTCCTCGGCGAGCGGCTCCACCCACCCCTCGCCCCACTCCACGACGGTCACCGACTCCTCGAGGCTCGAGTCCAGGTCCAGCGCCTCGACCTCGTCGAGCGAGCGGAGCCGGTACGCGTCGACGTGCACCAGCGCCGGGCCCACCGACCCGTCCGGCCCGGGCAGCGGCGGGTGCTCGCGGGCGATGATGAAGGTCGGCGAGGCGACCTGGCCCCGCACGTGCAGGCCGGCGCCGATGCCCTGGGTGAGGGTCGTCTTGCCCGCTCCGAGGTCGCCGGTCAGCACCACCAGGTCGCCGGCGCGCAGCACCGCCGCCAGCTCCAGGCCGTACGCGCGTGTCGCCTCGGCGTCGGGCAGTCGGACCGTGCCGCTCCCCGGGGTCACCGGACCACCGCCTCGTCCGCCGCGGCACGCCCGGCCCGCGCCACCGAGTCCACGTGCTCGCGAGGCACGCGCGCCCCGAGCCTCGTCGTGATCTCGTAGCTGATGGTGCCGGCCGCCCGCGCCCAGTCCTCGGCCGTGGGTCCGCCGTCCGCCCCGGTGCCGAAGAGCACCACCCGGTCACCCGCCTGCTCGACCGCGTCGGGACCGAGGTCCAGCACGAACTGGTCCATGCACACCCGTCCCGCCACCCCGAGGCGCCGGCCACCCACCTGCACCGGACCGCCGAGCGTCACCCCCGAGCCCGAGGCGTGCCGCGGGACGCCGTCCGCATACCCGATGGGCACCACGCCCAGCGTCGTCGCCCGCTCGGTGACGTACTGGTGCCCGTAGGAGACGCCCTGCCCGGCGGGCACCCGCTTGACGGTGGCGAGCTCCGCCTCGAGAGTCATGGCGGGCACCAGGCCGAAGTCCGCCGGCCCGCCCAGCTGGGGCACCGGAGACAGCCCGTACACGGCCAGACCGGGACGGACGAGGTCGTAGTGCACCGCCGGACGGGTCAGCGTCGCGGCCGAGTTGGCCAGGTGCCGCACCTCGAGCCGGGCGCCGGCGGCCTCCACCGTGCGGACCGCGTCGGCGAACACCTGCTCCTGGGCACGCACCGTCGGGTGGTCCGGCTCGTCGGCGAAGGCGAAGTGGGACCACACGCCGACCAGGCGGACGGCGCCCTCCGCCTCCGCCCGCAGCGCTGCGTCCACCAGGGCCGGCAGCTGGTCCGGCAGCACGCCGTTGCGGCCGAGACCGGTGTCCACCTTCAGGTGCACCCGGGCCGGCCGGCCGGCCGCGCGGACCGCACGCAGCACCTCCTCGAGCGCCCACGGCGCCGCGACCGAGACGTCCACATCCGCCTCGACCACCTCGCGGAGCGGCGCGCCAGGCGCGTAGAGCCAGGTCAGCACGCGCGGCGCGGTGATCCCGGCGGCGCGCAGCGCCAACGCCTCGGACACCTGGGCGGTGCCGGGCCACGTGGCGCCGCCCTCGACGGCTGCGGTCGCAGCGGGCAGCAGACCGTGCCCGTAGGCGTCCGCCTTGACGACGGCCATCACCTGAGCGGTGGGGGCGTGCTCGGCGAGCGCGCGCACGTTGCCCCGGATCGCGGCGAGGTCGACGACGGCACGGGCGGGAAATCGGCTCACGGCCGCCAGTGTCTCACCGCACCCCGCGGGACCTGGTGGTCGGCCCAGCGGGCGACCCGGGTCAACCCGGGTCCACCACCACGTCCGCACGGGCCGCCGTCCCTGCGATCAGTCGGGCGTTCGCCTCGTCCGGGCCCAGCGACCACGCCCGCGCGGCGTCCGGCGGCTTGCCGAACCGCTCGTGCCGCGCGATCAGCCGGGACAGCCGCACCTCGTCGTCGAGCGCCACGTACCAGGTCTCGTCCAGCAGCCCGGCGACGGGCGCGAACCCGTGCTCCCGGACCAGCAGGTAGTTGCCCTCGACGACCACCAGCGGCACGTCGGACGGCACGGCGAGCGCCCCGGCGATCGCGTTGTGCGCCTCGCGGCGGTACTCGGGCGCCCAGACCGTCTCACCGGGCACCGGACGGCGCAGCCGGTGCAGCAGCGCGACGAAGCCGGCCGCGTCGAACGTGTCCGGCGCTCCCTTGCGATCGGCGCGCCCGAGCCGCTCAAGGGTGGTCTGCGCCAGGTGGAAGCCGTCCATCGGCACCACGACGCAGGCGTCGCCGAACGCCGCCAGGAGGCGGGCGGAGATCGTCGACTTGCCCGCGCCCGGGGCTCCGGTGACGCCGAGCAGGCGCCGGTGGCCCGGC
>DAIDJQ010000110.1 GCA_027451305.1 Cellulomonas sp.
GGGGAGCGGTGGCAGGTCGCGGCGCCGGCCGTCCTCGCCGCGCTCTGAGGGCGGTCGAGGACGGCGGGAGCCGCACGCTCAGTCCCGGGTTTCGAGGAGTCCAAGCAGGTACGCTCCGTAGCCCGACTTGACGAGGGTCTCCGCGTGGGCGGCAAGCTGTTCGTCGGACAGGAACCCGCGCCGCCACGCCACCTCTTCGGGCGAGCCGATCTTGAGGCCCTGCCGTGACTCGATGGTGCGGACGAAGTCGGACGCCTCGAGCAGCGAGTCGAACGTGCCCGTGTCGAGCCACGCAGTGCCGCGCGGCAGCACCTCGACCCGCAGCCGTCCCTGCTCGAGGTACGTGCGGTTGACGTCCGTGATCTCGTACTCCCCGCGGGCCGATGGCTTCAGGTCTCGGGCGATCGAGATGACGTCGTTGTCGTAGAAGTACAGCCCTGGGACCGCGTAGCTGCTCTTCGGGTGCGTCGGCTTTTCCTCGAGAGAGAGCGCACGGCCCTCGGCGTCGAATGCGACCACGCCGTACGCCGTGGGGTCGGCGACGCGGTAGGCGAAGACCGCAGCACCGTCGATGTGGCGGAAGCGCATGAGCTGCGAACCGAGCCCGGGCCCGTAGAAGATGTTGTCGCCGAGGACCAGCGCGGCCGGCTCGCTGCCGATGAAGTCCGCGCCCAGCACGAAGGCCTGCGCGAGCCCATTGGGCACCTTTTGCTGCGTGTAGCTGATGGACACCCCGAACTGGGAGCCGTCCCCGAGTAGCCGTTCGAACTGGCTCGCGTCGTGCGGCGTCGTGATGACGAGGATGTCGCGGATCCCGGCGGCGATCAACGTCGACAGCGGGTAGTAGACCATGGGCTTGTCGTAGACCGGCACCAGCTGCTTGCTGACGCCGAGGGTGATGGGGTGCAGACGTGTTCCGGAGCCCCCGGCCAGGATGATGCCGCGCATGGGACGTCAGTCTGGCCCAGTCGGGTGCTCCAGCGCCAAGGGGGCGGCCCCGAGCGGCGGGACTCGTGAGTGCGCATGGGTAGGCCGGTAGCATCGCGGCGTCCCCTGTCAGCCGGACCCGAGGTCGTCGTGCAGCGCATCGTGCAAGCACCCCAGGTGTACAGCTGGGGTTCGTCGGACGCGCTGCAGCACGTCCTGGCGATCGACTACCCCGGTGTCCTTGCGGAGGCTTGGTATGGCGCGCACCCGTCGGCGCCGTCGTGGGTCGGCCGCGCGGGCCCGCTGGCCGACCTGATAGCCGCTGCACCGCACGACGCACTCGGCCCCGACGTGGTGAACCGCTTCGGCCCGCAGCTGCCGTACCTGCTCAAGGTGATCGCCGCGGAGCACCCGCTGTCGCTCCAGGTGCACCCGCACATCGAGGCGGCGCGCGCCGGCTACGACGCCGAGGACACCGCCGGCGTCCCGCTCGACGCGCCGCACCGCAACTACCGGGACCGCAACCACAAGCCCGAGCTGATCTACGCACTGACCCAGTTCGAGGCGATGTGCGGCTTCCGGGCACCCCGCCGGGCGGCCGAGATGTTCGCCGACCTGGACTGCCCCCTGGCGAAGGAGCTGCACGGGGTGCTGGTGGAGAAGCCCTCCACGGAGGGCATCCGCGAGGCGTTCACGCGTCTGCTGGACCCCGAGACCCGGCCGACGCCGGACGAGGTGGGCCGGCTGGCCCAGGCGGTCGGCGCCCGGCTGGCCGACGGGTCGCCGTCGCCGCGCACCGACCGGACGGTGGTGCTGCTGCAGCGGGAGTACCCGGGCGATCCGGGCGTGGTGACGTCGATGCTGCTGAACCCGGTCACGCTGCAGCCCGGGGAGGCGATGTTCGTGCCCGCCGGCGGCGTGCACGCCTATCTGCACGGGGTCGGGATCGAGATCATGGCCAGCTCGGACAACGTGCTGCGCGCCGGGCTGACGCCCAAGCACGTGGACGTCCCTGAGCTGCTGCGGAACGTGGACTACGTGGCGGCGCCGCCGATCCGGATCGCGCCGGAGGTGTTCCACGGCGCCACCAAGGTCTACTACGCGCCGGTGGACGACTTCGAGCTGTCGGTGACCGACATCGCCGACGACGACGCGCACCCCCTGCCCGGGCGGGGTCCGCGGATCCTGCTGGCGCTGGCCGGCGAGCTGACGGTGGCGACGTCGAACGACGGCGTGCTGACGCTCGCCAAGGGCGAGGCGGCTTTCGTGCCGGCGAGCGACGGGCGCCTGACTGTGCGTGGTCGCGGGCGGCTGGTGCAGGCGGACGTGCCCTGACGGCGCGCACCGGCCAGGCCGGGCCGCCGGCCGGGGGTCGTCCTGGCTCGGTCTGTCTCGACCCGGTCCGTCTCGACGGGGGCCGAGCTACAACCGGTCGGCGGTGACGCGCTCACCGGTGACCAGCCTCGCGCGACGGGCCGGGTCCGACCGGAGCGCCGCTGCCATGGCGCCGTCGACCAGCACCACCGAGCCTGCGGCAGTCAGCACCGCCAGCACGTCGCCCAGCGCGGTGCCGAGGTCCTCCGGCGCGAGCAGCACCCGCTCGGCTCCGTCGGTGGATGCACCGGCCGCAGCGAACAGGTGGCCGTGCATCGTCCTCCCGGTCGGCTCCGCCAGCGCGACCGCGCCCGGATCGACGGTGGGCGCCCAGCCGATGCGGTCGGCGTAGGTCATCACGGCGGCGGCGGCATCGACGGCACCGGGCGGCAGCTCGCCGTCGAACCGGCGCGCCAGCGCGGGCAGGGCCACCGCGACGAGGTCACGAGCGCCAGGGTGGGCGTCGGGCCTCCCGGTCACCACCAGGTCCACGGCCTCGTCGTCGGCCCGGTCGAGCACCACGCAGGCCCCCACCCGCCAGACCGCGAGAGCCCACACCACCGACCGCCAGTGCGCCGGCAGGTCCAGCAGCGCGCGGGTGCCGGGTCCCGCGTCGTACTCCTCGACCAGCAGGTTCGCCGTCTTGGACACCCAGTTGTCCAGCACCGCACCGGACAGCTCGACCCGTTCGCCCTCGCCGGAGTACCACGTCAGGCGCGGGCGCCCCGGGTCGGTGGTCAGCAGCGCGAGCAGCTCGGCGACGGAACGAGGGGTGGCGGGCACGCCGACAGGGTAGGGCGACACGCCGGACGTGTCGGAATTCACCCCGGACGGATCCGGACAATTAGCACGCTTCGGCTTGACCGGCCCGAACGACACGCGTGTAATTCATGCCAACCGCGGTGGCGCGGGGCAGTGATCTGACAGGCCGGCTCGACCCTCTCGACAGCCCGAAGGACAGCCCACAGACCCAGGCAGCACCGAGCACCAGACCCGCACGGAGGCACGTATGTGGAACCTGCTCGACGACGACGAGAGCTTCCCCTCCGACCGGAGGGTGGCAGGTTCTGCTCCCGCGTCCAACGTGCTCTCGCTCTTCGTGGAGGCCGAGGACGACGGCCTGATGGGGTGGCAGGAGCGCGCGCTGTGCGCCCAGACCGACCCCGAGGCGTTCTTCCCCGAGAAGGGCGGCTCGACGCGCGAGGCCAAGAAGGTGTGCACGGGCTGTGACGTGCGCGCCGAGTGCCTGGAGTACGCGCTGGCAAACGACGAGCGGTTCGGCATCTGGGGCGGGCTCTCCGAGCGCGAGCGGCGCAAGCTCAAGCGGCGTGTCGTCTGACGGGCAGGCGCGCGGCGCCGTTCCGCCCGCGGGAGTGTCGCAGCCGGGGACGGCGCCGGTGCCGTCGCATGATGGCGCGAGCATGACCGAGACCATCTCGGGCCCCGGTGCCCCCACCACGACGACGTCGTCCATCCCCGTGACGGCGCCGGTGACCGCCGTCGTCGTCACAGCCGGCCTCACGCGCTACCTCCCGACGACGCTACGGGCGCTCGCGGGTCAGGTGCGTCGGCCGCTGCGCGTGCTCGTGGTGGACGTCGGCGGACCGGACGGTGTCGCGGCCGCGCTCGACGAGGCCTTCGCGGGCGCGCCTGCGCCCGTGCCGCGGCTCGTCCGCACGGCGACCCCCGGCGCGCGGACGTTCGGCCAGGCGGCTACCCGTGCGCTGGAGACCATGGCCGACGCGCTCGGGGAGTCCCCGACCCCGTGGCTGTGGCTGCTGCACGACGACAGCGCGCCGGCGCCGGCCGCCCTGCTCGAGCTGATGCGCGCCGTCATTCACGCCCCCTCGGTGGCGGTGGCGGGGTCGAAGCAGCGCACCTGGACCGATCCGGAACGGCTGCTCGAGGTGGGCCTGCGCACCACGCGCTGGGGTCGGCGGATGTCGGACGTCGAGACCGGGGAGCTGGACCAGGGGCAGCACGACGGCCGCACGGACGTGCTCGGCGTCGGGCTCGCGGGCTCCCTGGTGCGGCGGGACGTCTGGGACGCGCTCGGCGGTACCGACCCCGCGCTGGGGCCGTTCGGCGACGGGCTCGACCTGTCACGTCGTGCCCGGCTGGCCGGCCACCGCGTCGTCGTGGTGCCGGCGGCTGTCGTCCGGCATGCGCAGGCGGCCTACCACGGCGTTCGCGGCGCAGGTGCCGACCCGGAGACCGACCTCGACGGCGACGGCGAGCCTGACCTCGGCGACCCACGACGGTCGTTCGCGGCACGTCGTCGTTCCACCGTGCACGCCCGGCTCGTGGCCGCGCCGCTGCCGCTGCTGCCCCTGGTCGCGGCGGTGGCGTTCGTCGCCGCGATGGTGCGGGCACTCGTCCAGCTCACCGTGAAGCAGCCAGGTCTCGCCGTCGCCGAGCTGTCCGGGGGGCTGGGCGCGCTGAGCCGGCCCGGCGCGCTGCTGCGTGCACGGCGCACCGCCGCCCGCAGGCGGGCGGTGCCCCGCCGGACGCTTAGGCCCCTGCAGGCGGGCGTCCGGGACGTGTGGACCCAGGAGCAGGACCGGCGGCTCGCGAGGCTCGAGGCCCGCAAGGTGCAGCGGGCGCCGTCCGAGCTGGAGATCGGCGAGCTGGCGGCGCTGGCCACACGGCGGCGTACCACCGCGCTGGTGCTGACGGCGGGGCTGGCGATCGCCTCGCTCGCGGCGTTCGGGCGGCTGCTCGGACCGGTTGTCGGTGCCGGGGCGCGGCTGGTCGGAGGGGCGCTGGCGCTGAGCTCGTCGTCGGTCGGACAGCTGTGGCAGGCCGCGTCCTCCGGCTGGGTGCGCGACGGTCTGGGGCAGGCGGCACCGGCGGACCCGCTGCTGACCGTGCTCACGGTGCCGACCCTGCTGACGGGCAACCTGCAGGCCGTCGTGGACGTGCTGCTGCTCGGTTCGGTGGTGCTGGCCGGGATCGGGGCCTGGGCCGCGGCAGGTGCGGCCACCCGATCGGTCGGCGTGCGCGCGTGGGCGGCGGTGGTGTGGGCGGCGGCACCGGCGCTGCTGCTCGGCGTCGGTGGTGGGCACCTGGGCGCGGTGGTGGCCCACGTCGCGCTGCCCTGGGTGGCGCTCGGCATGGCACGGGCTGCCGGCGTGCAGCGCGTGGACCAGGTGCAGTCCGGGCTCGCGACCGTCCGACCGGCCGGAGACGAGGACCTCCTGGTCGAGGCGACGAACCTTGGCTCGGAGGCCGCTGCGGCGGCCGCGCCCGCGACCATCCCGTCGCCGCACCCCGCGCCGACCCCGGCGCACGGCCTGCCCACCGCAGCCGCCGTCGTGCCGCGGGTCGAGGCGACGACGGACGACGAGCCGGTGGACGACGAGCCGGCACCGGAGGCCGGGTCGGTGCTCGTCGGAACCCCGGACCCGACCGGGTCGATCGCGGGAGCCGCCGGCGCCGCCCTGGCGTTGGCGGTCGCCGTGGCGGGCGCGCCGGTGCTGCTGCTCCCCGCGATCGTCGTCGTGCTGGTCGCCGTTGCGACGGTGCCGCGGTGCCGCGGTCGGCTGCTGCTGGTGCCCGTGCCGGCCCTGGTGGTCGCCGGGCCGCTGGTCGCGGAGGCGGTGCGCCGCGGCGTGCCCGGCCTGCGGCTGCTGCTCGCCGAGCCGGGGCTGCCGATGCCGGTCGCTCCCGCCGGCCCCGTGCAACGGCTCCTCGGGCTGCCGACCGATCCGGCGGCGCTGGTCCCGGCGGGGCTGCACGGGACGGTTGCCACGTGGTGGCCCGCGGCGCTCGTCGGGACCGTGCTGGTGCTCGCCGTGCTCGCGCTGCTGCGTGGCGCACCCGTCGCCCGCGGTGTCCGCGTCGGGTGGCTGGTGGGGGTGGTCGGTATCGCGGTCGCCACGCTCCAGGCGGCCGTCCCCGCGGTGCACGCCGCCGCCGGCGTGGGTGCGGCCTGGGTCGGCGCGCCCTTGTCGCTGGCGCTGCTCGGGCTGCTGACCGCGGCCGTGCTCGGCACCGACCGGCTGCAGAACCGGCTGGCGCGGTCGACCTTCGGCTGGCGGCAGCCGATCGCCGTGCTGGTCGGGGTGCTCGTCGCGCTGGTCGCGGTCGGCTCCCTCGCCTCCTGGGTGTGGACAGCCCCCGCCGCCACGTCGCTGCGGGCGCTCGGCCGCCCCGTGGTCTCCGCCGTGGCGGCGCAGGCGCAGCAGGGCGTGGACGCCTCCCGGGTGCTGGCACTGACCGCCACGTCCGACGGGGTCTCGTGGGAGCTGCTGCGAGGCGACGGCGTCGGGATGGTGGACCAGTCCGCCGCCGTCGCGACGGGATCGCTGACCGGCGGCCTGCGGTCCGCGGTGCCGCTCGGTCCGGACCCGGCGACGGCCGAGGTGCGCGCTCTCGTCGCGCGGCTCACCAGCACGGCACCCGGCGACGTCGCCGGGCCGCTCGGCGGACTGGCCGTGGCGCACGTGCTGGTCCCGCCGCTGGCGGACGGCATCTCGGACACCGACCCCGCAGCGCGGGCACGCGCCCAGCTGGTCGGCCAGCTCGACGCCACCGCCGGCCTGGAGCGGGTCACCGAGAACGCCTCAGGGACGCTCTGGCGGGTTCACGCAGCCCTCGGCGCGGACGGGTCCGCCGCACCGACCGTGGTGACCTCCTGGGCGCGCCTGGCCGCGGCGCCGGGGGACGTCACCGACCCGACGACGACCGCGACCGCCGTCCCCGCCGGCGATGCGACGGTCGACGCCGCCGTCCCGGCCGGGCAGCCCACGCGGGTGCTGGTCCTGGCAGAGCGGGCCGACCCGGGGTGGCACGCCTGGTTGGACGGCCGGGCGCTGCGGTCCGTCCAGCTCGGGTGGCGCCAGACGTTCGAGGTCGGAGCAGACGGAGGTCACCTGGTGGTCCGCTACGAGTCGCCGACGCGCACCGGCTGGCTGGTGCTGCTCGTGGTGACGGGCCTGGCGACCGCGCTGCTGGCGCTCCCGCTGCGACGCCGACGGGCGGGCCGCTCATGAGCACCGAGCCGCGTCGCGGCGCGGTTCGCGGGCTGCGCGTGCTGTCCGGGATCGCGGTGCTCGGCCTGGCGGCCGCCGCGGTCGTGGGCGGCACGCGGCTCGCACCCGCGTCGGGTGCCGCGGCCGCTCCCGCGCTCGTCGACGTCCCGCCGTCCCAGGCCACCGAGGTGTGCCCGGGGCCGCTGATCATGCCGACAGGCTCCGGCTCGACGAAGTTCGACCCCGCGCCCGTCGCACCGGTCACGTCCGTGACGGTGCTGTCCGCGCCGGACACCGGCGTGTCGGGAGCCGGGGACGTCCGAGCCCTGGCGACGTCCGCGGTGCTCGCGCACCTCTCGTCGGACACGCCGGCGGCCGCGTTGACCGGCACCACCGGGCCCGTCGTGGTCCGGGCCGAACCGGGCGCCTCCGGCGGGGCCCGGGTGGCCGCGACTGCGCTCGGGCTGGTCACGGACGGCGACCTGCGCGGGCTGGCGGCCGAGACCTGCACCGCGCCGACCGCCGATGCCTGGCTGGTGGGGGGGTCGACCGACCTCGGCCGGACGGCGGCGCTGGTGCTGGTGAACCCGGGCAGCACGGCAGCCGAGGTCACGGTGGAGGTCTGGGGACCGAACGGCGCGCTCGAGCTGGCCGGCGGGTCGCAGCTGGTGCCTCCGCACGGGACCCGGGAGGTCACGCTCGAGGCGGTCGCCGCCGCTCAGCGCTCCCTGGTGGTGCACGTGCGTGCCACCGGTGGACAGGTCTCCGCGTGGGTGCAGGACGTCGCGGTGCGGGGGTTCACGCCGGCCGGGACCGACCTCGTGGTCCCAGGTGCGGCTCCGGCGCGGCGGCTGACCGTGCCCGGCCTCCTGGTGCAGGCGTCGACCGTCGACAGCCCGGACGCGCCGGTGCTGCACCTGCTGGCCCCGGGCGGGACGGACACGACGGCGACCGTGAGCCTGCTCGGCTCGGACGGTCCCGTCACGCTGCCTGGAGCCGGCACGGTGGCGCTGACCGCCGGTGCGGTCACGGACCTGCCGCTCGGCGGCCTGCCGGCGGGGCAGTACACGGTCGTGGTGCAGGCCGACCAGCCCGTGGTGGCGGCGGCCGAGATGTCTCGGGTGGGTACGCCGGGACCGCTCGATTCGCAGCCACGGGTGGAGCGGGCCTGGGCCGCGGCGACGGCAGCCGGGGGTGGGCTCGTCGTCCCTGCGCCCGGGACCGCAGACACCCTCGTGGTCGGAGCGGTTCCGCACACGGGCGACCCGACGGTGCAGGGAACCGGCTCGGCGGCGTCGGCCACCGGGACGCTGCGCCTGCTGCGGTCCGACGGCAGCGTGCTCCAGGAGAACCAGATCAGCGTGGACGCCGGCACCACCGCGGCGTGGCCCCTGGCGACGCTCGTGCC
>DAIDJQ010000111.1 GCA_027451305.1 Cellulomonas sp.
CCGAAGATCGCCGGGATCGAGTCGACGGCGAACAGCAGGTCGGCCGAGCCGATCGCCACCATGACGACGAACATCGGGGTGACGAGACGCCGGCCGTCCCGGCGCACCACCAGACGGTCACCGGCGTAGTCCTCCGTCACCGGCAGGAGCCGCCGGGTCAGACGCAGCACCGCGCTCTCGTGGTACTCGGTCTCCTCGTCGCCTCCGCGCAGCTGGGTCCATGCGGTGTAGAGCAGGAACGCACCGAACACGTAGAAGACCCAGCTGACGTTCTGGATGACGGCCGCTCCCAGGAAGATGAAGCCGGTCCGCAGCACCAACGCCACCGTGATGCCGGTCAGCAGCACCTTCTGCTGGTACGGCCTGGGCACGCGGAACGCGGCCACGATCAGGACGAAGACGAACAGGTTGTCGACCGAGAGGCTCTTCTCGGTGACGTAGCCCGCGAGGTACTCCCCGCCCTTCTCGGCGCCCCACACCCACCAGACGAGCGCACCGAAGACGAGGGCGACGCCGACGTACGCCGCCGACCAGCGGGCGGCCTCCCGCAGTGCGGGCTCGTGCGACGCGCGCACGTGACCGAGGTAGTCGACGGCGAGCATGACGAGCACGGCGCCGACTGTCAGCGCCCAAACCCAGCCTGGAACGTTCATGAGTTGCCTCCGGTGCACGACGAGATCACCGGAGGTCTTCTCTGCCGCAGGCCGGGACGAGTCCGAACCTGGACCGACGTCACCGGGCCGGCTTCTTTGGCGACCGTGATGACGATGACGTCGTGGGGAGTACTCCCCTCCGCGTACCAGTGTAGGGGACCCTTGCTTCCACCGTCGCCGGCGTCGGTGCGCAGGTTGGGACCGGCGCCCCGGCGCGGGTCAGGCGGTCGCCGCGTGCATCTGGCGGAGCTCCTTCTTCATGCCGGAGATCTCGTCGCGCAACCGGGCTGCGAGCTCGAACTGCAGCTCCGCGGCCGCGGCGTGCATCTGGTCGGTGAGGTCCTGGATCAGGTCGGCCAGCTCCCCGGCGGCTGCACCGACCAGCCGGGTGCGCTCGTCGTGCGGGCCGCGACGCGAACCGAAGCCCGGTACCGGCGCCTTGCCCCGGCTCGCCTGTCGTCCGGCTCCGCCGAGGAGCTCGGCGGTGTCGGCGTCCTCGCGAGCCAGGAGGTCGGTGATGTCGTTGATCTTCTTGCGCAGCGGAGTGGGGTCGATACCGTGCGCGAGGTTGTAGGCGACCTGCTTCTCACGGCGACGGTTGGTCTCGTCGATGGCGGTCGCCATCCCGGCTGTGATCCGGTCGGCATACATGTGCACCTCGCCGGAAACGTTGCGAGCGGCGCGCCCGATCGTCTGGATCAGCGACGTCGCCGACCGCAGGAACCCCTCCTTGTCGGCGTCGAGGATGGCCACCAGGGAGACCTCCGGCAGGTCCAGCCCTTCGCGGAGCAGGTTGATGCCCACCAGCACGTCGAACTCGCCGAGCCGCAGCTCGCGGAGCAGCTCGACGCGCCGCAGCGTGTCCACTTCCGAGTGCAGGTAGCGGACCCGGACACCCTTCTCCAGGAGGTAGTCGGTGAGGTCCTCGGCCATCTTCTTGGTGAGGGTGGTGACCAGCACCCGCTCGTCGCGCTCCACGCGGTCGCGGATCTCGCCGAGGAGGTCGTCGATCTGGCCCTTGGTCGGCTTGACCACCACCTGCGGGTCCACCAGACCGGTCGGCCGGATGATCTGCTCCACGACGCCGTCTGACATCGAGAGCTCGTAGCTGCCGGGCGTCGCAGACAGGTACACCGTCTGCCCGATCCGATCGACGAACTCCTCCCAGCGCAGCGGTCTGTTGTCGACCGCCGAAGGCAGCCGGAAGCCGAAGTCGACCAGGGCGCGCTTGCGGGACATGTCCCCCTCGAACATCGCCCCGATCTGCGGCACCGTCACGTGCGACTCGTCGATCACCAGGAGGAAGTCCTCCGGGAAGTAGTCGAGCAGCGTGTTGGGCGCGGAACCGGGCGCGCGCCCGTCGATGTGCCGCGAGTAGTTCTCGATCCCCGAGCAGGAGCCGATCTGCCGCATCATCTCCAGGTCGTAGGTGGTGCGCATGCGCAGCCGCTGGGCCTCGAGCAGCTTGTTCTGGCGCTCCAGCTCCGCGAGCCGCTGCTCCAGCTCCGCCTCGATCCCGGTGATCGCCCGTTCCATGCGTTCCGGGCCCGCGACGTAGTGGGTGGCCGGGAACACGTGCACCTGCTGCTCCGACCGCACCACGTCCCCGGTGAGGGGGTGCAGGGTGGCGATCGCCTCGATCTCGTCCCCGAAGAACTCGATCCGTACGGCCAGCTCCTCGTACACCGGGATGATCTCCACGGTGTCGCCCCGGACCCGGAAGGTGCCGCGTGTGAAAGCCAGGTCGTTGCGCGTGTACTGCATCGTGACGAACCGGCGCAGCAGCTGGTCGCGGTCCACCTGGTCCCCCACGTTCAGGGTGACCATCCGGTCGACGTACTCCTGCGGTGTCCCCAGCCCGTAGATGCAGCTCACCGTCGCGACCACGACGACGTCGCGCCGCGTGAGCAACGAGCTGGTCGCCGAGTGCCGCAGCCGCTCCACCTCGTCGTTGATCGACGAGTCCTTCTCGATGTACGTGTCCGTCTGCGCGATGTACGCCTCGGGCTGGTAGTAGTCGTAGTACGAGACGAAGTACTCGACTGCATTGTTCGGCAGCAGCTCGCGGAACTCGGTGGCCAGCTGGGCGGCGAGCGTCTTGTTCGGAGCCATCACCAGGGTCGGACGCTGCACCTGCTCGATCAGCCACGCCGTGGTCGCCGACTTGCCGGTGCCTGTCGCGCCGAGCAGGACCACGTCCTTCTCCCCGGCCTTCAGCCGGCGGGTCAGATCGGCGATCGCGGTCGGCTGGTCGCCGCTCGGGGTGTACTCGGAGATCACCTCGAACGGCGCCACCGTCCGCTGCAGGTCGGTGACGGGACGCATGGAGCCACCGTACGTCGGGGCACCGACAACCTCCTCGGCGCGCGTGAGCGACCCCTGGGCCACGCACACGCGGAGGGTTCAGCGCCCGCTGGTGAAGGAGACGACCGAGTAGATGTCCTCCGCCTGGACGAGCGTCCCGAACCGCTCCATGAACGACTCGTACGCCGAGAAGCCGATCAGCCGCCGGTTCGCCACCGGCACCAGACCGCCGATCCCCGAGTCCTTCATCGTGAACGACTCGATCGCGGACCGGGCGGTGACCCGGCCGGCGGCGTGCTCGGCCTCCACGCGGAACCGCATGATCTCGCCCGACTCCGGCCGGGCTAGGTCACGCATGAGGAAGTCCACCCGGGTGGGGGTCCGCCGGCCCACGGTGATCCAGCCCCGGTCGTCCTCCACGCCGCGCGCCGCCACCACTGTCAGCTCGAGCATCCGAGCGGCGTCGATCATCGACGACGCGACGGACACCGAGGACTTCGACTGCCAGGGCCGTGCTGCCCAACCCCTGGTCCCCACCGACGACAAGGCCACAGCGCCTCCAGTCTCATGACGGCCCGCGCGGGGCCGTGGAAGCGCCTTCGCCTCCTGGTCCGTCTATCGGTCGCTCGGGACGCGGACTTGCGTCCGACGGCTGGATTCGTCCCGCATCCACCAGGGCCGAGAAGGCGCCACCCGCTGCGAGCGCCCGACGACGAGGCGCCGGCCGCGGCAACGGAACGGCGCGGCGTGGAAGCCGCCGACGCGTGCCACAGCGAGATGACGACGCTCAGGCCCGGTGCTGGTCCTCGGCCTCCGCGAGGTCCGCGTCGTGCTCGGCGTCGCGCTCGTCGGACAGCCGTGCCCAGAGACGATCCACCTGGTCGCGGAGGTTCTGGTCGGTCCCCGTCCCATCCAGGACCACGTCGGCGACGGCGAGCCGCTCGTCGTCGCTCGCCTGCGCCGCGACCCGGGCACGAGCCTCGGGCTCCGGCATGCCGCGACCGTTGACCAGTCGATCCAGCCGCAGCTCCTCGGGCGCGTGGACCAGGACCACCATGCCGAACGCGTCCGCCTGGCCCGTCTCCACCAGCAGCGGGATGTCGTGCACCACCACCGCATCCCGGTCGAGCGCCGCGGCCGCCGCCTCGCGCTCGGCCGCGAGCCGCCGCACCTGCGGGTGCACCAGCGCCTCGAGCCGATGCCTCGCTTCGGGATCGTCGAACACGCGCGTGGCGAGCGCCGCGCGGTCGAGGCTCCCATCAGGACCGACCACGTCGGCTCCGAACGCGTCCACCACCTGCTCCAGGCCCAGGGTGCCGGGCGCGACCACCTCGCGGGCCAACGCGTCGGCGTCGACCAGCACCGCCCCCAGCTCGATGAAGCGCCGTGCCGCGACCGACTTGCCTGCCGCGATCCCGCCCGTGAGCCCGATCCTCTGCATCAGCCCATCGTGCCCTGCCGCACACCGCCGTGCGCATCCTGGCGCGAACCCGTGCTGCAGGGACGCCGACGGCCGGCCACCCGCAGGGGTGACCGGCCGTCGCGCGGAACCGGACGGATCAGTTGCCGGTCAGCTTCTCCCGCAGTGCAGCCAGCGCCTCGTCGGACGCGAGGGTGCCGGTCGCCTCTTCGGTGGCCGACGAGTACGAGGTCGGGATCGCGCCGGACGACTCGCCGCCGGTCGCAGCCTCCGCGTCGGCCGCCGCGGCTGCCGCGACCTGCTTGCGGTGCGCCTCCCAGCGGTCGTGGGCGGCCGCGTACTGGGCCTCCCATGCCTCGCGCTGCGCCTCGTAGCCCTCGAGCCACTCGGACGTCGTCGGGTCGAAGCCCTCGGGGTACTTGTAGTTGCCCTGCTCGTCGTACTCCGCTGCCATGCCGTACAGGGCCGGGTCGAAGTCCTCCGAGGTCGGGTCGAAGCCCTCGTTGGCCTGCTTGAGCGACAGCGAGATGCGGCGACGCTCCAGGTCGATGTCGATGACCTTGACGAACACGTCGTCGCCGACCTGGACGACCTGCTCCGGGATCTCCACGTGGCGGACGGCCAGCTCGGAGATGTGCACCAGGCCCTCGATGCCGTCCTCGACGCGCACGAAGGCACCGAACGGAACCAGCTTGGTGACCTTGCCGGGGACGACCTGGCCGATGGCGTGCGTCCGGGCGAACGCCTGCCACGGGTCCTCCTGCGTCGCCTTCAGCGACAGGGAGACACGCTCGCGGTCGAAGTCGACGTCGAGCACCTCGACCGTGACCTCCTGGCCGACCTCGACGACCTCGGACGGGTGGTCGATGTGCTTCCAGGACAGCTCGGAGACGTGCACCAGACCGTCGACGCCGCCGAGGTCGACGAACGCGCCGAAGTTGACGATCGACGACACGACGCCGGGACGGACCTGGCCCTTCTGCAGCGTCTGCAGGAAGGTCGAGCGGACCTCGGACTGCGTCTGCTCGAGCCACGCGCGGCGCGACAGGACCACGTTGTTGCGGTTCTTGTCGAGCTCGATGATCTTGGCCTCGATCTCCTTGCCGACGTACGGCTGGAGGTCGCGGACGCGACGCATCTCGACGAGCGACGCCGGCAGGAAGCCGCGCAGGCCGATGTCGAGGATCAGGCCACCCTTGACCACCTCGATGACGGTGCCGGTGACGACGCCGTCCTCCTCCTTGATCTTCTCGATCGTGCCCCAGGCGCGCTCGTACTGTGCGCGCTTCTTGGACAGGATCAGACGACCCTCCTTGTCCTCCTTCTGGAGGACGAGCGCCTCGACCTCGTCGCCGACCTTGACGACCTCACCGGGGTCCACGTCGTGCTTGATGGACAGCTCGCGGGAGGGGATGACGCCCTCGGTCTTGTAACCGATGTCGAGCAGGACCTCGTCGCGGTCGACCTTGACGATGATGCCCTCGACGATGTCGCCATCGTTGAAGTACTTGATGGTGGCGTCGATCGCGGCCATGAAGTCCTCGGCCGTGCCGATGTCGTTGACCGCGACCTGCTGCGAGGTGGGCTTCGCGGGGGTGGAGATGCTCATGTAGTGGTGGGCTCCGATGCGGACAGGAAGTAGTTCGGGCAGATGGATGGAGATGTGGTGATGACCGCCGACCGCCTCCGGACCTTCCACATCCACCGGGGTTATCCAGCGGGTGAGCAGGCAGCTGGGCGCGCGGCACCGCCGTCCACCTTATCGGGCGGACGGCGTGCCGGCCAAGTCGCGCCCGTGCGGGCTGACGGCCTGACGAGCGCGGTGCTCAGGCGAGCGCGCGCGCCACGGCGAGCATCTCGTCCGGCACGTACTTGACCTTCCCCGCGATGTCCGCGATCGGGACAAGGTCGACGCGCTCACCGTGGATCGCGGTCATCACGTCGGACCGCCCCTCCGTGGCCGCGTCGATCGCCGCCACACCGAACCGGGACGCCAGGATCCGGTCGAAGGCCGTCGGGATGCCGCCTCGCTGCACGTGCCCGAGCACCGTGACGCGCGTGTCGAACCCGGTGCGCGTCTCGATCTCCGACTTGAGCCGCTCGCCGATGGCGCCCGCGACGATCTCGCCGAACTTGCCCACCTCGGTCTCGTAGTGCATCGCCGTGCCCTCGGCCGGGACTGCACCCTCGGCGGCCACCACGATCGAGAAGCTCGCGTGCGCGCGGTGCCGGTGCTTGAGGAAGCGCACCACCTTCTCGATGTCGAACGGCTGCTCGGGCGCCAGCACGAGCTCGGCACCACCGGCGATGCCGGACGTCACGGCGATCCAGCCGGCGTGCCGGCCCATCACCTCGACGACCATCACGCGGTTGTGGCTCTCCGCCGTGGTGTGGATCCGGTCGACGGCCTCGGTCGCGATGGTCACGGCGGTGTCGAAGCCGATCGAGTAGTCGGTGCCCCACACGTCGTTGTCGATCGTCTTGGGGATACCGATGACGTTGATCCCGGCCTCGGAGATCTTGCTGGCCGCGTCGAGGGTGCCGTCGCCGCCGATGCAGATCAGCGCCTCGATCCGCTCGGCCTCGAGCGTGGCGAGCACCGCCTCGACGCCGCCTTCGTTGCGGTGCGGGTGGAACCGCGCCGTGCCGAGGAGGGTCCCGCCCGTCGGGAGCACGTTCCGGATGTCCTGGCGGCTGAGGGGCCGGACGTCACCGTCCGCAACACCCTTCCAGCCGTTGCGGAAGCCCACGATCGTGTGACCGTGCTCCCCCTCGCCGCGCTTGACCACCGCACGGATCGCAGCGTTGAGGCCCGGGACGTCGCCGCCACCGGTCAGCAGTCCGACTCGCACCTGACGTACTCCTTCGTTGTCGGGTAACCCCTGCAGATCTGCGGGGGGCACGCCGTCGGGCTCGCCGCGCGTCCAGCGTAGTCAGGCGCGGCAGCATCCCGACCCGGACCGTCGTCCCGGGTGGGCCCGGCAGGATGGTCCCGTGAGCACCGGACCGCAGGACGACGAGATCGCCGAGGCGGCGTACCGCGACGTGCCCGACGACCAGGGCGGCCGTGCGGCCCGGGGCTGGTGGGACGCACACGCTCAGGAGTACCTCGACGAGCACGGCGACTTCCTCGGCGCCGCCGACTTCCTCTGGTGCCCCGAGGGCCTGCGGGAGGCGGACGTCCGGCTGCTCGGCGACCTCGGCGGCGCACGCGTCCTCGAGATCGGCGCCGGTGCCGGTCAGTGCTCGCGATGGCTGGCAGCGGCGGGCGTCGCCGTGATCGCCACCGACGTCTCTGCCGGGATGCTGGCGGCCGGATCGACGCTCGACGCCTCCGCCGGGCTCCGCGTGCCGAAGGTGCAGGCCGACGCCCGCGCACTTCCGTTCCCGGGCGACACGTTCGACGTGGTGTTCACGGCGTTCGGCGCGCTGCCGTTCGTGCCGGACCCGCAACGGGTCCACGCCGAGGTCGCGAGGGTCCTGCGGCCGGGCGGTCGCTGGGTGTTCAGCACCACGCACCCGCTGCGATGGCCCTTCCCGGACGACCCGGGGCGCGGCGGGCTCACGGCCGTGCGGTCCTACTTCGACCGGCGCCCCTACGTGGAGACGGCCGGCGACGGTCGGGTGCTGTACGCGGAGTACCACCGGACCCTCGGCGAGCTGGTGGCGGACGTCGTCGCCGCCGAACTGGTGATCGACGGCGTGCTCGAGCCGGAGTGGCCAGCCGGACACACCCGCACGTGGGGCGGATGGGGTCCCGTCCGGGGTGCCCAGCTGCCGGGGACGCTCGTGGTCAGCACCCACCGGCCGGGTTGACCGGCACCAAGCCCACGATCAGTGCCCGGCCTCGTGCCAGCTCGAGCCGGTACCAACCGAGACGTCCAACGGGACCTGGAGCGGTCCTCCGGGCACCTCGGCCCCCGCGGCACCCATCTGCTCTCGGACCAGGGCCTCCACCTCGGCGAGCTCGCTCGGGGCGACCTCGAGCACCAGCTCGTCGTGAACCTGGAGCAGCATGCGGGACGCCAGCCCGCGCCGGGTCAGCTCGCGGTCGACGCCCAGCATCGCGATCTTGATCAGGTCCGCGGCGCTGCCCTGGATCGGTGCGTTGAGCGCCATCCGCTCGGCCGCGTCCCGGCGTGCCCGGTTGTCGCTCGAGAGGTCCGGCAGGTAGCGGCGCCGACCGAGGATCGTGGCGGTGTACCCCGTGGCCCGCGCCTGGTCGACGACCCCGGTCAGGTACTCACGAACTCCGCCGAACCGCGAGAAGTAGTCCGCCATCAGTGCGGACGCCTCTGCGACGTCGATGGACAGCTGCTGGGACAAGCCGTAGGACGACAGGCCGTAGGCCAGGCCGTAGCTCATCGCCTTGATCTTCGACCGCATCGCCGGCGTCACCTGGTCGACCGGCACCGCGAACACGTGCGACGCGACGTAGCTGTGCAGGTCCTCACCGCTGCGGAACGCCTCGATCAGCCCCTCGTCGCCCGAGAGGTGGGCCATGATCCGCATCTCGATCTGCGAGTAGTCGGCCGTCAGCAGCGTCTCGAACGGCGCCGTGACAACGAAGGCGCGGCGGATCTGCCGCCCCGCCTCCGTGCGGATCGGGATGTTCTGCAGGTTGGGGTCGGCGGAGGACAGCCGCCCGGTCGCAGCGATCGTCTGCTGGAACGTCGTGTGGATGCGCGAGTCGGGCGCGACGGAACGGAGCAGGCCCTCCACCGTCTGACGGAGCCGGATCGCGTCCCGGTGCGCCAGCAGGTGCTCGAGGAACGGGTGCTGGGTCCGGGCGAAGAGGTCGGTCAGCGCGGCCGCGTCGGTGGTGTAACCCGTCTTGATCTTCTTGGTCCGGGGCATGCCGAGCTGGTCGAACAGCACCTCCTGCAGCTGCTTGGGTGAGCCGAGGTTCACCTCTCGGCCGATCACCGCGTACGCGTCGGCTGCCGCGGCCTGGACCTGATGGTCGAACTCGCGCTCGAGGCCCGCCAGGTACTCCCCGTCCACGCCGATCCCGGTACGCTCCATGCGCGCGAGCACGCCCTGGAGCGGGAGCTCGACCCGGTCGAGGAGGCCGCGGGCACCCCTGTCGGCGAGCTCGGCGCCGAGCACGTCGGTCAGGTCCCGCACCGCAGCTGCTCGCACGGCGGCCCGGTGCCCCTCGCCGGCACCGTCCAGCTCCAGGTCCAGAGCGCCCTGGGCCCCGGACGCACCGTCGTCCTGGCCGAGCTCGCGCCGCAGGTAGCCGATCGCGAGGTCGGGCAGGTCGTACGCCCGCCGATCCGGCTGGCACAGATAGGCGGCGAGCTCCGTGTCGAAGACGACACCTGCGAGCGGCAGCCCCCGTCCCATCAGCGCGTGCCACGACTCCTTGGCTCCGTGCAACGACTTCGGCGCCGCCTCGTCCGCCAGCCACGCCGCCAGCGCGCTCTCGTCAGCCGGGTCGATCTCGGCCAGGTCGAACGCCACCGCCTCCCCCGCGGCGTCGGCGACGGCGATCCCCCACGCATCCCCGCCCGCCGGCGCCCCGGAACCCCGGACGTCCACACCGAGGACGTTGCCCGCCCGGTCGCGGAGCCACGGTGCGAGGCCTCCGGCGCCGACAGAGACGAGGTCCGGCGCGGCCCCGGCGAGCGGCGCCTGCTGCGCCTGCTCGTCCGGGAGCATGGCAAAGAGCCGGTCGCGCAACGTGCGGAACTCGAGCTCGTCGAGGATGGTGTGCAGGGCCTGCCGGTCCCACGGCCGGACGGCGAGGTCCTCCGGGCCGAGCGGCAGGTCCAGGTCGTCCACGAGACGGTTGAGCCGGCGGTTCAGCTGAACCTGCTCCAGGTTTGCCCGCAACGACTCCCCCGCCTTGCCGGGGATCCTGTCGGCGGCTGCCACCACCCCGTCAAGACCCCCGTAGCCGAGCACCCACTTCGCCGCTGTCTTCGGCCCGACGCCGGGTACACCGGGGAGGTTGTCGCTCGTCTCCCCCACCAGCGCCGCGAGGTCCGGGTACAGCTCGGGCGACAGGCCGTAGCGCTCCTCTACCGCCGCCGGCGTCATCCGGCTCAGCTCCGAGACCCCGCGGACCGGGTAGAGGACCGTCACCGCGGGGCCGATGAGCTGGAACGAGTCCCGGTCCCCCGAGCAGATCAGCACATCCATGCCCTGGTCACGCCCCTGGGAGGCAAGCGTCGCCAGCACGTCGTCCGCCTCGAAGCCCGCCTTCTCGAGCACCTGGATGTGCAGCGTGTCGAGGACGCGCCGGATGATGTCCACCTGTCCGCGGAACGGCTCCGGGCTCGCGTCCCGGTTGGCCTTGTACTGCTCGTAGGTCTCCGACCGGAAGGTCGTCCGCCCGACGTCGAACGCCACCGCCACATGGGTCGGCTGCTCGTCGCGGAGCAGGTTCGCCAGCATCGACGTGAACCCGAAGACGGCGTTGGTCGGCTGCCCCGTGGAGGTGGCGAACTTGTCCACGGGGAGGGCGAAGAAGGCCCGGTAGGCCATCGAGTGCCCGTCGATGAGCAGCAGCCGCGGTCGCTGCCCGGGGCCGGTGGTGGTCGCGGTCGCTGGCTCCGTCTGGCTCACGGGTGCCAACCTATCTGCCATGTCCGACACCGCCCCGTCCGCCGGCACCCTCATGGAGCGCATGGGGATCGAGGTCACGACGATCACCGCCGACCGCGCCGAGGGCCGCATGCCGGTCGCCGGCAACACCCAACCGCTCGGCCTGCTGCACGGCGGCGCGTCAGCGGTGCTCGCCGAGACCCTGAGCTCCTACGCGGCCCAGGCACATGCCGGGCCCGACCGTGCGGCGGTCGGCATCGAGCTCAGCGCCACGCACCACAGGTCCGCGCGGGAGGGCTGGGTGCACGGGGTCGCGACCGCGGTGCACCTCGGCCGGTCGTTGGCGACCTACGAGGTCGCGCTCGACGACGACGGCGGCCGACGGCTCTGCACCGCCCGGGTCACCTGCATGCTGATCGACGTCCGCGACTGACGAACACCGTGCGTGCCGGTCGCACCTGCGGGTGCGGCCAGAGCGTCCTCGTCGCGCGCCCGAGCCTGCCGCCTGCGCGCGATCAGGTCCTCGAGACCGTGTCGCGACGGCCGGCGCACCGGTCCGCCGAGGTTGACCTGACCCTGGCCGAGCCGGCGCGCCAGTGCAGCAGTGGTGACGACCCGGTGTGCGGCCGCCGGGGCGAACCCGACCTGGGCGAGGAACCGATGCATGCCCCGTGCGCCGGGCAGCGGCGAGGCGTACACCTCGAGTGCACCGGCCTGCTCGGCGAGCTCCGCTGCTGCGAGCAGGAGCGCGTGCCCGAGCCCTCGCCGACGGGCACGCTGTCGCACGTAGAGCGACTCCAGCGTCAGGACGACGGCGTCCGAGAACGGACCCGGCCCGACGATGCGTGTCAGCAGCAACCCGTCGACCTCGTCGTCGCTGGTGGCGATCAGGATGGCTCCGCCAGGCATGTTGAGGAGCGTCAGGAGCTGGTCGCGCAACCGGACCGGGTCATCCGTGCACAGCTGGGCGCCCACCATGAGCTCTGCGCGTGCCTCGAGGCAGAGGTCGACGAGATCCGCCACATCCTCGACGCGGGCCGATCGGGTCAGGACTCCTGGACGCACGGCTGCTCGTACCTCCTCGCAGGGACCGGCTCTGGCCACGGCCCACTCTGCCCCCGCGGTGCGCCTCGACGATCATGGACCAACGTCCACCTGCGGGGCCAGTCCCAGGGCGAACAAAGGTGGGGCACAGCGCAGACGGGCTCAGGATGCGCTGCCGCCGCCGACCTGCTCGATCACCGCGTCGGCCACCTCGCGCATCGTGAGCCGGCGGTCCATCGAGGTCTTCTGGATCCAGCGGAACGACTCCGGCTCCGTCAGACCCATCTTCGTCATGAGCAGGCCCTTGGCCCGGTCCACCCGCTTGCGGGTCTCGAACCGCTCAGCCAGGTCCGCGACCTCAGACTCCAGCGCGGTGATCTGCGCGTAGCGGGAGATCGCGATCTCCACGGCGGGCAGCAGGTCTGCAGGGCTGAACGGCTTGACCACGTAGGCCATCGCGCCCGCGTCGCGCGCCCGCTCGACCAGGTCGGTCTGCGAGAACGCCGTGAGCAGGACGACGGGCGCGAGGTGCGCCTTGCCGATCTTCTCGGCAGCCGAGATGCCGTCGAGGACGGGCATCTTCACGTCCATCACGACGACGTCCGGCTTGAGCTCGCTCGCGAGCGCGAACGCCTCTTCGCCGTTCCCGGCCTCGCCGACCACGTCGAAGCCTGCGTCGCGGAGCGTCTCGACGACGTCCATCCGGATCAGGGCCTCATCCTCGGCGACCACCGCACGGCGGGCGGGGCGGGCCGTCGGCGCGGGGCGGTCGGCCTCCGTGCGGGTCGGCGTGGTCAGATCGAGGTCGGCGGCTGCGCCAGGGGTGTCCTTCGGGCTCACGGGCACAGCCTAGTCGGCGTCCCGACCTCGGCCCTCGTCCATGTCGCAGCTGATCGCTCCGGCCCGCGCCCCGGGGCACTATCGTTCCGCCCAAGCCCCGATAGCCCAACCGGCAGAGGCGTTCGGCTCAAACCCGATCCAGTGTGGGTTCGAATCCCACTCGGGGCACCCCCTGACCTGCGACGATGCACCTTCGTGGAAGATATGTGGAAGATCATTCCTTGAGGCCACGCTCCTGCTGCCGGTCTTCGACACAGCAGCGACCGAGCACCATGGGTTGCTGACGAGAGGACGCCGGGTCCGGCACCCCTCTACTCGCCCGGCTTCGAACGACCGTCTTCGTCGCGGCCGTCTGCTGACAGCGGAAGGCCGATGAGCTGGGCCGGGCCCGAGCCCAGCCCTTCGATCCCCCGACTCCGCGACGGCGTTCAGACGCGCGGGCGGCCGTACTCGGATACCCATGCCTGGGCTGCGACCTGCACCGCGTCCCACGGAGACCCGAGCGGCGGCGTGTAGGACATGTCGAGCTCGCTGATCGCGTCGACCGTCATGTCATGGAAGAGGGCTGCGGCGTAGACGTCGACGCGTTTGGCGATCTCTGCGCCACGGCTGCCGACCAGCTGCGCTCCGAGCAGCCGGCCACTCCACTGGTCGCCGGTGACGCGGATCGTGATCGGCGACGCGCCGGGGTAGTACGCCTTGTGATCATCTGACCTGGCGGTCGAGCTCCACGGCATGAAGCCCACGTCTTCGGCCTCGTGGTCGCGCAAGCCGGTGCGGGCGGCGACCAGGTCGAAGACCTTCACGACCTGCGTCCCGAGCGATCCGGCGTACCGCGCGCGACCGCCCAGTGCGTTCTCGCCGGCGACGCGACCCTGCTTGTGCGCGGTCGTCCCCAGCGGCAGGTAGGTCAGGTCGAGCAGGCGATGGTGGGTCGCGACGCAGTCGCCGGCTGCCCACACGTGCGGCAGACCTGTCGCCATGGTCTCGTCGACGAGCACGGCACCGCGGGGCCCGGTCTGGGCGCCCGCCTGGACGAGCAGGTCGGTGTCCGGGCGGACGCCCACCACGACGAGGACCAGGTCGACGTCCCAGGCGAGCGGTCCGTCGTCGGAGCGCCCTTCGACCCTTAGGCGGCCCTGAGCGCCGTCGGGCCGGCCGATGCGCATGACGGTCGCGCTCGTGTGCACCGCGACGCCGCAGCGGGTGAGCTCGGCGTGGACGAGCGCACCGAGCTCGGGATCGACCGTCGGGAGGACCTCAGGCAGCGTCTCCACCTGTGTGACGTGGACGCCCCGTCGGGTCAGGCCTTCGGCCATCTCGAGGCCGACGTACCCCGCCCCGACGATCAGGGCGCTCGACGGACGGATCCGTTCCAGGCTCGTTTCGAGTGCGAGCGTGTCGCCCATTGAGTGCAGCACGTGCACGCCGTCGTCGGGGCCGAGCTGGTCGAGCCCGTCGATCGGTGGCCGCACAGGAACGGCCCCGGTGGCGACGACGAGCTCGTCGTACGACAGCCACGACGCGTGCCCGTGCTCGTCGGCCAAGGCAACCCGCTGCGCGGCGACGTCGATCGCGGTGGCCCGAGTCTTCAGCCGCAGCCGCATCCCGGTGGCTTCGAGGTCCGCGATGCTGCGGTGCGCGAGGTTCGACCAGTGCGCGACGTCGCCGGCCACGTAGTACGGGATCCCGCAGATGGAGAAGTTCGGGTAGGCGTCGGCGACGACCACCGTGACCTCGCAGCCGGGGTCGAGCTCGCGCGCGCGCAACGCGGCGGCGATCCCCGCGTCGCTCCCGCCGACGGCCACGACGTGCATGCGCGTTCCTCTCTGGTGCGCTTGGCTTGCTGGGGGTCAGACGACGGCGAGCAACTCCTCGAGCTCCTGCGCGATGGTGGCCTTCGGCCGGGCGCCGATGACCGACTTCACGAGCTCACCGCCGGAGTAGAAGTTGAGCGTCGGGATCGACACGATCCCGTACTCCGAGGTGACCTGGGGGTTCTCGTCGGCGTTGAGCTTGACGATCTTCAAGCGACCCTCGTAGGTCGCGGCGAGCTCCTCGAGCACCGGCGCGACGAGGCGGCACGGCCCGAACCAGGGCGACCAGAAGTCGACCACTACGGGTATCGGCGAGCCGAGCACGTCGGCGGCGAACGTCGCGTCGGTCACGGGGCTGGTCGTGCTCATCGGGTCTCCCCCACTAGGGCAAGGGTTTCGGTGGCCGGCATCGGGTCGACGGCCTCACCGAGTCCGGCGAGGTAGTGCTGGGCGTCCAGCGCCGCGGAGCAGCCGGAACCGGCGGCGGTGATCGCCTGCCGGTAGGTGTGGTCCACGACGTCACCGCACGCGAACACCCCGGTCAGGTTGGTGGCGGTGGTGCGGCCGACGACCTTGACGTACCCGTTCTCGTCGAGCTCGACCTGGCCGACCAGCAGCTCGGTGCGCGGCACGTGGCCGATCGCGACGAACAGCCCGCCCGCCGGCAGCTGCCGGCTCTCGCCGGTCACCGTGTCCCGCAGCACCACGCCGGTCACCTTGTCGGCACCCTCGATGCCGACGACCTCGGAGTTCCAGGCGAACCGGATCTTCGGGTCGTTGTTCGCGCGGTCGGCCATGACCTTCGACGCCCGCAGCTGGTCACGGCGGTGCACCATCGTCACCGTCCGGCCGAACCGGGTGAGGAACGTGGCCTCCTCGACGGCCGAGTCGCCGCCGCCGACCACCACGATGTCCTGGTCCCGGAAGAAGAACCCGTCGCAGGTCGCGCACCACGAGACGCCGCGGCCGGACAGCCGCTTCTCGTCGGTGAGGCCCAACTCACGGTAGGCGGAGCCGGTGGACAGGATCACGGCGCGGGCGCGGTACGTGTCGCCGCTGCCGGTGACGATCTTCTTGACCGGGCCGGTCAGGTCGAGGGAGGTGGCGTCGTCCCAGACGACCTCGGCACCGAACCTCTCGGCCTGCTTCTGCATGGCCTCCATCAGCTCGGGCCCCTGGATGCCCTCGGGGAAGCCGGGGAAGTTCTCCACCTCGGTGGTGTTCATCAGCGCACCGCCGGCGGTCACCGAGCCGGCGATGACGACGGGCGCGAGCCCGGCGCGTGCGGCGTAGATGGCGGCGGTGTAACCGGCCGGCCCGGAACCGACGACGACGACGTCACGCACAGGGTGCTCGGTCATCGTCACGCCAGGACCGGGGCGACGCCCAGCTCGTCAAGCAGGCCCAGGATGCGGGTGCGGATCTCATCGCGGATCGGTCGCACCGCCTCGATGCCCTGCCCGGCCGGGTCCTCGAGCTGCCAGTCTTCGTAACGCTTGCCGGGGAAGATCGGGCACGCGTCGCCGCACCCCATCGTCACGACGACGTCGGAGGACTGGACGGCCTCGGTGGTCAGCACCTTCGGGCGCTCGGCCGTGATGTCGACGCCGACCTCGGCCATCGCCGCCACCGCGGCCGGGTTGACCTGGTCGGCGGGCATCGACCCGGCCGAGCGGACCTCCACCGCTCCACCGGACAGTGCGGACAGGAAGCCGGCCGCCATCTGGGACCGGCCCGCGTTGTGGACGCAGACGAACAGGACGCTGGGCTTGTCGGTGACGCTCATGAGTGCTCCTCGGTCGTGGTGATCAGGTCGGTGATGAGCGCGGTGATCCGCCGCTCCAGGTGCTCGCGCAGGGGCCGGATGCCGTCGACGTCCCAGCCGGCCGGGTCGGGCAGGGGCCAGGTCTCGTACCGGACACCGTCGACGACAGGGAGGGCGAGCCCGCGCTTGAGCGCGATGACGACGTCCGCATCCGCGACAGCCTGGGCGGTCAGCTTGGTCGGCGTGCGCCCGGTCCAGTCGATCCCGGCCTCGGCCAGCGACGCGACGACCTCCTCGCTGACCTGGTCCTCCGGGTCGATGCCGGCCGACCTCACGCGCAGCTGGTCGCCGCCGCGGGCGGTGGCCAGGCCGGCGGCCAGCTGCGATCGGCCGGCGTTGTGCACGCAGACGAACAGGACAGTCGGCTTCCGCCCGGTCACGCCGGGATCCCAGCGGTGAGCGCTTCAGCGGTCTCGGCGGGCGACTCGGCCACAGGCGCGTGCTCTCGCGTACCAGCTGGGTAGAGCCCGACCACAGCAGCGATGCCGAGCACCGCACCTAGTGCCTGCGCGGCGACGAAGGGCGCCACGGATCCAGGGGCGATGCCCGCGAAGGTGTTGGTGAACACCCGCCCGATCGTGACGGCGGGGTTGGCGAACGACGTCGAGCTGGTGAACCAGTAGGCCGCACCGATCCACGCCCCG
>DAIDJQ010000112.1 GCA_027451305.1 Cellulomonas sp.
CGGCTCGGCATGCTGGACGGTCAGCGGATGCGCGCCGCACGCGTGGTGTTCGACATCGGCGTGCACCTGGGGCTGCCGGCGCCGGAGCAGTACGGCGGCGGCAGCTGGGACGCGGACAAGGGCTGGGCGCTGCTGCGGGACAACATCCACATGCCGGCCTCGTTCATCCGGTTCGAGTGGCTGCGCTACCTGGGCTGGCCCGGCCAGGCGCCGTCGTACCTGGTGGGTCAGCGGCTGTGGCAGCAGGCTCGGGACCACGCGCAGCTGTCGGCCGCGGCGCGCGGGGAGACGTTCGACCTGCGGGACTTCCACGACCGGGCGCTGTCGCTCGGGTCGCTGCCCCTGCAGGTGCTGCCGAAGGCGATCGCGCGCCGGTGACGTGCGAGGTGCGGGCCCCGGCTGGGCTCAGCCGAGCAGCCCCGCGCCGTACCGCACGACGATCATCGCCAGCAGCACCACCAGGAACGCCCCGGTGACGAACCAGTCGTTGCCGGAGGCGACGAACCGGCGCGCGCCCACGCCGAGCGCGCCCGGCAGGACCAGGTTGCGCTCGCGGACGTTGAACCGGGTCAGCCCGGCCCAGACGAGCGTGGTGGTGAACGTGATGAGCAGGCACCACGGGCACAGCGCGTGGATGACGAAGTACGACTGGGTGAACAGCCACAGCGCGAACAGCAGGCCGATCGTGTACAGCGCCTGGGCGCCGAGCATGAACCACCGCGGGAACCGGACACCGGCGACGACGGCCACCGAGATGGTCAGCACGACCGTCTCGAACAGGATGCCGAGGAACGCGTTCGGGAATCCGAGCAGGCGCGCCTGCCACGTGGCGGCGACCTTGCCGCAGCTGAGCACGGCGCTGATGTCGCAGGTGAACTTCGCCTGCGGGTCGGCGGCGAGGTGCCACGCCTCGATCGACAGCACGAACGACGTGTAGAGCCCGACCACCCCGGAGACGATCATCTCGATCGCGGTGCGCCGCACCCAGCGGCTCGGCGCCGGGCGCAGCAGCTGCGGGTCGTCGTCGAGCTCGCCGAGGTCGTCGTCGAGCACGTCGTCCACCTCGGTGGACTCGCCGCCGTGACCGCTCAGCCCGGACCCCGCGTGTGTCGTGTCGGCCACGGCACCTCCCCGTCTCTCGCCGCTCATTGTGCCTGACTACGCTCAGCGCCCGTGACCCGGTTGCTGCTCGCCTCGGCCTCCCCCGCCCGTCGGGCGACCCTCCGGTCCGCCGGCATCGAGCCGGTCGTCGCGGTCTCCGGCGTCGACGAGGACCGTGCGCTCGCCGACGCGCGCGCGAGGCGGGGCAGCCTCGACCCGGCCGAGGCCGTGCTGGTGCTGGCCCGCGCCAAGGCCGAGGACGTCGCCGCAGCCCTGCCCGAGCGCCACCCGCGCATGCACGACCTGCTGGTGCTCGGCTGCGACTCCATGCTCGAGTTGGACGGTCAGGTGCTCGGCAAGCCCTCGGACGCGGCTGAGGCGGTCGTCCGCTGGGACGCCATGCGTGGCCGCTCCGGAGTGCTGCACACCGGGCACTGGCTGGTGGACGCCCGGTCCCTCGACGCCGGCGGCACCGGCCTCGAGCTCGGCGAGACCGCCTCGACGGTGGTGCACTTCGCGGACCTGTCCGACGAGGAGGTGGCCGCCTACGTCGCCACCGGTGAGCCGCTCCTCGTCGCCGGGGCGTTCACGGTGGACGGCCGCGGGGGGCCGTTCGTCGAGGGGATCGAGGGCGACCACCACAACGTGGTGGGTCTGTCGCTGCCGCTGCTGCGGCACCTGCTGCGCCGGGTGGGCGTGCCCGTCACCGAGCTGTGGAGCCGCACGTCGGCCTGACGTGTGGGACCTGCACAACCGCAGGGGCGCCCGCATGGGAGGTTCGGCCAATCTTCTCCGGCGCCGCCCGAGCCCTCACCCGCCTGCCGCACGGCGGGCGTTACGGTGAGCCGTGCCCGCCATCACCAAGGTCCTGGTCGCGAACCGGGGCGAGATCGCCGTGCGCATCGCCCGAGCCTGCCGCGATGCCGGCCTCGCCTCCGTCGCCGTGTACGCCGAGCCCGACCGCGAGGCCATGCACGTGCGGCTGGCCGACGAGGCGTTCTCGCTCGGCGGCGCCCGGGCCGCGGACACGTACCTCGACGCCGCGAAGCTGCTGGACGTCGCCCGGCGCGCCGGTGCCGACGCCGTGCACCCCGGGTACGGGTTCCTCTCGGAGAACGCGGGCTTCGCGCAGGCCGTCATCGACGCCGGCCTGGTGTGGATCGGTCCGCCGCCGGCCGCCATCGAGGCGCTCGGCGACAAGGTCAGTGCGCGGCACATCGCCCAGCGCGCCGGTGCACCGCTGGTGGCCGGCACGCCGGACCCGGTGTCCGGGCCGGCGGAGGTGCACGAGTTCGCCGCGCAGCACGGCCTGCCGGTGGCGATCAAGGCGGCGTTCGGCGGCGGCGGGCGCGGCCTGAAGGTGGCCCGCACGGTCGACGAGATCGACGAGCTGTTCGAGTCGGCGGTGCGCGAGGCGGTCGCGGCGTTCGGCCGTGGCGAGTGCTTCGTCGAGCGGTACCTGGACCGGCCCCGGCACGTGGAGACGCAGTGCCTGGCGGACCAGCACGGGACGGTCGTCGTCGTCTCCACCCGCGACTGCTCCCTGCAGCGGCGCCACCAGAAGCTCGTCGAGGAGGCGCCCGCGCCGTTCGTCACGCAGGAGCAGAACGACGAGCTGGTGCGCGCGTCCGTCGCGATCATGCGCGAGGCGGGCTACGTCGGCGCCGGCACCTGCGAGTTCCTGCTCGCGACGGACGGCACCATCTCCTTCCTCGAGGTGAACACCCGCCTGCAGGTGGAGCACCCGGTCAGCGAGGAGGTCAGCGGCATCGACCTGGTCCGCGAGCAGCTGCGCATCGCGGCCGGCGAGCCGCTCGGCTACGACCGGGTCGAGACCCGTGGTCACTCGATCGAGTTCCGGATCAACGGCGAGGACCCGGCCGCGGGCTTCATGCCGGCCCCCGGCCGGATCAGCACGTTGCGGTTCCCCGCCGGCCCCGGTGTCCGCGTCGACTCCGGCGTGGTGGAGGGCGACACCGTCTCGGGGGCGTTCGACTCGATGATCGCCAAGCTCGTCGTCACCGGGGCCACGCGGCAGCAGGCGATCGAGCGGGCGCGGCGTGCGCTCGGCGAGCTCGAGGTGGCCGGCATCCCCACGGTGGTTCCTTTCCACCGGGCGGTGCTCGAGACCGAGGAGTTCGCCCCCGCGGACGCCTCCCAGCCCTTCCGGGTGCACACCCGCTGGATCGAGACGGAGTTCGCCGACCGGCTCGCACAGCTGGTGCCCGCCCCGACCACGACGGCGGACGACGACGATGCCGAGCAGGACGTGCTCGAGCGCGTGGTCGTGGAGGTGGGCGGCAAACGGCTCGAGGTGGTGCTGCCGGCCGCCCTCGCCGCGGGCCGCGCCCGGGCCGGCGCGCGCGCCGGGCTGCCGGCCAACCGGCGTCCCGTGCGCCGCACCACGGCCGCGCGGCCCGGCGGGACCACCCTCACCTCCCCGATGCAGGGCACCATCGTCAAGGTCGCGGTCAGCGAGGGTGCGCAGGTGGTCGAGGGCGACCTCGTGGTGGTCCTCGAGGCGATGAAGATGGAGCAGCCGCTGCTGGCGCACCGCGCCGGGACCGTGACGGCGCTCAGCGCCGGCGTCGGGTCGAGCGTCTCCGCCGGGACCGCCATCTGCGAGATCGTCGGCTGAACGGGTGACGAACGCCGCGGTGCCGCCGCGCGACCGGCTGCACCGCCAGCCCGGCGACGGGTGGGTGGACTGCCGGTGCGGGCGTCGGCACTGGGGGCTGTTCGGCGCCGCCGGCCTGCTGCTCGTCAGGCGCGACCGGCAGGGGGACCCGACGCACGTGGTGCTGCAGCACCGGGCGACCTGGAGCGACCAGGGCGGCACCTGGGCGCTGCCCGGCGGTGCGATGGCACCTGGTGAGTCCGCGGTGCAGGGGGCGCTGCGCGAGGCGCACGAGGAGGCGGGCATCGACCCGGCCGCCGTCGCCGTCCGCGGCGAGCACGTGCTGACGCACCCCGACTGGTCGTACACCACCGTGCTGGCGGACGAGGCCGTGCACGTGACGCCCGTCGTCACCGACGCCGAGAGCACCGCCGTCGAGTGGGTCCCTGTGGACCAGGTGGCCCGGCGGCCGCTGCTGACGGCCTTCGAGGCCGCGTGGCCGGAGCTGCTGGACCGCATCTCGCGCTGACCGCGCCCGTTCATCGAGGTGCCTCCCGTCGGGGCCAGGTCCCCGAACCACGGGCGGCGCAGGTCGTGGCACCTGAGCGAAGCCTGCCGGCGCGCTCAGTCCACCGGTCGACGGTGCAGCATCCGCGCCACCTCGGCGATCGTGCCGGACAACGACGGGTACACGGTGATCGCGTCGGCGAGCTGGTCGGCCGTCATCCGGTGCGCCACCGCGAGCGTCAGCGGGAACACCTGCTCGGAGGCCCGCGGGCCGACGACGACGGCGCCGAGCACGGTCCCGCTGGACGGGTGCGCGAACAGCTTGACGAAGCCCTCGTGCACGCCCAGCATCTTCGCCCGCGGGTTGCGGGCCAGCGGCAGGCTGCTCACCTCGTACGGCGTGCCTGTCTCGCGCAGGCGCGCCTCGGACAGCCCGACGGTGGCGATCTCCGGCGTGGTGAACACGTTCGCCGCAACCCCGCGCAGGGACAAGGGCGCCACGGCATCGCCCAGCGCGTGCGACATGGCGATCCGGCCCTGGGTCGCAGCGACCGATGCCAGCGGGAGCACGCCCGTGCAGTCGCCGGCCGCGTAGACGCCTCGGGCCGAGGTGCGCGAGACCTGGTCCACCAGCACGTGGCCGCTCGGGCCGAGCCGCACGCCGGCCTCCTCCAGCCCGATCCCACCGGTGCTCGGCACGGACCCGACGGCCAGGAGCGCGTGCGAGCCCGCCACCACCCGCCCGTCGGCCAGCTCCACCTCGACCCCGTCGGCCGTGCGCCGCGCCGCGACGGCGCGGGACCGCCCGAGCACCGTCATGCCGCCCACGGTGAACACCTGCTCCAGCAGGTGCGCGGCGTCCGCGTCCTCCCCCGGCAGCACCCGGTCGCGGCTCGAGACGAGCACCACCTCGACGCCCAGGGCGCTGTACGCCCCGGCGAACTCCGCCCCGGTGACGCCGGAGCCGACCACCACCAGCCGGCTGGGCAGCTCGGCCAGGTCGTACAGCTGGGTCCAGGTGAGGATCCGCTCGCCGTCCGGCATCGCCTCGGGCAGCACGCGGGGCGTCGCACCGGTGGCCACCAGCACGACGTCGGCCTCGAGCACCACGTCGTCCCGGCCGGCCGGGGTGCGGACCGCCACGTGCTGGGCGTCCTGCAGCGATCCCTGACCGAGCAGCACCCGGACACCCTCCCGCTCCAGGCGTGCGCCGATGTCCGCCGACTGGGCGGCCGCCAGGGCCTTCACCCGCGCGTTCACCGCGGCCAGGTCGATCGTCGGCCGCTGCTCCCGCACGGGTCCCACGCCCAGCTCCGGCGCGAGCGCGGCCGTGGTCATCCACTCCGCGGTGGCGATGAGGGTCTTGGACGGCACCACGTCGGTGAGCACGGCGGCCCCGCCGAGCCCGGTGCGCTCCACCACGGTGACGTCTGCGCCGAGCCGCCGGGCGACCAGGGCCGCCTCGTACCCGCCTGGTCCCCCGCCGACGACGACGACACGACCGGCCGGCACGGCGGGAGCGCTCACCACCGCATTCTGACCGACCGGAAGCCCGACCCGCTCCCGGCGCCCCCGCCACTAGCCTTCGAGCCATGACCGACCAGACCGTCCCGGCCCGCGCCGTCCCCGATCTCGACGATCCCGCGACCGACCCGTTCGACGTCGCCCGGGCCGCCGCAGCGACCATCGCAGAGCGCACCGGCGTGCCCCGCCACGACGTCGCCCTGGTGCTCGGCTCCGGCTGGGGCGGCGCGGCCGACCTGCTCGGCGAGACGGTCGCCGAGCTGCCGAGCCACGAGGTGCCCGGCTTCAGCAGGCCCGCCGTCGTCGGGCACGTCGGCACGCTGCGCTCGGTGCGCTACCCGGGGGCTGACGGCATCGACCGGTTCGCCCTGGTGCTGGGCGCACGGACCCATCTCTACGAGGGCCGCGGCGTGCGGTCGGTGGTGCACGGCGTGCGTACGGCAGCGGCGGCCGGGGCGCGCGCGGTGGTGCTGACCAACGGCTGCGGCGGCCTGGACCCGGCGTGGGCACCCGGCACCCCGGTGCTGATCAGCGACCACATCAACCTCACCGCCACGTCTCCGCTCGAGGGTGCGACGTTCGTCGACCTGACGGACCTGTACTCGGCGCGGCTGCGGGCGGTCGCGCGCGAGGTCGACCCCGGGCTGCCGGAGGGCGTGTACGTCCAGTTCCGTGGGCCGCACTACGAGACGCCCGCCGAGGTCGCGATGGCGGGCCGGATCGGCGGCCACCTGGTGGGCATGTCCACCACGCTCGAGGCGATCGCGGCGCGGCACGCCGGGCTCGAGGTGCTGGGTGTCTCCCTGGTGACCAACCCGGCAGCCGGGATCAGCACCGAGCCGCTGTCGCACGGCGAGGTCCTCGCGGCGGGTGCCGCGGCCGGGCCGCGGATCAGCGCCCTGCTGGCACAGGTGGTCCGCCGGATCTGACCGCGCGACGCACCTGCCCTACCGTGGGGCCCATGAGCAGCGACGACGCCTCGCAGCACCTCGGCACGCAGGTGCGGGCCTGGATCGACGACGACCCGGACCCCACCACCGCCGCGGAGCTGACCGCCCTGCTGGCCCGCGCTGAGGCTCCGGTCCCGGCGCCGACCCCCGGCCCCGAGGACCCCCGCCGGCGCCGAGCCCTCGCCGACGCCGAGGCGGCCCGCGCCGAGCTCGTCGACCGGTTCTCCGGCCTCCTCGAGTTCGGTACCGCCGGCCTGCGCGGTGCCATGGGTGGTGGGCCGAACCGGATGAACCGGTCGGTGGTGATCCGCGCCGCGGCCGGTCTGGGTCAGTACCTGCTGGCCGAGCTCGAGGGACTGGCACCCGCACCCCGCGTCGTCGTCGGCTACGACGCCCGCCACCGGTCCCACGACTTCGCCGTCGACTCGGTCGCCGTGCTCACGGCGATCGGCGTCGAGGCGTTGCTGCTGCCCTCCCCGCTGCCCACGCCCGTGCTGGCGTTCGCCGTCCGGCACCTCGACGCGGATGCCGGGATCATGGTCACGGCGTCCCACAACCCCGCGGCGGACAACGGCTACAAGGTGTACCTGGGCGGACGGGTGGCCAACGAGGCGGCGCGCGGGTCGCAGATCGTGCCGCCGGTGGACGCCGCGATCGCGGCCCACATCGCGCACGTCCGCTCGGTGGCGTCGGTCCCTCGAGCCGCGTCCGGCTGGCGGGTGCTGGGCACGCAGATCGTCGACGAGTACGTCGCGGCGGCGGGCTCGGCCGTCGTCACCACCCCGGCGGACGTCACGGCCGCCGCCGACCTGCGGATCGTTCTCACGCCGATGCACGGGGTCGGCGCCCAGGTGGCGGTGCGGGTGCTCGCCGAGGCGGGCTTCACCCACGTGACGCTGGTGCCGGAGCAGGCGGAGCCGGACCCGGACTTCCCCACGGTCGCCTTCCCCAACCCGGAGGAGCCCGGCGCCCTCGACCTGGCGCTCGGGCTGGCGCGGGACGAGCAGGCCGACCTGGTGCTCGCGCTCGACCCTGACGCGGACCGCTGCGCCGTCGGCGTCCTGGACCGCCGCGCGCGGACCTTCCACGGGCCGGAGACGGCGGCCGCCGAGGGATGGCGGGCGCTGCACGGCGACGAGACCGGGGCGCTGCTCGGCTGGGCCGTCGCCGAGCGGCTGGCCGGACGGCCGGGCGCCACGCTGGCCGCCTCGATCGTCTCCTCCCGCCAGCTGGAGCGGATCGCCGCCGACCACGGCCTCGCCTACGCGTCCACGCTCACCGGTTTCAAGTGGATCTCCCGGGTCGAGGGCCTGGTGTTCGGCTACGAGGAGGCGCTGGGCTACTGCGTGGACCCGGACCACGTGCACGACAAGGACGGCATCAGCGCGGCGCTGCGGGTGGCACGGCTGGCCGCGTCGCTCAAGGTGCAGGGACGCACCCTGCTCGACCTGCTGGACGACCTGGCCCGCCGGTACGGGTTGTACCTGTCCGGTCAGGTGGCGGCGCGGTTCGACGACACCGCCGGCATCGGTGCGGCGGTGGACCGGATGCGGGCGGCACCGCCCACCAGGCTGGCCGGGTCGCCCGTGGTGCGGGTCGACGACCTGGCGGCAGGGACCGACGACGACCGCGGCGGGTTGCCCCCCACCGAGGGGCTACGCCTCCTGACGGAGGACGGCACGCGAGTCGTCGTGCGTCCGAGCGGTACGGAGCCCAAGGTGAAGTGCTACCTCGAGGTCGTCGTCCCGGTCGCGCCCGACGCGTCCGACCACGACGTCACCGTCGCTCGAACCGCCGCGCGCGGCCGGCTCGACACGCTCACCCATGAGGTCCGCAGGGCGCTCGGGCTCTGACCGCCGACGTCCACCGGGCTGGCGCCCGCCGGGACGGCGAAGGGGGCGGGTGCACCGGCACCCGCCCCCTTCTCGTCGCCACCGCTCAGGACGGCGCTGCCCCCTCGGAAGGCACGGGTCAGTAGCCCGCCTCGTCCGCGGTGAGCCCGGCGAGCACCGCGGCGGTCGACGAGAGGCCGAGCCGTGTGGCACCGGCGTTGATCATCGCGATCGCATCCGCCGCCGTGCGGATCCCGCCGGACGCCTTGATGCCGAGGCGACCGCCCACCGTGCCGGCCATGATGCCGACCGCCCGCACCGTCGCGCCGCCGGCGGGGTGGAACCCGGTGGACGTCTTGACGAAGTCCGCCCCCGCCGCCGCGGCCGCACGGCACGACTCGATGATCTCGTGGTCGGACAGGGCCGCCGTCTCCAGGATCACCTTGAGCACCACCGGCCGGGGCGCCGCGGCGCGGACCGTCGCGATCTCGGCCTGCACGTCCTCGAACCGGCGCTCCTTGGCGGCGCCGATGTCGATGACCATGTCGACCTCGTCGGCGCCGTCCCGCACCGCGCGGGCCGCCTCGGCCGCCTTGACGTCGACGTGGTGCTTGCCGGAGGGGAAGCCGACCACGGTGGCCACCTTGACGTCCGGCGCACCGTCGAGGCCCACCGGGATCTCCAGCGGAAGGAAGGACGGCGACACGCAGACGGCGTAGACCCCCAGGTGCACCGCCTCGGCCACCAGGGCGTTCACGTCCGCCCGCGTCGCCTCGGGCTTGAGCAGCGTGTGGTCCACGAACGTCGCCAGGCCGGCGGCGTCCAGCGGCCGGTGGGCGCCCTCGAGGGTGATGTGGTGGTTCATGCGCGGTGCCTCCCGCCACCAGCCCGGGCGTAGCCCGGCGTGATGACCTCGTCGATGAGTCGGGTCCGCTCGTCCTCGTGGACGAACGCGTGGTGTGCGGCGGTCAGGGTGACCTGCCGCAGGTCGTCGAGGGTCCAGCCGGCCTGCTCGACCAGCTGTCGCAGCTCGCGACCGAGGGTGGTGCCGGACTGCAGCCGGTTGTCGGTGCTCACCGTGACGGCGAACCCGAGCTGCAGCAGCCGGGTGATCGGGTGCTCCGCGACCGAGGCGGCCGCACCGGTCTGCACGTTGGAGGAGGGGCACAGCTCGAGTGCGATCCGGCGGTCGCGCACCCAGTGGGCCAGCGGACCCAGGTGCTCGCCGTCGTGGACGTCGTCGAGGATGCGGACGCCATGCCCCAGCCGGCATGCGCCGACGGCGACCGCCTCGCCGATCGAATCGAGACCCGCGGCCTCGCCGGCGTGCACGGTCACCGGCATCAGACCGCTCCGCAGCGTGCCGAACGCCGCGGCCAGCCGCGACGGCGGGAAGCCCGCCTCCGGCCCCGCGATGTCGAAGCCCACGACGCCACGGTCGCGGTACGCGAGCGCCAGGGCAGCCACCTCGTCGGCCCGGTCGGCCTGCCGCATCGCCGACAGCAGGGTGCGCACCCGGATCGTCCGGCCCGCTTCCGCCGCCTCCGCCTCGCCGTCCTGGAAGCCCGCCAGCACCGCCTCGAGCACCTGCTCGAGGCTCAAGCCGCGGGTGAGGTGCTGCTCGGGAGCGAACCGCTCCTCCGCGTACACCACGCCGTCGGCGGCCAGGTCCAGCACCGCCTCGCGGGCCACCCGACGCAGCCCCTCGGCGGTCTGCAGCACGCCGACCGTATGGGCGAACGTCTCCAGGTAGCGTTCCAGAGAGCCGGAGCCGGCTGCGCGAACGAACCAGTCGCCCAGCTCCTCGGGGTCGGTCGTCGGTAGCGGGTGCCCGGTCTCGGCCGCCAGCTCGACAACGGTGCCGGGCCGTAGGCCGCCGTCGAGGTGGTCGTGCAGCAGCACCTTCGGCAGCGTCGCGACGAGCTCGCTCAGCGTGGGTTCCACGGCGGTCGGCTGTGCCCCGTCCCGTCCGCTGCCGACAGGCACGAACGGGACGTCCAGAGATCCGTCCGGGGCGTCGTCCGGCGCCAGGGATGGCTCCGGCAGGCTCGTCATGCGCTCACCGTAGTGTCCGTCGCCGCCGGGCCGGGCCTGCTCCGCACCTGCGGTCAGACCTCGTCCGGCTCGTCGTCGGCGCCTACCTCGGTGTCCTGCTCCACCACGTCCGCCTCGGCGGCCGCACCGTCCCGGTCGGCCCGGGGGAAGTCGGGCGCGTACTCCTCAGCGTCCGGCTCGGTCTCGTCGTCGTCGGTGAGCCGACGCGGGGTGTCCGGGTCCACCGGCTCGAGGCCGGCGTCCCGCCAGGACTGTGGTCCGGGCACGGTGCTCATCGGTCCTCCTCAGGGCGACGCTGTCCCGCCTCCCATCCTGGTCCCGCCACCGGTCCGGCGCCAGCACCGCGGGCGATCAGTCGGCGATGCGGTCCAGCACGAGGGGTCCGCGTTCCGGTGCGGCGTCGGTGCTGATCGTCACGGCACCCACCAGGGCGTCCCGTGCGCGTCCGAAGCGCTCGGGAGTGTCCGTGTGCAGGGTGAGCAGCGGCTGACCGGCGCGCACGCGGTCGCCCGGCTTGGCGTGCAGCTGGACACCGGCACCGGCCTGAACCGGGTCCTCCTTGCGCGCCCGGCCGGCTCCGAGCCGCCAGGCCGCGATCCCGACGGCGTAGGCGTCGAGCGACGTCAGCACCCCGTCCGCCTCCGCCAGGACCTGCTCCGTCTCGCGGGCCACCGGAAGCGCCGCGCCGGGGTCGCCGCCCTGGGCGGCGATCATCGCTCGCCACACGTCCATCGCGCGCCCGTCCGCCAGTGCGGCCCCGGGGTCGTCGTCCGGTCGCCCCGCCCCCGCGAGCATCTCCCGCGCGAGCGCGACGGTGAGCTCGACGACGTCCGCAGGTCCGCCGCCGGCGAGCACCTCCACCGACTCGCGCACCTCGAGCGCGTTGCCGGCGGTGAGCCCGAGCGGCGTCGACATGTCGGTCAGCAGGGCCACGGTGCGCACGCCCGCGTCGGTGCCGAGCGCCACCATGGTCCGGGCGAGCTCACGGGCCCGCTCGGCGTCCTTCATGAAGGCCCCGGAGCCGACCTTCACGTCGAGCACCAGCGAGCCCGTGCCCTCGGCGATCTTCTTGCTCATGATCGAGCTGGCGATCAGCGGGATCGCCTCCACCGTGCCCGTCACGTCCCGCAAGGAGTAGAGCTTGCGGTCGGCCGGCGCGAGGCCGGACCCCGCGGCGCAGATCACGGCACCGACGTCCTCGAGCTGGCGCAGCATCTCCTCGTTGGAGAGGGCCGCGCGCCACCCCGGGATCGACTCGAGCTTGTCCAGCGTGCCGCCCGTGTGGCCCAGGCCCCGGCCGGACAGCTGCGGCACCGCCACCCCGAACACGGCGACCAGCGGGGCGAGCGGCAACGTGATCTTGTCGCCGACACCGCCGGTGGAGTGCTTGTCCGACGTGGGCCGCGACAGGCGGGAGAAGTCCATCCGCTCGCCGCTGGCGATCATCGCGGCCGTCCAGCGGGCGATCTCCGCCCGATCCATGCCGTTCAGCAGGATCGCCATGGCCAGGGCGGACATCTGCTCGTCCGCCACCACGCCGCGCGTGTAGGCGTCGACCACCCAGTCGATCTGCGCACCGCTCAGCCGATGCCCGTCGCGCTTGGCGACGATGACGTCGACGGCGTCGAACGCCTCCGCGCTCACGGCTTGCCTCCCTTCGGGCCGTCGGCTGCACCGGAACGAGAGCCCAGGTCGTCCGGCCCGAACGCGTCCGGCAGCACCTCGCGCATCGGCCGGATGCCGGAGACGGTCTCGACGAGGAGCCCCGGTCCGCCGTGCTCGAACAGCAGCTGCCGGCACCGGCCGCAGGGGGCCAGCACCTGGCCGTCGCCGGCCACGCAGGTGAACGCCACCAGCCGGCCTCCGCCGGACACGTGCAGCCCTGACACCAGCGCGCACTCGGCGCACAGGGTCAGCCCGTAGGACGCGTTCTCCACGTTGCAGCCGGTCACCACGCGCCCGTCGTCCACCACGGCGGCGGCCCCGACGGGGAACTTCGAGTACGGCACGTACGCGTGCCGCGAGACCTCACGGGCCGCCGTCCGCAGCCCGTCCCAGTCGATCTCCATCTCAGCCCTTCACGTAGGGGACGCCGTCGGCCGCAGGGCCGCGCACGCGTCCCACGAACCCCGCGACCGCCAGCACCGTCAGCACGTACGGCAGCATCAGCATGAACTGGCTGGGCACCGGGGTGCCGACCACCGACAGCACGGACGCCAGCTTGGTGGCGAAGCCGAACAGCAGCGCCGCGCCGAGCGAGCCGAAGGGCGTCCACCGCCCCAGGATCATCGCGGCGAGCGCGATGTAGCCGCGACCGCCGGACATCTCCTGGCCGAACTGCCCGATGTAGCCGATGGTGAGGAACGCCCCGCCGAACCCCGCGGTCGCGGAGCCGGCCAGCACGTTGCGCCAGCGGACCTTGTTCACCGGGATGCCGACGGTGTCGGCCGCCTCGGGGTGCTCGCCGACCGCGCGCACCCGCAGCCCCCAACGGGTACGGAACAGGCCGACGGTCAGCAGCACCACGGCGACGTAGAGGGCGTAGACGATCACCGTCTGGCGGAACAGCACGGGACCCAGCACCGGGATCTTCTCCAGGCCGGGGATCGCGATCGGCTGCATCAGCGGCGGGGTGTTCAACCGCGCGGAGTTGGGCTTCAGCACCGCGGAGAACAGGAAGCTGGTCAGGCCGACGGCCAGCACGTTGAGCACCACGCCGACGATGATCTGGTTCACCGCGTACCGCACCGTGAACAGCGCGAGCAGCAGCCCCAGCAGGTAGCCGGCGACGGGCGCTGCCAGCAGCCCCGCGTACACGTTCTGCGTCACGGAGGCCACGACCGCGGCGGCGAACGCCCCGACCAGCAGCTGCCCCTCGATCGCGATGTTGACCACGCCGGACCGCTCGCACAGCACCCCGCCGAACGCGCCGAAGGCGAGCGGCACGGCCAGCAGCAGCGAGCCCTGCAGCAGGTCGACCAGCGAGGTCTCCTTGCCTGCGACCGCCCACACCAGGAACGCGAACACCCACAGCACGCCGAACCCCGCGAGCAGCCACATCGGGGCGCGCCGGCGCCGCGCCGTCTGCGCGACGGTGAACGCCGCGACGAGCAGGCAGATCACCCCGATCACCAGGTTGGTGGTCTGCGACGGCAGCACCAGCGGTGACAGCTGCACGGCGTCGGTGCGGAACGACAGGTCGAACCGGCTGTGCACGTGGGCCGGCGCCCCGACGCCGAACGCGAGCAGCGCCAGGAGCGCGAGGGCCGCGACGATCAGCGGGATCCTCCAGGACACCTTCGGTGCCACCACGCCGCGCTCGGGAGCCGCCAGAGGCTGGGCCGGCGGAGTTGCGGTGACGGTGCTCATGCCAGGGCCCCCTCGACGTCGGCGCCGGGCGCCGGGAGACGGAAGATCGTGCGGACCAGGCCCGGTGCCGCGATGAACAGCACGACCAGCGCCTGCAGCACCAGCACGATGTCGATCGGCGTGCCGGTGACCACCTCCATGAACCGGCCGCCGGCCGAGAGGCCGCCGTACAGCAGGCCGGCTGCGACGATCCCGCCCGGCCTGGACCGCCCCAGCAGGGCGACCGTGATGGCGTCGAACCCGATGGTGCCGGCGATCCCGTCCGTCAGGTACTTGCTGGTGCCGAGCAGCTGGACGGCGCCGGCCAGACCGGCCAGGGCACCGGACGCGAGCATCACGTAGGCCGTCATCCGGGCCACGCTGATGCCGGCGGTGCGGGAGGCGTACGGGTTGGCGCCGACGGCCCGGAACTGGAACCCGAGACGCGAACGCGACATCAGCCACCAGACGAACCCGGCAGCGACCAGGGCGAGCACGAAGCCCCACGTCGCACGGTACTGCGAGCCGAGCAGGAGCGGCAGCTGCGCGTTCGGCAGCACCGTCTGCGACTTCGGCTCCTGCGAGCCGTGCACCCGGAACGCCGTCGTGGTCAGCAACCACGCGAGCAGGAACGACGCGACGTAGTTGAGCATGATCGTGACGATCACCTCGTGGGCGCCGGTCTTGGCCTTGAGGACGCCGGCGATCCCTCCCCAGACGGCACCTCCGGCCACACCGACGACGAGGGCCACGAGCACCGCCACCACCGGCGGCAGGTGGAACGTGAACCCGACGTAGCCGGACGCCACCGCGCCGATGATCACCTGCCCCTGCGCGCCGATGTTGAAGAGCCCCGCACGGAACGCGACGGCGACGGCGAGTGCCGCGATGATGAGCGGCGTCGCGGTGGTGATCGTCTCGGTGAGGGGCCGGATCGCCTTGATCACCGTGGTCGCCTGGTAGTCGAGCACCGCCCCGCGGAACAGCGCGGCGTACGCGCCGCTGACCGAGCTCCAGGCGGCGTTCAGGAGGTCGCTCGGCCTGGCGAAGAAGTAGCTCGCCGCCTTGGTCACGCGGTTGTCCACCGCCGCGATCAGGATGCCGCCGATCACGAGTGCGAGCACGAAGGCGAGCACGGTCGTCAGCACGTCGCCGCTGGACAGCCGGCGCAGCCAGGACGCCGCCCGCTCCTCCCCGTTCGGGTCCGGCGGGGCCACCGGCGGCGCAGCCGCCCGGTCCGGCACAGGCTCGTCGGTCACAAGACCTCACCCTCCTTCGGCCCGGCGGCGCCCGCCGCGGACGGGTCCTGCTCGATCAACGTCTCGGTGGTCGGGTGCTCGGCGGCGTGCCGCCGAGCCTCCTCGTAGGGCACGCCGGCCATCATCAGGCCGAGCACGTCGCGGGGCGTGTCCCCGGGGACGATGCCGACGATCCGGCCGCGGAACATCACGGCGACGCGGTCGGCCAGCGCGCTGACCTCGTCGAGCTCGGTGGAGACGATCAGCACCGGGGTCCCCGTGTCCCGCTCCGCGACGATGCGGCGGTGCAGGAACTCGATGGAGCCCACGTCGACGCCGCGGGTCGGCTGGCTCGCCACCAGCAGCCGCAGCGGACGTGACAGCTCGCGGGCGACGACGACCTTCTGCTGGTTCCCGCCGGAGAGCCGCTCGGCCGGCTGCTCGGGACCCCGCGTCCGGATGTCGAACTCGGAGATCCGGCCCTCCGCGTTCGAGCGGACCGCGGCGAGGTCCATGCCGAGGCGGCCACGGAACCGCTGGTCGCCGAACAGGTCGAGCACGAGGTTCTCCGCGACGGTGAACTCCCCGACCAGCCCGTCGTGCGACCGGTCCTCCGGCACGAACCCGACGCCCCGGTCCAGCACCTCGCGCACCGACCGGCCCACCAGCTCGTGGCCCTCGAGGAGCATCGACCCCGTGGCCGGCTCCAGCCCGACGATCGCCTCGGCCAGCTCGGACTGCCCGTTGCCCTGCACGCCGGCCACGGCGAGGATCTCGCCGCGCGCCAGCTCGAAAGAGACGTGGTCCACCACACGTGCCCCGGAGCGGTCGGTCACCACGAGGTCCCGCACCGAGAGAGCGACCTCGCCCGGCTCGGCCGGGGCCTTGTCCACCTGCAGCATCACCGCGCGGCCCACCATCATCGCGGCGAGCTCCGACTCCGCCGCCGTCGGCTCCGCCTCGCCCACCACCCGCCCGCGGCGGATGACGGTGATGACGTCCGCGACGGCCTTGACCTCGCGCAGCTTGTGCGTGATGAAGACGATCGACGTACCGGCGGCGCGCAGCTGACGCATGATCTCGATCAGCTCGTCGGTCTCCTGCGGCGTCAGCACCGCGGTCGGCTCGTCGAGGATCAGCACCTTCGCGTCGCGGGCCATCGCCTTGATGATCTCGACGCGCTGCTGCACGCCGACCGGCAGGTCCTCGATCACCGCGTCGGGATCGACGTCGAACCCGAACCGCGCGGACAGCTCCCGCACCTGCCGACGCGCCGAGTCGAGGTCCAGGAGCCCGCCGCCACGGGTCGCCTCGTGGCCCAGCATCACGCTCTCGGCCACCGTGAACACCGGGACCAGCATGAAGTGCTGGTGCACCATGCCGATGCCCGCCCGGAGCGCGTCCGCCGGGCCCTTGATCTTCGCCGGCTGGTCGTCGATGAGGATCTGGCCCGCGTCCGGCTCGTAGAGGCCGAACAGGACGTTCATCAACGTCGACTTGCCGGCACCGTTCTCGCCCAGCAGGGCGTGGATCTGACCCGGCTCGACGACCAGGTCGATGCGGTCGTTGGCCACCAAGGGTCCGAACCGCTTGGTGATCCCCCGCAGCTCCAGCTTCACGTGCCCCTCCTCGGGCCGGCCGGCACTGGCCGGCCCCGCCGACCGCACCGACGACAGTAGCGGCCACGGTCCGCCGCGGCCGTGGACGCGACCGAGCCGGCCCGGGGCGCTGCCCGGACCGGCTCGGTCGACGGACTCAGGAGGCCTTCGGCGAGTTCGCCGACTGCACGGTGATCTTGCCGGAGATGATGTCGGCCTTCAGCTGGTCGACCTCCGACTTCAGGTCGGCCGGGACCTTGGCGTCCAGGTCGTGGTAGGGCGCGATGCCGACGCCGCCGTTCTTCAGCGTGCCGACGTACGGCGTCGCGTCGAACTTGTTCTGCGCGGCGTCAGTGACGGCCGAGCCCACGGCTGCGCCGATCAGCTTCATCACCGAGGTGAGGATGATCGAGGAGGAGTCGGGGTTGATCAGCGCACCGTCGGAGTCGACCCAGATCACCAGCGTGCCGGGGGTCGCCTTCGCCGCGGTCAGGGCGTCGACCGCCGCGCCGCCGGCCACCGGGAGCAGGATGTCCGCGCCGGCAGCCACGAGCGAGTCGGCGTTCGCCTTGCCCGAGCCCGGGTCGAAGGGGCTGTTGCCGCCGTCGAAGAGGCCGTCCTGCTTGGTCTTGTCCCAGCCGATCAGCTGGACGTTCTTGCCCTTGACCTGGTTGTACTTGGCGATGCCGTCGGCGAAGCCGTCCATGAAGACGGTGACCGTCGGGATCTTCAGGCCGCCGTAGGTGCCGACCTTGCCGGTCTTCGACATGCCCGCCGCGAGGTAGCCGGCCAGGTACGCGGCCTGCGCGGTGTCGAACTCGAGCGGCTTGACGTTCGGGAGGCTCAACGTGTTGCCCTGTGCGTCGGTGGGCTGCGCATCGACGAGCGCGAACTTGGTGCTGGTGTTCGCCTTGGCCGCGTCACCGGTCGCGGTGGACAGCTTGAAGCCGACAGTCACGATGATGTTGCAGTTCTGGCTGAGCATGTTGTCGATGTTCGGCGTGTACGCGTCATCCGTCTTGGACTCCGCGCTGGCCGTCTGGATGCCGAGCTTGCTGGCGGCGTCCTTGAGGCCCTGGTAGCCCGACTCGTTGAAGGACTTGTCGTTGAAGCCGCCGGAGTCGGAGACGATGCAGCCCTTGAAGCTCGAGGCAGTCGCACCGCCCGCGGCTGCCGAGGAGGTCGATCCGCTCGTCGGCGCGCTGCCGCACGCTGCGAGTGCGAGCGCGATCGCGCCGGTCAGCGCCGCCGCTCGAATCACATTCTTCACTGGGTCTCCTGGGTGGTCGTCGCCGCGCCGGCGGCCAGGGGTCCGAGCCGGCGACGACGCGCCGTTGCGCCGCCGCCGGGTCGGGAACCGACCGGCATCGATCAGACGCGACCCTAGTGAGGCGCACGTGTCCGCAGGGTTACCTGACGGTATCGATCGAGCATCCGTTACCGCATTGGTACCTGGGACCGGCCTGTGGACAGCCGGACGGGTGATGCGGGACCGCCGTCGGTCAGCGCACGCCCTCGATCGGCTCCGGCCGTCCGCCCAGCATCGCGGCGCGCGCCAGGAGCAGCGCACCGGCCTCGATCGCCCGCTCGTCAACCCTCAGGTCGCCCTGGTGGATGTCGTAGGTGTGCCCACCCGGCGTCCGCGTGCCGAGCCGTGCCAGCGCTCCGGGGACCTTGGTGAGGTACCAGGCGAAGTCCTCGCCGCCGAGCGACTGCTCGGTGAGCGTCACCGCGTCGGGGCCGAGCACGTCCCGCGCCGCCGCCTCCAGCACGGCCGTGCTCCGCGCGTCGTTCTCCACCGGCGGCACCCCGCGCTCGTGCCGCACCTCGAGCTCCACGCCGTACGGCTCGACCACCTCGCGCACCGCGGACTCGAACACCTCCGAGGCGTGCTCCCAGGCGCGCACGTCGAGGCAGCGCAGCGTGCCGGACAACGAGCCCGACGGCGGGATCGCGTTCGGTGCAGCACCGGCCCGCACGGCACCCCAGGTGAGGTTGACGCCGGAGCGTGGGTCGAGGCGACGGCCGAGCACGGCCGGCACCTGCGTGATCACCTGCGCCAGCGCGAACACGACGTCGGCGGTCAGGTGCGGGCGCGAGGTGTGCCCACCGGGGCCGGTCAGCGTCACGTAGACCTCGTCGGACGCGGAGGTGATCGGGCCGATGCGGGTGCCGACCATGCCGACGTCGAGCTTCGGGTCGCAGTGCACGGCGAAGATCTGGGCGACCCCGTCCAGCCCGCCGGCGTTGATCACGTCGATCGAGCCGCCGGGCTGCACCTCCTCGGCCGGCTGGAACACCAGTCGCACCGCCGTGTGCAGCTCGCCGGCGGCGTCGAGCCGGGCGAGGGCGAGGCCGGCTCCGAGCACGGCCGTCGTGTGCACGTCGTGACCGCAGGCGTGCGCCACGTTGCGGACGGTCGAGGTCCACGGCAGCTCGCACCGGTCCATGAGGGGCAGTGCGTCCAGGTCGGCACGCAGGGCCACCCGGCGCACGTTCGGCCCGGTGGGCCCGAGGTCGCACAGCAGCCCCGCGCCCGGCAGCAGCCGCGGGCGCAGGCCGGCCGCGGCGAGGCGGTCCGCCACCACGCGCGTGGTGCGCTTCTCGGTGCGTCCCAGCTCAGGGTGGGCGTGCAGGTCGCGACGGAGCAGGACGAGCTCGGGGCGCAGCTCGTCGAGCATCGCGTGCAGCCGGGCCGCCAGCGCGCCCTCAGGCGGCGGCGTCAGCGACGTGATCGACGCCACCGGGTCCGTCGAGGCCACCAGCTGGAGCGGCGGGACGGGATCCGGCTCAGGCTGCGACACGCCGACGAGCCTAGTCGCGCACGTCATGGCCCACCCGGACCGACCAGCGGACGGACGGCAGACGACCTCCGCGGCTACAGCAGGTCGTCGCGACCCCGGCCGCGCCAGCCGTCCACCGCCGCCTTGACCGCCTGCGCGTGCTCCCGCGTGGTCACCAGCACCGCGTCGGGGGTGTCCACGACGACGGCCCCCGGCACGCCGATCACCGAGACGGTGCGACCACCGGTCACCACCAGCGCGTCGGGCGCCTCGATGCGGAGCACGGCGGCGTCGTCGCCCAGCGTCGTGCCGCCCGCGGCGGACAGCAGCGCACCCAGCGAGGCGAAGTCGCCGATGTCGTCCCAACCGAACTCGCCGGGCACCACCGCGACGCCACCGGCCGCGGCCACCGGCTCGGCGATCGCATGGTCGATGGCGATCTTCGTCAGCCCGGGCCACGTCTCGGTCAGCGCGTCGACGCGGTCCGGGGTGTCCCACACGCCCGCGAGGCTGCGGACGCCGGCGGCCAACGAGGGGAGCTGGGTGGCGAGGTGGTCCAGCAGCACCCGCGCCTGGACGATGAACATGCCGGCGTTCCACCGGTACTCGCCCGTGGCCAGGTACTCCGCGGCGGTCTGTGCGTCGGGCTTCTCGGTGAAGCCGACCACGTGCCGCGCGCTGGCTGCCTCCGGAACCCCGAGCGGCGCCCCGGCGTGCACGTACCCGAACGCGGTCGAGGGCTCGGTGGCGGCGATGCCGATCGTGGCGACGTAGCCGGCGCGGGCAGCGGCCACGCCCTCGCGCACCGCGCGACCGAACTCCTCGCTGCCGGTGATCACGTGGTCGGCGGCGAACGAGCCGAGCACCACGTCCCCGCCGTGCCGGTGCTCGAGGACTGCGGCGGCCAGGCCGATGGCGGCCATCGAGTCACGCGGGGAGGGCTCCGCCAGCACCCGCTCGGTGCCGTCCGCCACGAGCTCGGGCAGCTGTGCCTGCACGGCCGCCGCGTGCCGCGCGCCGGTGACGACCAGCACGTTGCCGGGTCCCGTCAGCGGCAGGAGGCGGTCCACGGTCGCCTGCAGCAGCGTGCGGCCGGTGCCGGTCAGGTCGAGGAGGAACTTCGGGTGACCGGCGCGGGAGAGCGGCCAGAGCCGGGTGCCGGCGCCGCCAGCGGGGACGACGGCGTGGAACCCGGGGATCGGTCCCGCCGCGAGGTGGTCGGACATGGCGGCCAGGGTAGCGGGGCGGCAGCCGGCCGGACGCGCCCGTGAACGTCGGTCCGGACCTCCCCGGACCGATCAGTACAGTGACCCCGGGACGTCGTCGTCCTCCCCTGTGAACCTCCGCCAGGAAGGCCCTCAAGTGCCTACAGCGCCCTCAGCGCCGGCCGGAACGCTCTACCGCGGGCGGGAAGGCATGTGGTCGTGGGTCGCGCACCGCGTCACCGGCGTCGCGATCTTCTTCTTCCTGCTCGTGCACGTGCTGGACACCGCGCTGGTGCGGGTGTCGCCCGAGGCCTACAACTCGGTGATCGGCACCTACAAGAACCCCGTGATGGGCCTGGGCGAGGCCGGGCTGGTCGCGGCGATCGTGTTCCACGCGTTCAACGGCCTGCGGATCATCCTGGTGGACTTCTGGGCCAAGGGCCCGAAGTACCAGCGCGTGATGCTGTGGGTGGTCGTCGGGCTGTGGGTGCTGACGATGGCCGGGTTCCTGCCGCGGCAGCTGATGCACATCTTCGGAGGTGGCAACTGATGAGCGCGATCGCCGACCCGAAGGCACCGTTCGTCCGGCGGAACCGGCGCACCACCCGCGGCAATGCCGAGCTGTGGGGCTGGATCTTCATGCGCGCGTCCGGCGTGGTGCTGCTGGTGCTGATCTTCGGCCACCTGTTCGTGAACCTGTGGGCGGGCCAGGGCGTCAAGGCGATCGACTTCGGCTTCGTCGCGGGCAAGTGGGCGTCGCCGTTCTGGCAGGTGTGGGACCTGCTGATGCTGTGGCTCGCGATGATCCACGGCAGCAACGGGGTGCGCACCGTGATCAACGACTACGCGGAGCGCGACGGCACCCGGCTGGTGCTCAAGGCGCTGCTGGGGCTGGCGTTCCTCGTCGTGGTCGTGCTCGGCACGCTGGTGATCTTCACGTTCAACCCCTGCCCGCCCGGCGCGCCGGCGAACCTGCTGCCGTCGTTCTGCCACGCCTGACCTGCGCACAGACCCGAGGACAACCATGCAGACCCATCAGTACGACGTGGTGATCGTCGGCGCCGGCGGCGCGGGCATGCGGGCGGCGCTGGAGTCGTCCACCCGCGCGCGGACGGCGGTCATCTCCAAGCTCTACCCCACGCGCTCCCACACCGGGGCGGCCCAGGGCGGCATGTGCGCCGCGCTGGCGAACGTGGAGGAGGACAACTGGGAGTGGCACACCTTCGACACGGTCAAGGGTGGCGACTACCTCGTCGACCAGGACGCGGCGGAGATCATGGCCAAGGAGGCCATCGACGCCGTCCTCGACCTGGAGAAGATGGGCCTGCCGTTCAACCGCACGCCCGAGGGCAAGATCGACCAGCGCCGGTTCGGCGGCCACACCCGCAACCACGGCGACGCTCCCGTCCGCCGGGCCTGCTACGCGGCGGACCGCACCGGCCACATGATCCTGCAGACGCTGTACCAGAACTGCGTCAAGCAGAACGTGGAGTTCTACAACGAGTTCTACGTGCTGGACCTGCTGGTGGACCACGACCTCGCTGCCGGCCACGTGCCGGAGGGCGAGGAGGTGCACGCCTCGGGCGTGGTCGCGTACGACCTGGCCAGCGGCGAGATCCACGTGTTCCAGGCCAAGTCGGTGATCCTCGCCACGGGCGGCGCCGGGAAGATCTTCAAGACCACGTCGAACGCCCACACCCTCACCGGTGACGGCATCGCGCTGGCGTACCGGCGCGGCATCCCGCTGGAGGACATGGAGTTCTTCCAGTTCCACCCGACGGGCCTGGCCGGCCTCGGCATCCTGCTGTCGGAGGCAGCCCGTGGCGAGGGCGCCATCCTGCGCAACAGCGAGGGCGAGCGCTTCATGGAGCGCTACGCCCCCACCATCAAGGACCTCGCGCCGCGGGACATCGTCGCCCGCTCGATGGCGAACGAGGTCCGCGAGGGCCGCGGCGCCGGCCCGCACAAGGACTACGTGCTGCTCGACCTCACCCACCTCGAGCGTGCGCACATCGACGCCAAGCTGCCGGACATCACCGAGTTCGCCCGCACGTACCTGGGTGTCGAGCCGTACACCGAGCCGATCCCGGTGTATCCGACGGCGCACTACCTGATGGGCGGGGTACCCACCAACGTCAAGGGCGAGGTGCTGCGCAACGAGACAGACGTGATCCGCGGGCTGTACGCCGCCGGCGAGTGCGCGTGCGTGTCGGTGCACGGCTCGAACCGCCTGGGCACCAACTCGCTGCTGGACATCAACGTGTTCGGCAAGCGGTCGGGCATCGCGGCGGCCGCCTACGCCGTCGACGCGGACTGGGTCGACCTCCCGGACAACGCGGCCGCGTCCGTCGAGGCGGAGCTCGAGGGCATCCGCACCCGGCCGGACGGCGAGCGGGTCGCGGACATCCGCCGCGAGCTGCAGCAGACGATGGACACCAACGCGCAGGTGTTCCGCACCGCGGAGTCGCTGGCGCAGGCGCTGGCGGACGTCAAGGCGCTGCAGAAGCGGTACCAGGCGATCTCGGTGCAGGACAAGAGCCGCACGTTCAACACCGACCTGCTCGAGGCCGTGGAGCTCGGGTTCCTGCTCGACGTGGCCGAGACGGTCGTGGTCGGCGCGCTGAACCGCAACGAGTCCCGTGGCGGGCACTTCCGCGAGGACTTCCCCAAGCGGGATGACGCCGGCTACATGCGGCACACCCTGGCGTACCGTCGGCCCCTGTCCCTGGACCCGTCGCAGACGGACGGGGACCCGGATGGCCCGTTCCACCGCGTCACCCAGTTCGACGACTACCAGCTCGTCCTGGGCTCCAAGCCTGTCACCGTCACCCGCTACCAGCCGATGGAGCGCAAGTACTGATGACCGCCACCCTGGACAAGCCCGCTGCCTCCGGCGCCCCGCTGGGCGAGGTACCGACCTTCGAGGTCAACCTGAAGATCCGCCGATACCAGCCGGCGGACGCCGAGCCAGCGCCGTACGGCGAGGTGACGGAGCAGGGGCAGTCGACCTGGCAGGAGTTCGTGGTGCAGGTGCACGGCACCGACCGGGTGCTGGACGCGCTGCACAAGGTGAAGTGGGAGCAGGACGGCTCGCTCACGTTCCGCCGGTCCTGCGCGCACGGGGTCTGCGGGTCGGACGCGATGCGGATCAACGGCCGCAACCGGCTCGCCTGCAAGACCCTGCTCAAGGACCTCGACCCCACCAAGCCGATCATCATCGAGCCCATCAAGGGCCTGCAGGTGATCAAGGACCTGGTGGTCGACATGGAGCCGTTCTTCGCGTCGTACCGCGAGATCATGCCGTTCCTCGTCACGTCGGGGAACGAGCCGACCCGCGAGCGGCTGCAGTCGCCCACCGAGCGCGAGCGCTACGACGACACCACCAAGTGCATCCTGTGCGCCTGCTGCACCTCGAGCTGCCCGGTGTTCTGGAACGACGGCCAGTACTTCGGGCCTGCGGCGATCGTCAACGCGCACCGTTTCATCTTCGACAGCCGGGACGAGGGCGGCACCCAGCGCCTCGAGATCCTCAACGACAAGGAGGGGGTGTGGCGCTGCCGCACCACCTTCAACTGCACCGAGGCGTGCCCGCGCGGCATCGAGGTGACCAAGGCGATCGCTGAGGTCAAGCGCGCGATGATCACCCGGGCGTTCTGACCTCAGCGGCGGGCGGTCGCCCCCGCCGGGGCCGGTGCCGGCTGGGCGAGCGGCGGGTTCGCGGTCCAGGCCGCTGCGAGCAGGACGATGCGCGCCACGAGGTTGATCCACGCCAGCAGCACGACGATCACGGCGAAGGACGCCAGCACCGGGTTGCTGCGCACGCTGCCGGCCACCACCGAGGTCCCGAGCACGCGGACCACGCCGAGACCCACACCGGCGACCACCGCTCCGCCGAGCAGGTCCTTGCGCGGGGGGTCCTGGGAGGCGAGCACCCGCACGAGCACCACGAACGTCGCGGCGTCGACGGCGAAGGTGACGAGGATGCCGAGCACCCGCCCGGCGAACCTGGCGAACGCCCCCCAGCCGACGGCACCGAGCAGCCAGTCGGCCGCCGACGTCAGCGCGAGGCCGAGAACGGCGGACACCAGCACGGCCAACCCGATCGCGGCGAACCCGCCCAGCTCGCGCAGCCTGCCGACCAGGGCGTTGCCCTGCCGGCGCACGCCGAACATCGCGAGGAGCGCCGTCTGCAACGCGCCCACGGCGGACAGGGCGCTGAGCACGAGGGTCACCACAGCGATCACACCGGCGACGGAGAGGCCGGCGGACATCCGCAGCTGGTCGGGCTTGAGCAGCCCCTTGCCGTCGCCGGTGTCGATCAGCCCGGGCAGCGTGCCTGCCAGCGTGCGCAGCACCGTGTCCCTCAGGTGCTGGTTGCGGCCGAGCACGAGCATGAACACCGAGTACCCGAGGGTCAGGCCGGAGAAGACGGCGAACAGCGCGGCGTAGGCGATCCCGCCGGTCAGCAGCCCCCCACCGGCCGCTCCGAAGCGTGCCTCGGCGCGGCCGGCACGGCTGCGCCGCCACCACGCCAGCGCACGCTCGACGCGGGCGACGAGGCCGGCCCAGCCGCCTGCCTCGGCACGGGCCGACGGATCGTCCGGGGCCGCGGCAGCGGCTCGCAGGTGGGCGGCACCGGAACCGTCGGCCGGGCGGGCGGTCGTCTCGAGGTTCTCGTCCACGCGCCGACCCTAGGTCGGGCGTGCCACCCCGGCATCCGCTGTCGACGGGTGCGGGACCGCACCCTGGGGGGCCGGCCCGCGCAGCCGGAACGACCGCACGGACTGCCACACGCCTTCGTCGTCCTGCTCGTAGCGGGTGAACGCCTCGACGCGGAAGGTGGCCTCGAAGTCGGAGAGCCGGTCGAAGACGTCGTCGAGGATCGGCTCCGCGACCCCGTGGGCGACTGTCACGTGCGGGTGGTACGGGAACCGCACCGGGGTGGTCAGCGGTCCCTTCCGGATGACGCGCTCCAGCTGCTCGCAGTCGGCGATGCCTCGGCTCAGCTGCAGGAACACCACGGGTGTCACGGGCCGGAACGTCCCGGTCCCGCGCAGCTGCACCACGAACGGCGGGTGCGTCGCCGCCACCGCCGCCAGGTGCTCGTCGACCGCGGCCACCTCGTCGGCGGCCAGGTCGGTGGGGCCGAGCAGCGTGATGTGCGGCGCGATCGTGTGCGCCTCCGGGTCCCCGGTCGCGATGCGCTCGGCACGCAGCACCGGACCGTGCGGCTCCGGGACCCCGACCACCACGCCGATCCGCACCACGCCCGCAGGCTCGGTCATCGGCGCCCTCGGCGCGCCAGCAGCCCCGAACGCTCGTAGAGCCGGTCCAGGGTGGCCGACGCGAGGTCGCGCGCCTTCTCGGCCCCGGTCGCGAGCACCTCGTCCAGCGCACCCGGGTCGGCCAGGAAGTGGTGCACCCGCTCCTGGAACGGCGTGAGGAAGTCCACCACCACCTCCGCGAGGTCCTTCTTCAGGTCCCCGTACCCCCGGCCTGCGTACTCCGCCTCGAGCTGCGGCACCGAGCGCTCGGTCAGCGCGGAGTAGATCGTCAGCAGGTTCGCGATCCCCGGCTTGGCGGTCGGGTCGAAGCGGATCTCCCGATCCGTGTCCGTGACGGCGGACCTGATCCGCTTGGCCACGACCTTCGGGTCGTCGAGCAGCTCGATCAGGCCGTTGGGGCTGGCCGCCGACTTGCTCATCTTCGAGCTCGGGTCCTGCAGGTCGTAGATCTTCGCCGTGCTCTTGACGATGAACGGCTCGGGCACCACCACCGACCCGGCACCCAGGCGCGAGTTCAGGCGCTGCGCGAGCGTGCGGCTGAGCTCGAGGTGCTGGCGCTGGTCCTCCCCCACCGGGACCAGCGCCGTGTCGTAGAGCAGAATGTCCGCCGCCATCAGCACCGGGTAGGTGAAGAGGCCGACGTTGGTGCCCTCGGACCCGTGTCGCGCCGACTTGTCCTTGAACTGGGTCATGCGACCGGCCTCGCCGAACCCCGTGTGACAGGAGAGCAACCACGCCAGCTCGGCGTGCTCCGGCACGTGGGACTGCACGAAGAGCATCGACCGCGCCGGGTCCACGCCCGCCGCCAGGTACTGGGCGGCGGTGCGTCGCGTGCGCTCACGCAGCACCGCGGGGTCCGGGCCGACCGTCAGGGCGTGCAGGTCGACGACGCAGTAGATGGCGTCGTGGTCGTCCTGCAGCGCCACCCACTGCGTCAGGGCGCCGAGGTAGTTGCCCAGGTGCAGCGAGTCGGAGGTCGGCTGCATCCCCGAGAACACCCGGGGCATGCCGGCGGTCAGCATCTACGTGTCTCTCCTCATGTTGCCTCGTCGTCGTACGGCGCCGGCCCCTCGGGCACGGCCTCCGTCGACGGTCCTGACGCGGTGGCGGCAGCGGTCCGCGCGGCAGTCCGCCGAGCCTGGTCCGCGGCGGTCGCGCCGCCGTCCTCCAGCAACGCCTCCCGCACGATCCGACGCGGGTCGTAGCGGCGCGGGTCCAGCGCCTCCCAGTCGATCCCCGTCTCGCCGAGCTCGGAGTCGACGCGCGTACGCGCGTCCGCGACGAGCCTGCGCAGCCCACGGACCCACCGCGCCAGCTGCTCGGCATACGTGGGCAGGCGTTCGGGCCCCACCACCAGGGCGACGACGGCGAGCAGGATGATCAGCTCGCCACCGTTGATACCGAACACCGGCCAAGGCTACCCCGGGGGCGTCGGCGCCCTGCCGTGGCCGGACCCCGCCTCGATGGGTCGAGCGGTGGTCAGGAGCCGCCCAGCACGTGCGCCACCGTCGACCAGCCACGGCCGATGCGGGCGGGCACCCCGTCGTCGAAGGGGGTCGCAGGGAAAGCCCCGACGAGACCGTCCAGCTCGTCGTCGGGCAGAGCGGCCACCACCTCCACCACGCTCGCGTCCGACTGCCAGGCGAGGTGGCGGGGCGCGCTGGACAGCAGGTACACCGCGCGACCGCCGATGCGACGCACCGGGACGCCGTCCAGCGCGGCGGTGTCCAGCCGGCCCTGCTGCTCGGTGACCACCACGGCCGACCCGGTCGGCGCCAGCAGGTCCACCTCCACCGAGGTGGCCGCCGCGTCGGACCGGACCGCGGTGACGGCCCACCCCGCGGGCAGCTGCGGCACGGTCCACCCGTCTGCCGTCAACCCGCCTCCGCCGGCCGCGGACGCCGCGCGCACGGTGCCGCCGGCGGACGACGTCGACGGGGTCGCCGCCTGCCCGAGCAGCCCGAGCGCCACGGCCGGGTGGTTGGTGGGAACCACAGCCGGGCGTGCGCCGAGAGCGAAGAGACCCGTCGCGGCCAGGCCGAGGCCTGCGACGGCTCCGACGACCGCCCGGCTCGGTGACCGTCGTCCGGTCACCTCTCCGCGCAGCGCGTGCTGCGAACCGCGCAGACCGAGCGCGGCCGCCGGCCGCCGCGCCGTGAACGCGTAGGCGAGGTCCTCCGTCCTCGGACCAGCGAAGGGGTCGCGCG